>JAJZDN010000034.1 GCA_021805985.1 Planctomycetota bacterium | reverse complement strand
TCCTTGAGTGCTTGGATCGCAGCTTGATGAAATTGCTTCCGACATTCTTCATCAATTAATATTCTGATTGGTTCCGATTCACGCCCCAATATCTCACACAAGCCGGAAGGTGTCCCCTCTCCAGCAGTATATGACTCACGCCGGACTTTAGCATTGTCCACCGACTCGGCCATGTGATTGATGTCGCTGTCAATAATCGACTGAAGAAAACCTTCGAGCGTCGGATAGGCCTGACGGTTCCAATTGCGATCACCATCAAGCGCCTTCTGAACGGCATCATTAACAAAATCGCCAGCCTCATAGGCTTTGGGAACAGACCCGCCACGGGCGATGTATGCGCCGCGCCACGTTAAACGGTGCATCTTGCAATTAGCGTGATGCGTAAGCCGCTTATACAGTCGATCCTGTTCTACATTATTGAGATCAAGTAATTCCTGCAAACGACCTTCCCTGGCGCAACGCCAACAATGCTACAATAATTTATGCCGGTTAGATCGCCTATTGTGCCACGGCATGCAATTTTTCATCTCGCGCGGCGAATTCAATTGGCTCAGCGGCATAAAGTAGCAGAACGACCGAGCCGCGATAAGACGCGACAATCCACTGGCTGAAAGCCAATCGTACCGGCTTTTGGGACTGGGGCAACTATGGGCCCTGATTTTGCGGAATTCCGGCTCGAAGAAAATGGTGACATTTACAGAAAGGAAATCGCTATGTCAGATCAATCACATCGGCCCGAAGAATCAAAGGATCGCCCCACAAATATCGAGCAGGGCGAACTTGTGGAAATTGTCGACATCGAGGCATTCGGCAAGCAGAATTGCAAACCGCCCCGAGCGAAAACATATAGGCTCCGAATTGACCGAGAATACTTCACGGTTGAGAAGCAGTTTATTACTGGCTTGGAGCTATTACAGCTAGTGCATAAGTTGCCTTCAGCGTGGCGAATCCATCAGAAGCTGCACGGTGGACTCATGCGGGAAATTTCTCCGGATGAGGTAGTTGATCTTGGACAGCCTGGTCTTGAACGTTTTGTGACGATGGAACTGACGCAAGGCGATGGCCAGCAAGCAACGGCGAACGAAGTAGAATCTGCTAAGATTGAGCCTTCGCCACGTCGCCATTTCTTGCTGCCCAAAGAGGATGAAGCATACCTTAACTCGCTACTGTTGCGGTGGGAGACTATCAAAGACGGCCCAGTGCAATGGCTTCTCATACACAATCATGCGTTACCCACTGGGTATAAACAACAGACAGCGACGCTGGCCATTCGTATCGAAGGGGGCTATCCGCCGGGAGCTTTAGACATGGCTTATTTTCTGCCACTTCTCGAGCGTACGGATGGTAAGGGCATCAACGCGGTCGCTACGCAGTCTATTGACGGCAAAATGTATCAGCGCTGGTCACGGCACTACTCATGGCGTGATGGCATTGATAGCCTGGCCACACATCACCTGCGTATTAAGCAATGGTTAGACTCTGAACCAAAACGATAGGAATCAGCATGCGTTATGCTTTGAGATTGACCAGCCATCAACATGCGCAGCTCTTGGCACACCTGTTTCCAGGTGATGGGCTTGAGGCAGCCGCCCTGGTTCTATGCGGGCGGCGTGACGGCGAGGAACGCGTTGTGTTCTGTGCTCATCAAATCACCCTGATTCCGCACGACGCATGTATTCGTACCGAAGTCAGTGTTGACTGGCCGACCCGTTTCGCCGACCCATTAATCATGGCGGCAATGCAGCGCGGCATGGCTATCATGAAGATTCACAGTCATCCTGGAGGATTGGATAGCTTTTCCGCCCGAGATGATCAATCGGATGGCAGTTTTTTTAGATCGGTCGATGACCTACTTGAAGACGATAGGCCTCATTTGAGCGCTGTGATGTTACCGGGCGCTGACGGACGCATTTTTGCAAGAACAATTTTGCCTGATTGCAAGAAGATGCCTGTGGAGTTGGTATCCATTGTCGGAGATGACCTGTGTTTCTGGTACGCAGAGGGTAATGGTTATGGCTTGCCCGAGTTCGTGCAGCGTCATGCCCAGGCTTTTGGGGAGGGAACAGTCGAGATTCTAAGACGCATGAAGATTGCGATCGTTGGCTGCTCAGGGACTGGAAGCCCGCTGATTGAACAACTTGTAAGACTTGGTGTCGGTTGGGTTGTGCTCATTGATCCTGATCGGGTCGAATGGAGGAACCTAAACCGCATCTATATGGCGACAGCAGCCGATGCCAATATAGGCCGTTTCAAGGTCGAGGTTCTGGCTGATGCCATCGGCAAAATCGGTCTTGGAACAAGAGTCGCCGCGATGGCGATTGATATCGACACCTCCCAAGCAGTAAAGGCGATTGCCGAATGCGATGTGGTGGTTGGATGTATGGATACATGGTATGGAAGAGACTTATTGAACAGAGCTGCGGCGTTTTATTCCTTGCCATATTTTGATCTGGGCGTGCAACTCAATTCGCTGCCGCACGGCGGCATTGATACGATTTGG
Source organism: Planctomycetota bacterium (assembly GCA_021805985.1). GTDB lineage: Bacteria > Planctomycetota > Phycisphaerae > WQYP01 > WQYP01 > JAMDCX01. The sequence continues at coordinate 37,880 of JAJZDN010000034.1, read as the reverse complement.
GGCGCGGTGCATTACTTGCAACCTGGGCGATCTAGTTTAAAATCACGCGGCGTGTATACATCAGAGGATGTGCAGGCAGAATTACTCAGGCGGGATGATCCTACTGAATACCGCCGCAGGCGGCGAGAAAAGTACATTCGTTTGGTCCAAGAGGATAGGCCAGCCGTCATCAGTGTCAACACGCTGGTCGCGGCAATGGCGGTCAATGAATTGCTGGCGAGAATCCATCGCTACCGCATCCCCGCAAATGAGGAATTTGCCTCACAGCGTATTGGGTTACACGAAGGCCTAACGTTTAAAGAAACAGAATCGAAAATGCAGACTTGTATAGTGCTTAGCAAAGAACTCGGACGTGGCGATGTCGCACCGTTGCTCGATAAGCCGGAACTAAGCTAAGGGCAGCAAATAGCATGATAAGATTTATTGCTGGTGTGGTCTCACGGATATGGATTCGGCTTGTCTCAAGGTACAGACGAACTCCCAAGCGATTGCGCACCGTATATCTGGAAGAGTTGCCTGAAACGCTCGACGCTGATACAGTCTATGTGATGGGCGAAGGGGAAAAAAAGTGGTTCGTGGCGATGATCTGTCCATGTGGATGCGGAGCAATAGTACAAGTAAGTTTATTGCCGGATGCCAAGCCACAGTGGCGGCTTCACGAGTATGGTGACAATACAATTTCTCTGCATCCGTCGATTTGGCGGAAGGTTGGCTGCCACAGTCACTTCTTTTTGCGACGGGGATTCATCGAATGGTGTGGTCGAGAATGATGATGAACTAACGGAGAATTGCCGAGGCCACACAAGTCACTTAATTTGATGAAACGATAAACATGACCATGCACGCTGCATCTTTCTTGTTTTTAAAACGCCGCAAATCTAATAATCAATTATGATTTAATCGTCCATCGGTCATGACGACACTGCCCCAGAACCGTTTAGTGTTGGCCTATTTTTAACGTCATTCGCAGAGTTGATCTTTGGTGCTTTGCGGACGTTGGCAGCGGCGAGTCTGGTCTTGAACGCCTGAAACTCCCGGTCCGCATCCATAAATCGCCGGGCCATCTCACGCACCAGGTCCGCATCGGCAACCTCCGCATTGTAAGCCTGCTTGTAGAACTGCCGGTAGAGTTGTAAATCCAACCCCATACGGTAATCAACTTTAATATTACACTGGGTTGTCGCCGTGTGATGAAATGCCGGTAGTGATATGTCGGTCATAATTTATTCTCCTTTTACGGTTGTTTGTAAGGTCTTTTCTGTCTGATGCGTTGTTCAGTTCCGTCAAATGATTTAACATTCATCAGCGGCCTCAAGGCCGATATGGTTTTAATATCATGTCCTCGTTGACCAGAACCCGAAACGGCCAGCCGGGCCGAATTGTAATCGTTGGCTGCACGTTGAGTTGTCGGTCAATAATCTTCTGGCCGATCTGGGAACCTTCCTGGGCAATCGTATTACCCACCACATCCTGATTGGTGGAGGTGCTGTTGGGATTAATGGCCAGATTGCCGCCGTAGGCGATAGCCGTACTCAAGGCCGCAGCCTGGGCGAGTTTGGCAAAGTGGTAATTTACCTGATCATGAAGACCCGATTGACCTTCCTGGTTGGTACCCGGCATGGCATCAAGCACAATAGAATCGCCATTGGGCAGTATCAACCGCTGCCAAGCCACCAATACTCGGTTTTCACCATTGCCCACCACACTGCTGTAACGGCCTAATAACCGCGATCCCTGCGGTATGAGCAGATATTTTCCAGAAACGGAATCAAAGACGTTTTGCGTCACCGTGCCGATGATCTGGCCCGGCAGATCGCTGTTAATACCGGTTACCAGAGCGCCGGGGATCACGGTGCCAGCCTGAATTTCATAGGGGGATGCCGGCGGCGTCAACGGTTGGGCCAAATAGGATTGAACCCCAGCGGATGATTTCATAAAGGCCCGATGCTCCTGTTGAATTGCGGTACCTTGGTCGCCGGAGCCAATCCCCTGGCTTGAATTTCCATACGGACTTTGAAATCCCGGTGGAATAACACCGCCAGAAGTGAGCAATCCGTTATCTGGGTCCGGCGAGGACGCATTAGCCATCGGCGACGTTGCCGTGACGCCATTGCTATTGACCGAATCCGCCATACCGGCAAAAACGACCGGGGCATTCATCGCCTGACGCCATTGGCGCTGCAAGGATTTTAAGTCACGCATCCGCTGCCGATCCGGTGCGGTGGTCGATTTGGACACCGCAGATGAGTTCTTGGCTGGCTTTGCCAAATGGCCTGGAACCGCAGCGGCGGCATGGCTATCCGCTTGCGGCCAGGTGTACGTCTGCGGCAACGTGCTCAAAAGAGCATTGTTGTCGGCCACTTCGCCGGACGACTGTACAACCGCATTGGAAGACGGCCGTCTTTGTACCTGCGGAACCGATGGCCCACCGCCCAGACCAATGAACAGGGCGGTGCCCACCGCGCCTGCGGCGGCCAGCAGTATCAACATGACCGCCCTGGGTTTTAACCGCGTCACCCTTGGTTGCGGCGTGTGCATACGCAGCACCGTCTGGCCATCTTGTTTCTCATCCGGCAGATGATAAGGGTCTGGCATCTGATCTGGGGAATTTCCGATAAAACCATTCACGGGATCATTGGCTTGCCGTTGAGTTTGCTCCGAGGATTCGGCATCGGTCGTCAGATGCATCTCGGAAACCTGCGGTGGTGCCGCTGTGGCGGACTGCCCATCCAAAGGCAATGCAGAAGCACCCACATCCGTGTCACCCAGGCTGGGTTCCGGTGTCATGTTCTCTGCAACGGTTTGCGGTTCAATGATTTCGTTTGTGTCTTTATTGGTTATTTCATCCATCGCTTTTCCTCTCATTACATGGGTTGTGATGTTAAAAATTCTTTCTGATCCGTGATTGCCTTGCTGTGTTTCTCCATGTTATTTGGGCTTGGCCCGCACAATTCGCACAATGGTCTGCGGATTTTCACCCAGACGCAGTTCCGCCTCATTGAACAATTGATCGACGACGTAGTAATTGCCTTCGATTCGGTAGTTGACAATCTGGGATCGTCCATTGCGACCCAACACAAACAGGGGAGGTGCTGCTGTAACGCCGAGTTCCGGTGGGAACTCAATGAAGGTCTTTGTCCCATCGTCAAAAGCTCTTAGCGGCGTCCATGGCGGCGTTTTGCCCTTCTGCTTGAGAATCAGATAATTGAAATTCATCTGGGATAAATTCATGTTTCGGCCCAGAATGGCTGCCTGGCGACTGTTTTCCCGTTGCATCGTGTGGCGAATCATGATCAGATCACCAAATGGATAGTGCCATGCGATCATGGTCTGATAAACTCCCACCGCTACGCTCTGTAGATCAAGCTGATAAATTCTCTGGTTGGTGGTAATGACCATGTTGGTGCTCAAATCCGGTAGACGAGGCTTGACCAGCACCAGCGTCTGACGCTGCGGCCCGGAACCGGCATGGACTTCCTGCACAATCCAACGGGTCGTATCCCCGGCGGCGCAGCTTTCCAATCTTTCGCCTGGAGCAAGTGCGATGGTGGTGACAAAGCCCGGACTGGTGATGGCGGTATACACCACGCCCGGGGCATAGTTGTAGTACTGAACGGCATCAATAAATCCCTTGGGTGTCGGCTCCTGTGTGGCTCTGGCCACCGCATTGGCAATACTCTGTAAAACATTGCCCGAATTTCTGGCTTGGGTTTTACGAGCCATCGTTACCGGCAATGGCCGCAATTGTGGCTCAAGTACCGGCACCTTGACCTCGACGACTTTGGGCGGGGCCGGATTGGAGACAAGGTGGGCGGGCACCAGCCGTGTATCCGGCCCAACAACAATATCCGGCTTTTGCGCTGTGCATCCGACCAACAGGCCCAGTGCCGCCATCAAGCCCCAACCGGCAAAACCCTTGAAGCCTTTTGTTTTGAAGTTCATGTCTATGTTCATGTAAAAATCCTTTCCTAAATAAAAGCGGTTATCTGAATTCCAATTTTCAATGTCGGTTCACAGTTTTTTCTTCACGCCGCAGACTTCCCTGCTGGGCATGGGCGTCTCTCTCTCCGGCTATCGCACCGTTTGCACCGGAGCATCAAAGTCACGACTCCAGGTAAAACTGGTGATATAAACACCCAGTGGATTGTTAAAGACCGCATGGGCGTTATGCGGCGGGATCAATTTGATCTCAAAGAGACCGGTGTAACGCACCGACCGCTTTTCAAGGCCGTGACGAAAGGTGGCCTCAATCCAGCGCACCTGATAGGTGGTCTTGCTGCGCTGGAGAATGCTGACCAGGTGAACGGTTCGGGCAGCGGTACTTACATGGCTTTGTGAGGCCGCATACTGATTCATGGCCCGCACCGCATTTCCGGCCAAAAAGTGATAGGCCTGCAACCATTGATTCCGCAGTACCACCGGGTCCAACGGACGGGACCGGACCAAACGCACCACCTGACCGACAAAGTAGCCGATCTGGGCCGTATCGGGTTTATAAAGTCCATTGGCCAGTTCAATACGGCCCGGCATTCCCACCCGGTTTACCGGCACAACGTAAGCGGCCACCTGACGTGTCAGGCTCATGTAGACCAAAGCACTGGTGGAAAGTATAGCCAAACCCAGACATCCCAGAGCCGCCAGCCGCCAGTGGGCCGCCTGCTGGCGGGCGGTTCCGATCCGCTGATCCCAGGCTTTGGCCGCCTGACTATATGGTGGCTGGTAATCGGTCTTGTTGTTCTGACCATAACTGGTCGTGTGTAATGAAAATCCCATTTTCAAACTCCATAAATACATTCAAAATGATCTATAAAACGTATTGCAAAAACTGATCCACTGTTTTTCACATAGCAAATCATGGCCGTTTCGCGGCCATCTGGTTATTCCTCTGATAGTCCGCTGCGGCCCGCACTGAATCCTCCACCTCCTGATCCGCCGATCTTGCCGATCCCATTGCTGATCTTCTGGCTACCAGACCGAAGATGATCCGAAGCGGAAGATGTTGATGATGCACCAGATGAAGAGCGTGGTGGCGTGGCCGATGATGACGGCGTGGTTTTGGTGGCTCCTGTTGTCAAAGAACCACCACCAGCCGCCATGGTCGTGTTGGAACTTATCGCGGATGCGGCACGCACCGATGCCAGTGATGCCCCAACCACAGAGCCGGCTAAAAAGGTTCCGCCGCCATATACCGCCTGACCGGAGCCAAAAGCCACCGCTCCGGCACCGCCGGCTGCTCCGATCATGCTTACCGCGCCCAGGCTCGGTCCGCCGGAGACCAGATCACCAGCTAATCGTGTCGCGGTAATCGCCAACACCATCAGCACAATGGCTCCCAGTGCAATGTCCAGAGCCGAACGGATCGTAATAGAATCCGGATTGAGTTGCAGATGGCCAAAGGCCAGATCACCGATTCCCGCCACCAGGGTTAATACCATGAGTCTTACACCGGATGACACCACCCAGCCCAAGGGACGTTCGGCAATAAATGCGGTCTTGGAAAGTACTCCAAAGGGAATCAGTACAAAGGCCGCCAATGAGCCGAGTTTGAAGGATAGAATCGTCACAACGGCCTGTATGGCGATAATAAAGAACGCGGCCAGAATGGCCAGTACGGCCAGTGTCAGTAGTGCAATCTGCGGAAAGTTCTTAAAAAAGCCGATTGGCCCGCACAGATTGCCTATTTCCGTCATGATCGGGGAACTGGCGGTAAAGCCGCGATAGGCGATATTGCCGGGGTTCAGCAGATACACCTGGGGAAAACCTATTCCCCCAGCTTCAAAGCCCAGGTACATAAACGATTGGGCGATGGTATCGGTAAGGCTCTGCCAATTCTGAACCAGCCAAACAAAAAATCCAATGTAGACGATTTTACGAGCCAATTTGACCATGACCTGATCTTCTGACAAGGCCCATAGCATGGCCGACAAAACGATATTCATAATAATCAGAAAATTCAGCAGCCAGACCACATGGCCCTGGATCAGACCAAAGGCGCTATTGATGGTTTGCAGGTATTGGTTCAGAATCAGATTGATGGTTGGCATGGGATTCCTTTATGTAACAGCCTTACGTTGGCCGCTTTACCTGGACATATTTATTTTGCTTATTGCTGACCAAACGGCATTGGGATCCCTTGCGTTGTCACCGGGGTATTCCAATCACTCATCACCGCCGCACGCTGTTGATCGGCATAAGCTCTCTGTGATTGGTCAATGGCCTGCTTTTGCGCGGAGGTTCTCTGGTTACTGGCTTCCAGAGCCTCCAACTCCTGAAGTTGGCCAGCCAGCGTGGCGACAATCTGATTGCCCGCTTGCAGAGCACTGGTGGCACCGGGTGCGGAATTGGAGGCGGCGACCAACTGGCCCACCTGACTGGAAGTTGCGGGCATCTGGGCCACGATCTGGTTTTGTATCTGCCGATTCTCCACCAGAGCCGATCTCTGATTCTGCTGCCATTGCTGCTGCAGGGCCAGAATCTGGGTATTAGATACATTGGCAAAGTTCATCGGATAGTCGGTACTGATGACCGCTTGCACATTGGCGGCCAGATAGGCCGGTTGCTCAATAATGGCCTGCAACTGGTTCATGGAGTAGCTCAATTGAGGAAACATGTTGACGTTGATGCTTGCCAGCATCATCTCTTCCTGTTGAAGTTGCTGCTGCATGATCTGGAGCATCTGAATATCCTGCTGAACCTGCTGGATATTTTTGGCATAAATCGCGGGATCAAAGACGATTCCAAAGCCCCATGAGGTCGTGGGCACGGTCAACGTGACTATGGCGCTTATCGTGATGGCCGCATACCAGAGCGGTTTGGTCAGAGCAGGTTTACCTGGAATCCCTTTTTTCATACTCGGTTTTTCCAGTTTGTGTGTCGGTGTTTCTGATTTCATCAATTAGTCTCCTTAATCTTGGCTTTTTGCTGATTTCGTTGTGGCAAGGCGTTCATGCTGTTTGATCCATCCGACATCAATTCCCATAAATATCCGGAAACGGGTCCGCAATTGGCTGGCTCGGGGTTGGATTGTTCCAATCGTGCATCACCCAGTGCCGCACGGCGGCGTGATATGCCTGGCGCGACTGATCCTGCGCGGAAAGCTGCGCGTGCAGTCGATTCTTGGCCACTTTCAGGGCGATTATCCGGCCTATCTGCACGCTTAAATTCGCCAGCAACTGATTGTGGGCCTCAATGGCCGCCGTCAGACCGGGGGCACTGTTGGAGGCGGCAACGATGCCACCAATCTGTTGTGAATCGGCTGGCATATTGGAAACAATCTGGTTTTCCAAAAGCCGGTTCTGAATAACACTGGCCCGATTGTTCTGATCCCATTGGGTGCGTAACTCTGCCATTGCCGTGCTATTCGGGTTGGTAGTTCCATTGCCAAACGACAGCGGTTCATTACTCGCCATCTGGGTATCGGGATTGCCGCCAGAAAAACGCCCCCCGGCTTGCAGAATAATGGATGTGTCCTGCATGGACTGGGCCATATTTGGCCAAGCATTACTGCCCAGATTGGCGAGCATCTTTTCCTGGACCTGCAACTGACTTTCCATGCGGGCCAGTTGCTGCACCGATGCGGCCACGGCCAGAATGTGCTCGACAAAGTTGCTGGGATCAAAGACGATCCCTCCAAAGAGCGCTAATGCTGGGGCCGCAACCATCAGAGATACTCCCAGCGATGCCGCAATCACTGCCTTACGCCAGTGGTTATATTGTTGGCCAATGGGTGGTTGATCAGCTTTTGCATTTTGGTTTTTCATAATAACCATTCCTTTCTGGTTCCGTAGCTTCGGAATACATTGATGGGTTTTTCTTGCCGCACCAACCGTGTATTGTTCTGCGGAGACAAACTCTGCAAATATTCCTCGTGGATACCCAATTCATTGAGATACGCGGTGACAAAACCATCCTGCCCTTGTTGGGCCAATACCCGTGTGATCCGGGCCTGATCCTCCGGCGAACCGGCGGCACAAAAGGCTTTGGCAATGGGTTGTAAATCCAATTGAAATAACCTCGATCCCTGCCGGCATTGCAGATAGTAATCCCGTTTGGGTGTTGCGGTTTGCAGTATCTGGAGTTGGCGCATGCTGAGGCCAAAGGATTGATAGACCCGGCGCGACGTATCTTCCAATGCCGCAGCGTTGGGTAGAAAGATTCTCGTCAGACAGCTTTCAATGATCGCCGGGGCGATGGAACTCTCGGCAATATCCGCCAGTGACTGTGTGGCAAAGATTACCGCGACATTCTTCTTACGCAGCACCTTGAGCCATTCGCGTATCCGTGCGGCAAACGTCGAATCGGTCAGATACATCCAGGCTTCATCCAGAATCAGCAGGGTGGGATGCCCCTGATTGAAACGCGCTTCGAGTTTATGGAATAAATACGTCAACACCGGCAGAAGTACACGCGGCGAGTGCATCAAATGCTCCGTCTCAAAGGTAAGCCAATCGCCATCGGAGAGTGTTTCCTGATCGGCATCCAGCAACTTGCCATAAGGGCCGACAAGTGTAAAACTCTCCAACACCTGCCGGATCGTGGTATCCTGCACCAAGTTCCGCAGTGTGGTCATCGTGCGTTGCCGCGTCGGCAGTATTTTTAGATTATTGAGAGCCGACCAGCATTCCCGTTTGAGGCTGGGTGTAACGGTAATGCCTTCCCGTACCAGCAAGTCCAACAGCCAATCCTGCGCCCAAGCTAATTCTCCATCTTCATCAATCCGGGCCAGCGGCTGGAAGCATACTTGCTCCTCGACTTGACCACTGGGCTGTGTGCCGATCTGTTTGCCGCCCTGCAGACTGGTCTGCGTACTGGCTTGCTTATTGGCTTCGGCCCCAATCGGATAAAACATCCCACCCATGGCATACGTCATGGCCCGTGCACTCTGGCCCTTGTCAAAGATAAAGACTCGAGCCTTGTCATAACGCAAAAACTGGCAGGCCAATAAGTTCAGCAGTGTTGATTTACCCGCACCTGTTGGTCCTACAATCAGGGTATGGCCCACATCGCCCTGATAAATCGAAAGCCGAAAAGGTGTGGATCCCGCCGTGCGGGTTTGCAGCAGGGCCGGACCATTAAGATGCTTACACCGTGCCGGCCCGGACCAGATGCTGCTGGCGGGCATAAGATCACAGACATTCAGTGACGATATCAGCGGCCTGCGAACATCGGCATAACCATGGCCCGGCAGGCTTCCCAGCCAGGCTTGTACGGCATTAAAACTTTCAATTTGGGAAATGATGCCATTGCTGTCCACCACCTGCTGTACCGCACGGGCCTTGTCGATGGCGGCAGATTCAGTTTCATCCCAGACTGTGACGGTCAGCGTAAAGTGACCGAATGATACATAATCTCCCCCCAGTTCCTGCAAGGCTGCATCGGCATCTTGGGCCTTGTTAAGAGAATCGGAGTCTTCCAGCCGGCTTTCCTGCTTCATGATCGCTTCCTTCAGTAATGTGACCATTCCCTTGCGTTTGGCAAACCATTGCCGCCGCAGTTTGCCCAGATGACTTGTCGCCTGCACCTTGTCCATGGGCAGATAACGCGCTACCCAGCGGTATTCCACGGCCAATTCATTCAAGCCATCCAATAAACAGGGCAAGGTCTGGCCGATATAGGCTCGGATAGAAACGGTCTTGATAAAATGCTTTCCCAGCTTCGGGCTTAATCCCCCGCTCAGGGTTGAATCGGTAAGCATTTCATCAAGGTAAAACGATTGCAATGGCCTTTTAACCTTCAGCACCCGCTCGGATACACAGTCGTGGAGGTAACTGAGGGTCTGGTCATCATCCAAGGGTATCACCTCCGGCATAAAGCCGGAAAGCAAATTAACGATCTGAGTAATCTGACCTAGAAACGTCTCATACGAGGCCCGATAGGAAATACCCGCCTTATCTACAGGGCGTTCAATAAGCACACTGGTCAGGGAGCGCACCTGATCCTCCGGAGGTAGAAACGTCAAGGTCAGAAAATAGTTGGATTCGCAGTGATCACCGATAAACGTTTTCCGGCGTTCCTGGTCAATGAGTGTGGCGGCGGAATTGGGAAAAGAGCTTGTGGGGTACGATTGGGCGCTTTTACGCGCGGCTTCGACATGGATACACCAGCCGGAACCCAGACGTTTGAGCACGTTGTTCAGACGGGCGCGCATAGCCATGAGTTCGCCGGGCGTAGAACTCCCCGTATCGGGTCCCCGAAAGCGGATGGTACGCTGAAAGCTCCCATCCTTATTGAGAATCACCCCGGGTCCGATGAAAGCCGCCCATGGCAGGTAATCACTCAAACGCCGAGGATGCTTTTGATATTCACTTAAATTCCACATAAATCATCCATAGTGTTACGTTTTCAGTGTTCAGTTTTCAGCCACAAATCGGGAACTGAAAACTGAACACTTCACACTGAAAACTTTTTATTACGTATCCAGAAATACCGGCTGTTTAATATGTGCCCGGAAAATCTCAAACCAGTCCGGGTCCAACCGGGTCAGCACGACGGCGGCGGTATGCAATACCAGCCCCAATGGGAATCCCAGCCACCAGACGTGCAGTCCCAGCCCAAGTACCAAGGCGGTGGTGCCGTTGAGAATGCCAAAAGCTCGTGGCACACCACCCAAAAGTACGCCCTGGGTAAGGGATAAGTGTAGCGGCACTTCCAGACCTTCTATTTTGTCGACAGAACTGCTCATCAGAAGCCCGCTCCGCCATCAAAGCCAAAGAAGCTCACGCCGAAGCTGGTAGCCGTAACGGCAATCGACACGCCCAGCAGTACGCCGAGAATCTTTCTCATTCCCGCGCCTTCCGAGAACGCAAAGCCAAAGCCCAGCGTCACAATGGAAAGAATGCACAGCGCTTTGGCCACCGGGCCGGTAAAGCTCGCCAGCACACGGGCCAGCGGCGTCTCCCACGGCAGCGGCGCTCCGCCGCTGCCGCCGAAGGTGGAAGCCTCGGAAAGACTTGAATAGCCCAGCAACACGGCCGAGGCGATCAAGCTGGAAAGACGATTGGACAACCAACGGGAAATACGCATGGGGATACTCCTGCAACATTGCTGCCGGGCCACGGTGATGACCGGCACGGCCCGACAACATCTTTAACTTTATTGTCATCACTCATACCATCATACCCTAACAAATACCGAATGCAAGTGGCGGGGAAATTATTCCTCTTTTTACCCAAGGCTCGACCGAGGCGGGGCCATATTCGCCCCCGTTTGAATACGGCCCGGCACGATAAGTATCTGGACGCTTGGGTATCCTGCCGGTATGTTCTTTGGGTGAAACAACCGCGCGGTAACTCTGATCGTTGTAGGCTACAGCAACCGAACGGGAATTCACAAAAGGCCTTCATCGCCTACTGGACGAGATATTCGTGGATATGACGATAACAGAAAAGCCCAATAGCAAATTACAGAAATACCGCCTGACTACCAAATGACACCATACGTCGGCGGCTGGCATGGGAAATCGACATCCCGTCCGCGAATTCTTTATTTTTTTGACCAAAACACCACGACGAATAAGCTTGTAACACCGGTCCAGTGACAATGCACTACGTGATAGTGTCTCGTCATCGTAAGGAAATACAGGTCGCTTCTCCGATGTTGCCATAGCGTTCGGGTACACATGTAAAGATTACGATTTGGCAGTCCTTGGCGGCCTTAGCCAACACAGCTCCCATAAGCCGCAAGCGGCCCGGATCGGTGTATCCAAGGGTATCGTCCAAAATGAGCGGCATGCCGCCATTCTGAGAGACAATGATCGAGCAAGCTATTCGGAAGATTAGAGAAAGCTGTTCGCGAGTGCCGCCGCTCAACGAGTCGAACGGTACGGTTATATTCCGCAACGTTCGACTTGTAATCCGCAATTCCTCACTGATATCCACTTGGAAGGATCCATCGAACACCAGACGGCCGAGTTGTTCAATTTTCTCCTTCAGCGGAGCCACATACGCTCGCCGAGCCTTATCCCGTTCCTCCCGAATTGTCTCAAAAAGGCATTTGGCAGAAGACGCCCGCCGATTGCAGGATGAAGTCTCCGCCATCAGACGTTCGCAAGCAGCCTGCGCCGCGCCCCGTTTCTCGTAGAGTCCATCCTCACCGTGGATTTTCAGTCGTGTCTGAACTTCGATTAGTTCATTTTGAGCGGCATTCCGGCGATTTTGGGTAGTTTGCAGGGATCCTTTGGCTGTTTCCGACAAGGTTTTCACCCTTTCGGGATTTTTCGCCCCGAGCGCCGTCTCGGCGGATTGAACCCTGGCATACTCGGAAGCCACGATCTGGACTGCCTGCGCCAGAGCTTTTTCCAAATCATCATCGGAAATATTCTCGCGTGCCTGCTCAAGGTCTGCGCGAATCTGGTTAAGTTGCTTGGACGAGAGATCAAATGACGCTCGCGCATGGTGGTGCTTTGTATTGAGTCCATTCCACACACCGCTTGCCACCTCCAGCGTTTGGTGAGCCAATTCCCATGCACCGACTGCCTGTCGCCGTATCGACTCTCTGTTTTTCCATTCCCGTTCTGCCGATTCCAAATCGGGACATATCACAGGCTCATTTACACGATTTCTGATGTAGGCTGGGACGCCTTGTTGCAGAGCCAACAGCATCTCGTCCAGTTTTTGGTACGCCAGATCCCGGAGATTCTCCTTTTCAACCTGTGCTTTACCTGCGGCAATTCGCTCGGCAGTGTTGCGGTCATCGTAGGCCTGCCTGGCCTCGCGAGGACCGGCTACACCAGCTTGTTTACACAGGCGGTCCAACCCAACCTGCGCATCCTCAACCTTTTTCTGGAGCTTTGCAAAGCTGGCACCTGCGACCACTTCAATATCCAATGTTTTTGGGATGCTGACCCGCAGGCTGCTGGTGACCGTTAAAGATCGTTTCTCTCCTTTCGTCAAGGTATTGTCTGTGCCATCAATTACCAGACAACCATCGACCAAACTCTGAAGGTAAACTTGCGGTGCTCCGGTATCCAGTTTTGCCTTAGCGGCAAGCAGTTCCCTTTCGGCTTCTTCTATCAACTGTTGAACCGGCGCGGTCACCTTATTTCGCCGAAGCAGTTCCTCGGCCTGCGCAGCGTTCGTTCTGGCCAGGTCGATACGCGCCTTGCGTTCACCGATTTGTTCAAGCTGTAATTTATTATTGTAATAGTCGAAATCCGCTCGCCGGAGTTCCGCATTGCTGTCCGCCAACTTCCTTTTCTGATCAGCTTCATTGAAAGCACCTTGTGCATTCTTGACTTCACGATCAGCCTGGTCCAAAGCTGGAACTGACATAGCGTTTTCGGCATTGATCTTCTTGTATTCCTGATCGACTGCGGCAACCCTCGTGATCAGCGCCTGGCGAGAGTCGCGGTCTCGGTGTGCCGCTTCCTCGGATTGGTGGGCCGACTGCAACTTCAAACGCGACGTCGAGAGCACACTCTCCAAATCTCTGATCTCGGCAAGTGAGGCCGTATAGGCAATGATCTCTTGGGTCAGCCTATCGTCCTGTTCCTTCAATTGTGCTAATTCTTGCTGGAGAGAGGCTACACGTTCGGTATCATCGTCAAGGTTACGGATTGCCTGCTCGATATTGGAGACTTCTTCTTCGGCGCGAGTCAATGCAATGCGGGCATCAGTTAGCTCTTTCCGCTCTGTGCCGCGCTCGGTGTAATAACGGAGATATTCCTCTCGCACCTTGTTGAATAGGCCCTCTTCGCCAGGATCGGTGGGACGGCCTCCAGCCGCCTGATCCAACGCGGCGGAAAGTGAGGTCTGCTTGCCTAACTCGGGCTGGTGAATGGCGTCGCCTTGCTGAATGTTCAGTGCCTTCCAGAGGACAACGTCGAGCGTTTCGCGGAGGATGGCCTCGGCGTGTTCGTGTGCTTCACGGCCCGTGAGGTTTTCGGGCTTGGGGTTGCTGATAGTGAGTTTGGTTTCTGGTCGTTTGAGAAAGCGCTTCATGTAAGTGAACGTATAGGGACCACTTTCTGCATGCAGTTCTATCTCCGGCCCTTCGTCCCTGTGAACCGGCTTGATGGCTTCGATATTTCGAGCCTTACTGGAATCTAAATATTCAAATAAAAGCCCTATAGCTTCGCCAAGACTGGTTTTCCCAGCTTCATTCGGCCCTTGCACGAGCGTAATCCCGGCGGGACCGAACTTTACATCGGCTGCGCCAATGCCCCTGTAATTGGCAACTCGAAGACGAATGAATTTCATACCGCCTCCCGCGCCAACCGCAACAGAAGCATCAAAGCTTCGCGGGCTTCTGTACCTGCGGTTCCACCGTCCACGATTTTGTTGCGTAGTCGTTGCACCGTTGCATCGGCAAAACCCGAAAATCCGAGATTCGTAAAATCTGTATCGTCCGGTACGAGGAGAAGTTCGTCATCCCGAACATCGAAAGCCCCAAATACATCTTGTGCGGCAGTAAGATGATTTTGAAGTGTGCCGCTCAACGTCAGAGAAAGTGAGCCAACGAGGTTCAGTCGAATGACCGTACGGGCCTTATCCTTCATGGTCTCCAGTGTTTGTCTTAACGCTTCCACATCATCTGCGGAGTTGATATCCACCCGTTCGTGCTCAAGGAATAGCCACTGGCCAACCTGAATAGGCTTGGTGTTCACACTACTTTCACCCAGTTCCACGATGAGGCCGTATCCGGATTGTGTTTCGCGAAAATCCGTCATTTCAGGCGTACCGGAGTACCAGATACGCTCGGTCTTACCGACCTTAGTCCAAGAATGTCGGTCGCCAAGCGCCACGAAGTCTACCTTCCTTTCGTCGAGAGCGAGTTCGAGTGCTGAAACTGAAATAACCCCGGTGGACTCCCGGTCTGGCGCAAGCGTATCGACGGCGCCATGCCCCATACAAATACGGATATTTTCGGTTGCAGGCTCAAGGGCATTGATCGCATCCTCAATGGGATTTGTGACTGGACGTTTCGATAGCCATGGAGCACCTACCAATTCAACACCTTCTGCGATCTTGATGGGCGCGGCGGTCTCAACCACCCGCACATGCGAAGGCTTCTGCTCAATGAAGGTACTCGAATGGTATACAGAAGCGGCGTTCAAAGGGTCATGGTTGCCCGGAAGAATGAACACGGGGATTGACACATCCCTGAGTGCGTCCAGAGCGCGGGCGACGGTCTTCCGGTCGACCTGGTTCGACTCAAATAAGTCACCACACACCAGCATGAACCGGCATTCGTTTTCCTTGGCGATCTGGCCCATGGAGCGAATCGCATCAAACCTTGATTGACTGTAGCGTTCTTGCGCACCCTCTGAAAAAAAGTGGCGGGTCATCCCCAATTGCCAGTCGCTGGTATGCAGGAATCGAATCATTGCAGTTTCTCCGAATCACTGTTGGTCGCTGGATGTATCGCGATAGGTGTAAGTTGCGGCTAATCCCTGAAGCGTCTTGTTATCCAAAATAACGTCGTGCGGAATAAGCAGATAGGACCAAGGCTTGCCGCCATGTTGCTTTTCGTGGGCTGTGGCGTTGGCGCACCATTCCGTTGCGGCAGCGGCCTTGGCTACCACATCCACTGCTGTTAGCTCGTTAGCGGCTTTGGGTTCGCAGAGGAACTTCGCCGTTCTGGTCTCGACCACGAAATCAGGTTCGTAGGACGCCTCGCCTGTGTAGTGAATCTGGAAGTCGCCTTTAGCCGGTTTGAACCACTTGATTACTTCCTTGTCATTTTCCAGGATCACAGCAAAACGCCGCTCTGAATCCGAATCGAATTTCTGCACACGGTAAAGACACCTGCCAAACCCGGCAAATAGCATCTTGGGAATATCCTGTTTGTTTGAGACCATGGCGCGGAAGTCGCACTCGGTTGCGCCCGCAGGAGCCGAGTAATTATTGGGCCGTAGGGTTGTGAACCCCTTGCTTACATAGGCTTTATAAGTGGTAGCTTTTTCCACAAAATGATCCTGCATCTGGGCATGTATCAGGTTCACCAGTGATTGCTGGTGGTACTGAAGCACATTGAGCACCTCATCCTCATTCTTCAGGTAGGACCGCAAATGCGCCACGACCTGCCCCGCCAGTTTATACAACAGTTCCGCGTGGTCGTCATAGCACACATCGTTAAAATCAATGAGACCACGCACAAGGTAGTCTTCGAGTTTTTCTTCGGGCACGATGCCGGTGCCGCTCATGAGCCTATGCTGCTCCCGATTGTGCAATTCCTGAATGAGAATCTCATTGTCCACCGGCTGGAGCCGCACACCTGACAAGTCGAGGTTGAACTCCCGGAAGCCGCGCGTCACCTCGCCCACTGGTTGGACGGTGATGCGCGGAATATCAATAGACAGCTCGTTACGCAAGGCGATGGTCTTGGCCACCACATCCACCAGATTCACCGAATCTACAATACCATCCAGTTCCTGTTGCGACGGAGTAATGGCATTCCGCACTTTCTCAACGATCTGCTGTTGGATTTCCGGCGTCGCGAGGTCGACGGAACGCGGTAGATACTCAAAATGCCGGTGAATGATTTCGAGGGTGGCCTTGGCCGCTTCCTGTTCTTTCGGTTTTTCGAAGAGCAGTTTCTGTTGTTCTCCCTTGTATTCACCGCCGCCCTCCTCAATGGACCGTGGTTGAATGCGCTGCATAATTTCGGGTTCTGCTATCACCACCTTGGATCGCTCGTCATTTACATAGATTACCTTCAAGCCACCCCGAATCACCGAGTCCGGGCTGTTGGCGTAATCTACAATCTCCTGGAACCGATCGTGCGATACGATGGTCAAGCGATCCACCGCGCCGACACCTGTCCGACGACCATAGGGCAGGCGCAGACCGCGCCCGATGGACTGCTCCACCAGCGTTTGCGAGTTCGCGGCGCGCAGCGGGACGATGGTGTAGAGATTGGTGACATCCCAGCCTTCTTTGAGCATATTGACATGAATAACGATTTCCGTCGGGTTTTCCGGCCGCTCCACATTGATAAGCTGTTCAATGGTCTCATCGCGTTCCTCGCCGCTCTGCTTTGAGTGAACCTGGATGACCTTACCCTTGTATCGCCCCTCAAAAAACGCCTCATCTTCAACGAACTTCGCAAGGGCGTCGGCGTGGTCGGTATCCCTGGCAATAATTAGCATGAACGGCTTTACGATCGGCTTGCCGTTCTCGCGGGCGTATACTTCCAGTTCGACCTTGGTATTCTCGTGGATGCGCACGCCGTCTTCCAGTTTTAGCCGCTCCAGGCTGGCCGCATCATAATTCTTCGGATTGAAGTTTTCGCGCGTCGCCACGGCGGGTTCTTTGACAAATCCGTCCGTCATGGCGCTGGATAGCGGGTAGGCATAGATGACGTTCTGGAATGCCTGCTTGCCGCTGCCGCGTTCCACCTGGGGTGTGGCAGTAAGCTCAAGGCCGAGAATGGGCTTTAATTCGCTGATCGCCTTCATGGCCGCCGAGGCTCTGTAGCGGTGGGATTCGTCCATGAGCAGCACGAGGTCGTCGAGCTTTGAGAGATAATCGAAGTAACTCTCCCCGATATATTCCTGAAGCCGGCGGAATCGTGGAACATTGGTCTTCTCAGCGCCTTTGGGCGTCTCCGTGCTGGTAATCTTCGATATGTTGAAGATGTTGATGTGAACATTCGACTCGAAGAGACGCCCACCGCGGACGCCGCGACCGCTCTCGTAGTTATCGCCGGTGATGATTTCCGGCGGCTCGATAGCAAATTCTGAAATGCCTTGGAAGACATACTTTGGCGTGCCCGGTGTAAGATCCATAATTAATTTATTATAAATGGTCAAATTTGGCGAGAGGACGAAGAAATGACGGATGCCTTCCGCCCTGTACAGGTAGGCGATGAAGGCTCCCATGAGGCGGGTCTTGCCCACGCCGGTCGCCAAAGCGAAACAGAGTGATGGAAAATCCCGCTCGAAGTCCGTGACCGTCGCATACTCGGTCTGAATAGCCTTCAAGGATCGGACGGGATCGGCTCCTTTTTCCAGCGAGATGATTTCACATACCCGCGCGAGAATTTCCAGCGATTCTCGCTGCGGGGGCCGCAAGCTCAGGCGATTGGCAATTCCATTGATGTGTGGGTTCATTGTGGGCCTTCCCTTCCTTCGGAAAACTCGAAGAGGGATGGTGTCTGCACGCTGGCTCGCCGTTCCGCCTTGGATCGTGGCTTCATGGTGTGGGATGACGGCTCCCGGGCTTCCTCCGAATAGGGTGTTTTCATCGGCAGATTCTTTATCTCCAGACTATAGTCGTCATGGCCCCATTCGCATTTGGCCAGCACGGCCTTCGGAATTTTCTTCACGGTCAGGTTCGGAAACCCCTCAAGGCTTTTGGCGCGGAACGCACCGCACATGACCAACAGTGAACGACCTTCTCCCACCTCATCGGAAAGTTTCTGCAACTGTTCGCGGGCGAGTGTTTGTGTGGTCACAAAGATGAAGTCGGTCTCGGTGGAGTGCCCTTGCTGCCAGTATACCGTGTCACTGGGTGCGTAAATAAAACCCTCCAGCTTGCAGATAGCCTCGGCGAGCATGGCCGAATTGAATTCTTTGCTGATAACCAGATTACCGAATCGGTCTTTTTCCAACAGCGACGGCCCGACGCGGTAATAGCGGAAGCCGCCGCCACCCTGCCAGCCGACAGATTCGGTAATGCCGCCGGGGTCGGTGCCATCAATAACTTTTGTCAGCCGTGGAATAATGTGGGTGTGGCAATGCTCGCCAAGCTCCACCATGATCCACTTGCGGCCCATTTTGTGTGCGACCGCACCAGTGGTGCCGGAGCCGGCGAAGGAATCGAGAACCCAATCGCCGGGGTTTGTGGCGAGGGTGAGTATGCGGTGGATCAGCCGCTCGGGCTTGGGTGTGTCAAAAACCTCGGTGGCACCAAACATTGCAATCCCTTCTTTTTTGGCCTCGTCGGTATGCCCTACCTCATCGTGGGGCCACCAGTTATGTGGGGTCATTCCATCGCGGACTTCCGACAAGAACAGTTTTAAGGCCGGCACGGAGTTCTTTCCCTCGCGCCCCCACCATAGCCGGTTTTCTTCGACGTGTGTCCGGTGGGCGTCTGGCTCGTATTTCCACGCCTTCTTTGTGTTGTTTATCACCTCTCCGGTATTTGGATTCACGATTGGGTAGCAGAGATTCCGGCGTTGTTCTGGGGTTGCCTGATTAAGGTAGTCAACGGCCTTCCATGGTCCTCTTGGGTCGTTGTCGGGATTGGCGTAACGGTCTATCGACTCTCGGCTCCTTGGAAGCAGGTTGTTTTGAAATGCCTCGCTCTTTGAATACACAAGAATGTAGTCACAGATCGTCGCGATGCCCTGAAAATTATTGCTGACGCTATATTTCCTTTGCCATGTCACGCAGGCTCTGAAGTTTGCACGCTGGAAAACCTCGTCCATCACCACCCGCAGGTAGGCCTGCTCGTTATCATCAATGCTGATCCAGATCGACCCATCCGGCGAAAGCAGTTGCCGCAATAATTCCAGCCGATCGCGCATCAGGGAAAGCCATAAGGAATGCTCAATGCCGTCATCGTAATGTGTAAAGGCCGAGCCGGTGTTGTACGGCGGATCAATGTAGATGCACTTGATTTTTCCGGTAAATTCCTGCTCCAGCGCCTTGAGCGCCAAAAGGTTGTCACCAAAAATCAGGCGGTTATCGAAGAAGTCCTCACGAGGCGCGGAGGCCGCAGAGGTTGGGGATTGTTTTCCAGCGTTCTCCGCGTTCTCGCCTCCGCGCGACCCAACCGTCCGGAATCCCGCGTGGTAGCTTTTCGCCGGGTCTTCAATAAGAATCCGCGGCTCCAATTTTGGCCGGATGTCCTTTCCGATCCAAGTAAGTTCAAGTTTTTGTTTGCCGTTGGCCATGCGATGTATTGTAAGCGATCAGCTTTCAGCGGTCAGCTCTCGGGGAATCTCACGCGGAGGCACCCCGATGTGTCGGGATAAACTCCGCTCGCGGAGATATTTGACAGCGGGATTTATTCATGGAACTCTGGATACAGCTTTCGGAAGGTGGTCAGATTGGTGCGGTGGTCAATGGTTGGGAAATCGGGCGATGGGGAGAATAGCCTTGGTGGAAAACCGCTTGCCTCGGCGCGGAAGAAAGCGGCTTGGATTTGCCAACCGTTAGCCATGGCAACCGCAAGCGTATCCAGCGGAATGTTTCTGGAGGAAGTCGCGCCGGGGATCCCGGATAACATAAAGCAATCGGATGATAATGGAAATACAATTATCCCCTCTGCAAAATTTTCCGGCGTGAAGGGCAACAATGTAGACCTCGCCGTCAATATTGCCGGACAATCTGATGTCACGAGTGTACCAGCCGACACCGGAAATTTGTATACCCGCCACCAGCGTTTGTGCAAAAGTGGCAACAACTTCTCAATGGCAGGGGGCAGGTCTCGCGGAAGCAGATCCGCCCGGCCACTCGTTTTGGCCCCGAAATCTTGTGCCTGTAGTCGAAACGCGGGAAGCCGGGCAATAGTCAATGCCACAAACACGACGAGCCACGCACGCGATTCCAAGGATTCAGGAAGTTTTCCAGATCCGACAGTTTTGCCAAGGACTGGCGTAATCATTCCTTCGATATCGGCGAAGTATCTTTCGACACTCATCGGATCGGTGAGGCTCTCATCGCGATTGAAATCCTTTATCAAGGGTTCGGCGCTTGGGGTTGAGCGGCGAATTATTTGTTTCCGTACGTCGAAAACATGGAATGGTCCGTCCTTCATCCCCGTGGCGGTGAAGTGCTTGAGATAAAATCGTCCAACGATGTGGTGTCTATGTGGTTCGCTCATTACTCTTTTCCTTTGGTTGTCCGAGTCAATTCCAATTTTCCCGCACGCACTGTGCCGGTGTCGCAGGCGTCCTGTCCGCTTGGGATGCAGGCAAGATGCCGGCGTTACAGGGTTGTTTCCGGTTGCGCTGACCTGGGTTGTGCTGCAGCGATAAGTTGGTCGGCCAGCAGGTAGCCGTCGTGGGAGATACCCCAGACGTTTCCATGGGCATGCTCGACAAGGCCGCTTTGTATCAATTGCTCGAATGCCCGTCGATATGTGGCTTGCTTCCGTGGGCCAGTTTGGTCGCTCGGAAACTGTATCGGGCCGCATTGTAATACCCACCCGCCATCATATTGCACAGGCAGCAGGGGTTGATCCTGTTTCGCGGCAGCCAGGAGTATTTCAACTGCCTCGGGCATGAGCCGCCGCCCCGGTGCTGTGGGCTGCACGAGCGATGGAAGGGTAGCGCTGGGCTGATGAAAACCTTGACGTATTGCGTGTTTTTTCTGTGCTCCAAGTCTCTGAATCTGTTGCGCTGCGCCCATGGAATCCTAAATCCACTCCCGCGCCCCCACATATGGGCCTGTGAAAGTTTCTGCCATGCCTCTGGGGTCCAAATCTTCAACTTCTTGGCGCAGTAGCGCTCTTATCGCCCTCACTGCCTCCCTATAGCAAACCAATGAACGGTTCAGATCTGCTGAACAATGTTCTTTGACAATTAAATAACATGCCCGCATCATTGGCTCCGCCTCAGCCATGAGGATCGCTATGTACCCGGCAGAATGTCGACGCCCGCGCCAACTCCGCACGCTCTCCTGCTCAACTGCTCTGGCGGCAGCCGCCGCCCCCCATAAAACAACTTGGCCATCTTGGCCACCTTGAACACAGCCCGCTGCCATCAAGGCTCTTATCAATTTTCCTAACTTGGCCACCTTGCCCCCTAACTTGGCCATCTTGGCCACCTTGCCGCCCGCTGAAAACTGATTGCTCAACGCGGTAAGCCGGCGGCCACAGCCGCCCAAAAACATCTTGGGCATCTAGGGCAAGTTGCCTCGCTGAACACCGCAAGCGTCCCAAAGGCTGAATGCCAAATACTAAATGTTGGCGGCTTCGTCGCCCCCAAAAACAACCTGGCAATCTTGGCACATTTGAACCAAACCCGCTGACACCAAGCCTTTTCTCAACTTTCCGAACTTGGCGTCCTTGGACCTTGTTTCGGTCGCGCAACACAAATGGCATGAACGCGGCATCGGGGCTTTCATCAGCCCAGGGTAGCGCTGGGCATCGCTTTTAGCGTCGCCTCGAAAACATCGGGCGGCTCGCTGTTCTCCACCAGCCGCCCGTCGCGTACAGCGGCAATGGTGTTGTCTCGATGCTGCTTAAGCTCGGTCAACGTGAAGTTGCGGGTCATATTTGTTTTCGTGTGGACGCTGCTATGGCATGTGACGCACAGAGCGATAAGGTTGTCTGGATTGTCGGTTCCACCTTCCTCGCGCGGCTGAATGTGATGTACCTGAAGGTGCAGGGGCTTAAATCGCCTGCAAATGCAGCAGCGCCGGCCACAATCTGCGAGAAGATTGTCAGCATGGTTTTGCGGAATTGTCATGTGTTCCCTCCATTTGATTGCCAGCCGGATGCCATCCCATGGGAACGGTCACTACGGCGGGGTCGCCTTCACTGAGGATACTCAAGGACACCAAATCTTGTGGCCCCGGATGCGGGCCGAACTTGTACCGCATCGTCGGAAGCGCGTGACTACCCAGCCACTGGCGAAGAAGGTTCGTTAAGGCGTCAGACAATCTCCACTCGGTCGGCAATTGTCTTGGCGACGCAGGCGGGACAGCTTTGATCGGCTGGGTCAGGAACGGGAAGCATTTTGAGATAGCGGGAATAGCGGTGGTCGAAAAATGCTGTGGATTCACAGTGTTAACGGTCAGATGGGCGTCTTGCGCGAACCGGCCAGCGTGGTTTAGACAAGCAATTTGGTGCCAGAGGATTTCATCGGCCATCCGCACTTGTATCCCCTCCTCAATAGCACGGGCCAGTTCTTCGCCAGATTTTTCGAGATAAGCATCGCCTGAGAGGATTTCGCCCATCTCGTATCGCACCACCTTGCGGCGGTCGCCCTCGCCAACGCGGGTTACCATCTTCTCGTAGTCGTTGAGCCTGAATTCTACGAGCGCCGCCACCAATCGGCGATGGCATTCCGTGCGTGAGCGTCGCCTTGCCACGGTAAAGCGGGCGCGAAGCCGGTCCCACCAGGGTAGCGGGTCTATTTTTACGTCAAGCATGCTGCAAACTCCATGGGACTGCGCTTCGGTAAGCGCCATGTCGTGGCCGCCCTCGGCCAAACGAAGAAATATTGTACGCGATGAGATATCCGAACACCGGCGCTGCCACTGCGTTCTGTCTACACATGGCGATCACTGCGGTTTGTTCCACGGCCCCAAACCTCAACCGCTCCAGCGTGGTAAGGAGCGGCGTTTTTATCGGCCTCTTATAAATCGGATTATTATTTCTTATGTTTTTCGATCAACTTAGCCGATTATATCCGATATACTATCAATTATCGGCACGGGTGGGCCTAAACTTTAATTGGCCTTGGAATTTTCGGGAGTGGCGAGCCCCGTTCCGGCGCGCCGGAATGGCTTTTTGGGTTGGGGAATGTGCGGGCGTGTTGGCTGGTGGGATTTACGCGAAAAATTTGTTTGGCCGGGGCGTGGCGATTCGGCGGCGGGTGTTATGAAGCACTGCCAGGCTGCCCGGTAATTTTGCGGCCATGTTCCGCAAGCCGATATTTTTGCAACCGGCTGTTGGGTTTGTCGGGCAGCGTGTACTCAATAAGCCCCTGCGCCAGGAGTTTTCGCACGACCGCGTGCAATTGACCATCAACTTTCTGCTTGCCAACGGCTTGTGCGATTCGGGCCTTGGAAGTGGGACCCAACCAAAGCGCCGTAAGTATCCGAGTTGAAAGGTCGTGGCTCGACCCTACCTCCAACCCTACCTTTGACTCTACCCTTGACTCTACCCTTCGGCCCGGAGCTACCATCTGTGCCTTGAACGTAACGATTAAAAATCCATGGCGATCCTCGAACACCGGCGTTGCCACTGCGCTCTGTTTACACATGGCGATCACCCGGTTTGTTCCACGGCCCCAAACCTCGACCGCCCCAGTCCGGTGGAAAGCCCCAGCGATAAGCGGGTTAGTAGGCTTTGAATCGTGCCGCCCGGAAAGCTGTTCCACTGTGACCCCCGTCGGAAGGCTTCCACAACTTCGTATTTCGATCCGATCGTCAAACACAGCAATGGCAACATAGCCCGAATAGTTGGAATAATCGCGGTGCATCACCGCATTGAGAAGTATCTCCCGCAGAGCGCCAAGGGGAACCGGAAAACGGTCTTCCCGGAAAATTTTCCCCACCGGGAATCGCGCCCCCAGCGGCATAGTACGTTCAAGAAATGCCATGCCTTCACGCACCATTGTGAAGGCGTTCATATATTCCTGCCGGTTATCCACGATCTCGCCGGTCACTTCCGTGCCCCGGAAGCGCCCCATTTTCAGCAAGCACTGTGGGTAATTGGGAAGGAATCGCTTCCCATAAAGCATCAGTGCGGCCTGTGTGAGAACGCCGTCAATTCGCAGTCCTAATCGGTCAAGTATTTCGCCAATATCAGTACCCGTATCCGGCGAAATACGATTCTGCTGGATAGCAAGTTCGCGCGTTCGCAGGATTTCCTTGCGGTCCAAGTCCTTGAGCGTCAGCCCATCCGCCGGGAGGTTTTCCCAACGGTGCTTGGCGTGGCCGCGTTCGACAAGTAAACGCTCATATTTTGCCTGCGGCATCCGGCGCGTCGTGCTGCCGACCCGTTCATAAGCGCGGCCCTCGTAGACGAAGGGCCGCATGTCGCCTCCACCTTTGACGGCCACGGCGATGGCATCGCGGTCGGGGCTGACTTTGATGCGTTGAATGGAAACGTGGGCGGGGGGTTCAAAGCGGTCGCAAGCCTGCGCAATGTCACGAAGCGTGTGGTCGGCAACTTCCTGCCCTTCAATTCTTCCGTCGGGCCGAATACCAAACAACAGTGTGCCACCGGAACCGTTCTGGAAGGCACATAACGTCTGCATGGCCTCCTTCAATTCGCCTGTTGAACGTTTGAACTCAAGGGCTTCACCCTCGCCCTGTGCCAGAAGAGCGGATAGTTCCTGAGTGCTTTTTATCATGCCACGGTTCATACCAAACTCCACCGAAGGACAAATACTTGTTGTATTGAGTGGCTTTTCTGCAATTGCTTTTCCATATCGGCGATGAGGGTATCGCGGTTGGCGTCGATGGCGTCC
The DNA here is from genome assembly GCA_021805985.1 of Planctomycetota bacterium. Classification (GTDB taxonomy): domain Bacteria; phylum Planctomycetota; class Phycisphaerae; order WQYP01; family WQYP01; genus JAMDCX01. The sequence goes on along the minus strand of JAJZDN010000034.1, from coordinate 12,791 downwards.
TGGGATTGGAAAAAGTCGTGGCGTTTTTTCTTGCGGGCTTCTTCCAGTTCGCGGATGGCTTTCTGGGCGTCGAGTTTTTCCGCCAGTGACCGTGCCAGCGCTGCCGCCCGGCGGCGTTCGCTGATTTGGCGATCCAATTCTTTTATCGCCCGTTCCAGTCCCAGCTTCAAATCATCGGCCCAGTGATCCAGCTTCAGCGATTCTTCATCAAATGCCCGCGTGTTGCGATCTTCAATGAGTTTGATAAATCGCCGAATTTCCGATTCTCTGGCATTGGCCGGCGGCGGGGTGCCCTCGGCAGAACCCGCTATCGTGGCCGGTAGTTCCAATATTCTGCGGCAAATTTCCTCATCCAGTATTTCACCAGTATCGGCGGTCCCCACCAATACCAGAAATTCGTCCGTGCTCATGGATTGCACGGTTAGCTTGGAAAGTTCCAGCCAGCCGTGTTTGCCAATCAATGGCTCTACAGCGCTGGCGATACCGAGCTTGCGGTCATAATGAAATTCCAAATGCCGCGGCGGCAGTTGACGATTCATGGCCGTATGGATCAGTTGTTGGGCCAGCGGATGATCCTGCCGAAAAAATATGTCACCGAGTTCCTCGGCTTTTTTCCAATCAAGATTATAGCGGCCATAGAGCATGGCCTCCGGAGTTCCGGCGGCGGATTGCCCGTGGTATGTGAAGCGCGGGGCGGAATCTTCAAACACGGCGTGGGTTTGCAGTTCGACCTTCGCCAGTGAAAGCAGCCAGCGCTGGCGCTGGTCGAGGGTTTCCGCGGCTTGATCCCGGTGCACGCGCAGACGGGCGCTGACCTGATCATCGACATTTTCCAGCAGCAGTTGCCGCGTTTGGGCCATGCGGGTTTGGATACGTTCATCAAGTTCGCGGCGCATTTGATCAAAGGCAGTGGCGATTTCCGCCGGGGTGCGGCAGGTCTGATAGATCTGGGCGATGCGGCCTTGCACATCCACGCCGGACTCAACGGCACCGAGAATTTCATCGGTGGTTCCGAACACGCCGTCAAAAAGCTTGAACTTTTCACTTAACAGTTCAAATACGCGCTGGTCGGCTTCATTGGTGCGGTTGATAAAGTTGAGCACCACAACATCATGCTTCTGGCCATAACGGTGGCACCGGCCTATACGCTGTTCAACCCTTTGCGGGTTCCACGGCAGGTCGTAATTGACCACCAGTGAGCAGAATTGGAGATTGACGCCTTCGGCGGCGGCTTCGGTGGCGATGAGAATGGAGGCGTGGTCGCGGAAGTGTTCCACAATGGCGGCCTTGATATCGACGCTGCGCGAGCCGGTGGTGGTCTGATCGTCCTTATGGCGTTGGAGCCACTGCTGGTAAATGGCGTGCGAGTTAGGATCAGAGTTGGAACTGTTAATTAGTGCAATCTGGTCGGCGTAGCCGTTGGCGGAAAGCAGATCGAACAAGTAGGCCTGGGTGCGGCGCGATTCGGTGAATATCACGGCCTTGCGCTGCGCGCCCAGTGCCGCGATACGGTCAAATGCGGTGGCCAGTGCGGGGATCAACTGCTGGCCCTTGGCGTTGGCCGGAATTTCAGATGCCTGCCGGGCGTAGGATCGCAATTCCGCAAGCTCAGCGTGCAGGCGTTCCAGCGGTGGCGGCTGATCCGGCGGCGTTTGGGCAGATTCCGCAGTATCCGGTTCCAGCATTTCATCCTGGAATTCCTCAATGCCGTCCAGATCGTCGTCGCCGAGCAGTTCGGGATGGGCGGAAAAATTTTCCAGGCGTTCGGCGAGCCGGGAAAGGGTATGGCCAATGGCGAAGGTGGACGATGAGAGCAGCTTACGGAGCACCAGGGTGATAAGCGCCCGCTGGCTGGCGGGCAGCGCGAAAAGTTGGTCGCGTTGCAGGTAGGTGGAAATGCTGTCATAAAGCGCCTGTTCCGGCGGCGTGGGGTGGAAATCCCAAGTCAAGGAGATGCGGCGGGTGAATGGAATATATTCCACCACCTGTTTGCGCAAGGTGCGGATGCAGATCGGTGCCATTCGGTCCCGCAGGCGATTTCCACGGTCGGGATCCAGTTTGCCGTTGGTGAACTGGTCACGGAAAGATTCAATGTCGCCGAAGACATGTTCATCAATGACGCTTACCAGCCCGTAGAGTTCATTGAGCGTGTTTTGCAGCGGGGTGGCGGTCAGAAGAAGTTTGAAGGCGCTTTGTACGCCGGCGGCCACGTCCCGGGCGGTTTTACTGCCGGTTTTGTAAACATTACGCAGGCGGTGGGCTTCATCAATAACGGCGATGTCCCAGGGTACTGCGCGGATGCGGTCTTTATTGGCCGCCGCAAAATGGTAGGAGCAGATGATAATTTCGTTGGGAGAATCAAATGGGTTGGCCGCCGGGTTATCCATTTTGCGAACCGTTGCACCATCCAGAATCTTGCAGGGAAGGAAAAATTTGGCCAGGAGTTCCTGCTGCCATTGTTTGCGGAGCATCGCGGGAACGATAAGGAGGATTTTCCGCTTCTTTTCCGCCCAGCGCTGGGCGATGACGATACCGGCTTCGATGGTTTTTCCTAAGCCCACTTCGTCGGCAAGAATAACGCCCCGGGACAGCGGCGAGCGCAGGGCGAATAGTGCCGCGTCCACTTGATGGGGGTTGAGATCCACGCGCGCGTTGGCGATGGAGCGTGAGAGACCTTCCACGGTGCCGGATGATCCGGCAACGGTCAGGGCGTAGGCCCAGTACTTACTGTGAAATTGCGTCGTCATTTCGGGATGTTCCCTTTACGTTCCTTATGATTGCCGCCACCTTGTGTCACCCAAGCATCGACTTCCGAGAGCTTAAACCGGAACAGACGCCCTGCACGGTGGGCTGGAAATTTGCGATTCTCAATCCTCCGATAGATGGAATCCTTATTTACACCCAAATGGGCGGCAACTTTCTCCACGTCAACCCATGGTTCCTTGGTATTTTGCATTCGGTTTCAGCACTCCGCAAGACTTAATCGACGATGAGAACCAACAGAACCTTACGAAAATGTATAAAAATGTCAAACGCCGGACAAAAGCATCCCTGCCAACGGATGCAGAGCGTTGGTGTTGTCGTTCCTACGATCGTGTTTCACCCGGTTTGCTGTCGTGTCATCCAGATGACCAACTTACCTTTCCGAACGATAGAATAGTCCGTCTAAAGAATTGGTTTATTCAGCACGTACTTGTCTTCACTAAAGTCTGTGACCTGCAATATCTCCGATACCTCCCGGCCAGGTGCAGCAGAAAGTCTTTTAATGAATGCCACCAGATTGATGGCTGACGCGATGGATCGCTGCGGCACCGTCTGGGAAACCTCTCCAATTAAGTCTTCCAGCCGATACAAGGCATCGCTGGCACTGTTGGCGTGAATCGTCGCCACGCCGCCCGGATGGCCAGTATTCCAGGCTTTGAGCAGCGCCAGGGCTTCACCGCCCCGCACTTCACCGACCACAATTCGATCAGGCCGTAGTCGCAACGTCATACGCAACAGATCATTCATGGTCACCTTGGGTTCGGTATTTTTGGTTAGCAGTTCCACCCGATCCGGGGCTGAGCACTGAAGTTCACGGGTATCTTCAATGAGTACCACCCGCTGCATCTGGAACTCCGGTTCATGTAATATGGCATTGACCAGGGTGGTCTTACCCGAACCGGTGCCACCGGCGACGAGAATATTCTGGCGCTGGGCAATGGCATGGCGTATGCTTCTGGCACCATCCGCCGCCAGCACACCGGAGGCCACATAATCGTCGAGTGTAAAAATACGGGTTGGTCTTTTACGAATTGTGAAGGTGGGTCTATCGACCAGCGGCGGCAATAATCCCTGAAACCGTTCTCCCGTTGCCGGTAATACACCGGCGATGGCGGGTGATTCAGGATTGGCATTTTCCCCGGCATGGGCGGCCAATAGACGAATCACCGTTTCAGCGGAACTCGAATCAATAGCGCCCAGTCGCTGGCGGCCTTGGCCGATGATATCCACCCATAAACCACCATCGGGATTGGCCATGATCTCCACCACGTCGGGCCGCGCCAAGGCACCGGCAATGACAGGGCCCAAGGCGTGATTTAGGCTTTCGTTGTGACGCTGTTGAACAATATTGACCATATTTATTCTCCTTTTGGGTTAAAGTACTGGGATAACATTTCCGGTTGGCTTCCAAGCGTAGCAAATTCAATATTCCATCGGACTTCCGCTATGAATCCTCTGCTATGTTGTTGCGGGGCACGCCGTTTGGACCTGCCGGTGGTTCCAACTGATCCGGTTTCACAGCGTCCTGAAACAATCCGGGTTCGTCATACCCGACACTGATTCGGCGACCTGCGGGCTGATGGCAAACAATCGGCTCCTTGCCACCTCTGTCCACGTTTTCTTCTGGTGGCAATGCCGCTTCGTCGGGAGCCACCTTGCCATTAGGCGGTAGATCCAACATCTGCGGCGATGCGGATTCTGAAGGTACCGATTCGGCTTGAGTTGAGCCGTTGGATTCGGCCTGGATAGCCATCGGGACAGCCAATAGCTCCGGCACATCGCCCAGAATCGATTTGTTCTGGCGCAGATTACGGGCCAGAGTGTCCAGATACCGGTGGAATCGCGCCTTGCCGCTCAACAGCGACGCGGATCGTTCATGCTCCGGAACCTCCGGCGTATGGTTAAAATAAGCCCGGATGCCCAGGCCCACCATTTCCTTGAGTATCAGCAAGTCCAGATTCTGACGTTTTTCCAGTTTCTGTAGTTTGAAAAATACCCGTTCGACGGCCTGAAATATTTCCGCCTCGCGATCCGAGCGATAGGTCGCCAGCAGGGTTTGTGTCGCCGCTTCGGCCACAATCACACTGATGGCTGATCCGGTGGTGGATGCCTGGGATTTGGCGGTGTCATACGCCGACCGCATCAGCCGGATCGACAGTTTTATTTTGTCATCGTTTATCAATGGTATTCATCCTCCGTCGTGACCGCACCCTCGGAAGAGCGCGACTGGTTGTCAATAGGTTGAGATTGTCGTTTCGATTGCTGCTTGAAAGCTGGGGTGGCTTTGTCAGGCTCCGCCAGTGGCGTTCCCTCGACGCTGCTATGCACTGGGTGTTCTTGCCGATCAGTATCCGTGGCTATGCCGCCATCCGTACTGGCCATCGCTGAACTGTCAGTATCTTTGAGCCATGCAATCAATGGCTTGCCCGCTAAATCAAGACTCTTGCCCTGATCTGGCGGTGGAAGCAAACGACTGGTAAATCGTGGATCCGCGTAGTAACGCAGTTTGGAACATTTAATCGGTTTACAGCCGGTAACAAATATCAGTTCCTGATCGGTGGGGAATTCTCTTATATCACCCGGTTGAAGCAAGGGTCTTACCTGTTCACTGTAACTCACGCCATGATGGCCGCCGGAGAACATTTTGGCCGGTTGGCTGTAACCAGCCCGGTATTCCACCACAGTTCCGGTCATCTGGCTGATCTTCTGCTGGGTGACCGGATCACTGGAGGCAAAGGTGGTCAGAATGTGGCAGTTGTCCAATATGGTGTTATGTGGACCGTACTGCTCAATAATGTCGTTGAAAGATTGGACAATCAGGTGCGCCTTGATGCCATAACCGGCCATCTGACGCAAGTTCAGAGAGAAGAAGTCCAATTTCCCCAGTGTGGGGAATTCATCGAGTAGTAATAGCAACCGGTGCTTCTTGGGCCGGTTATCCGCATCCGCATTGATGTGTTCCATTAATGTTCGACATACCTGGTTAATCAAGAGGCGAATCAGGGGCCGTAATCGGGCTGCATCCGATGGTGGGGGCTGGATATACAGACTCATGGGTCTTGTGCCGCAGACCAGATCGCTTAACTTGAAATCACTGGTACTGGTGTTCCGGCATACAATTGGATCGGCATAAAGGGTTAGGCAACTGGCGGTGGTGCCGCGCACACTGGCCTGGAATTTATCAGGTTGGGCCAAAAGTTCTTTGGCTACCAGTTGAATCTCTGGATGGGGTTCCCACACGCCGGTTCCGGGATTCCGGCGATGGGCTGCGGATGCCATGGCCTGACAGGTGGTCTGAAAGTCCAGCAATCTCTGCCGGACCACCGAGAGGTTTTTGCGATCAGGCGGTTCGGTATACAGAACATGGAGAATCAGGGCCACCAGTAATTGCGATGCCTGCTGATCCCAGATATCCAGTGTCTGCTTGGCTCCGGTGGGATTAATAAGCATCTCCACGACATTCTGGGTATCACGAATCTCGGCATCCCCGGGCCGAATCTCCAAGAGCGGATTGATCCGCACCGAATCCGTTCGGGTGGGATTGAAAAAGACGGTATGGGAAAACTTGGTGCGGAAGCCCGCGGTAATGTTCCAGAGTTCGTTTTTAACATCATAGACCAATACACTATCAGTCCAATTTAGAAGGGTTGGGACAACATGGCCCACGCCTTTGCCGGACCGGCTGGCACCGGATACCAGTTGATGTTCCGGGCCATTGTATGTCAGCAATTCCTTATCCAGTAATCCCACGACCGTACCGTGGCCGGAGAGTAAGCCGGCCCGACGGATGTGGCTACGCGTGGCCCAACGATCACGGCCAATCGTCGCAACCGTGGGTGGACCTTGCCGCCGGAAGATCATTAACAGAACCGTCGCCGGCAGCATGAATCCCAGGGCCACCAAGCCGGCTTGGTTGAATGGCCGGGGATGATCCTTCCCGTACCGCTGATACCAGCCAAACACATCCCAGGGCGGATAGAGCACCAAGCGGCCAATACGGATTCTCCAGCCCAACTTGGGATTATCGCCCAGCCGATAGGCGGCCCACTGGATGCCAACCAGTAGGCCCAGCAACATCGCCAATGAGTAAAATATTAAAATCCATTTGCGGCTCATTGGTGAACCTCCGGTTCCAGATTCTGGACGTGATCGAAGAGCGTGCGTTCAGGCAACTGACTATTGGATTCCAAGGCCAATTTACTGGATCGGTCCAGGCGAAGCGTTACCGTATTGCCCACACGGATCGAATTTAATGGGCGCGTCTGGTGGGTGACATAAACCTTCTGGGGCGTAGCAATCAATGCGATTGGTCCAGTATGAAGTTCCCGCAAGCCGGTGTATCGGCCCGTGATGGTCACCTCGCGTGGCAGCCGGATCGCGGGCCGTTTGAATTCTTTGGCGATGTCGGCCAGAACCTGCCGGAATTCCGCTGATCGAAGGTGGGCCATGGCCCCCGCTTTGAACACAATGGCTCTTTGATCCGGGCCGGCAAATTCGGCCAGTCCCTGACCCACCAGCCATTGCCGACGAAGTTCGTGCGCCTGGGAAAACTGGCCGTTCCATAAGGCTTGGGATGATTGGGCCGGTTGGCTCGGTTGGAATAATTGCCGGTCCAGCCACGTCAATGCCTGTGCCTTCACCTGCTGATCCAGACTGTACGCAGAGACAATACGCAAATCGGTCTGGCCGCGTCGCGCGGCGATGAATTTTTCAAAGACCGGGGCATCAATTCGGAACTGGTTTTCCGCCATCTGCTCCACACCTGCACCATTATGCCCGGCGACAAAGACCAATTTGGCCGTTGCCGACCGAATCCGGGCGACGGCCTGATCCGGTGTAACTTCCGGATGCTGCTTGGATAGAAAGGCGGCATGATCTGGGGCGGTATAAACACCTTCATGGCTCTGGGCGACGGCTGTTATCTCACGGGCGAGAACATTCCCCCGATAGGCTTTCCCCCCCAATTCGATCACGGCACCCGCTTGTGCCCGTCGGAAGCTGTCATCCTCCGGCACCTGGCTGTAATAGAGTCTGCCGACAACATCCCGAACCACCACAAACCGTCGGTCACTGATCTCATCAACACTCCCCTTGGCCACCAATGCGCCCAGAATGGGTTCGGCCAGCGCATCTCTGGCTCCCAGCCGCTCAACATATCCTGCCTGGCTGCCCAGTGTTGCGTAAAGAACCTTTATAATGTCATTGCGTTGCCCCAAGTCCCGGAGCTTGAATCCAAATTCGGGGTCTAACATCCACCATGTTCCTTTGCCCTTCTTTGCCAGGTCCATGGTCTGAAGGAACTGCAATCGGCCCAGTATGCGAGTCCGGTCATCGGCACCGAAGCCGATGCGTTTATCGGGGTGTAGATCAATCTTGCCAGCCTCCAGATGCCGTTCGATCATCCGGTCCAAGGCGGTGAACCGTTCAGCCTCAATGTGACTGTCCTGCTCCCGCCGGATGTCTTCCGCGCTGCGTGGCCCGAGTATTTCGGTGGCCACCTCTTCGGCCCGTCGGCGGATGCCGTAAGAGACATATTGCCGGGGGATAACCAAGTCCGTATTGTCTTGTTTGATTCCCCGACACAGGATGTGGGTATGCGGGTTATCCGTGTTGTAATGATTGACCGCCAGCCACTGTAATGAGGTTCCCAAATCCCGTTCGACCCGGGCCATGACGGTGCGAATATACTTGTTCGTATCCGGCAGGTCACCGGCATTTTCAGCCGAGACGATCAGGCGGAAATGATGCCGATCCTGCTCCCAGGCTTTGACAATCTGGCGGGCATCCAAGCCTTCCTGCGTGGCGTCATAGAAGACCCCATGCTTGCCATCCAGACTGGCGCTTTCCCGCCCTACATAGGACACATGCCGTAACACACTGCCATGGACTTTGCCGGGCCGATGACGGCTCACATGAACCTTCACCATCACCCGTTGCAAACGATCAAAGCCCGTACCCTGGCCAGTTCCACGACCGGCTTTGCGAGCCTTGGATGCGCCGGAACTTCGGCCTTTAAAGCCGGCAAGTCGGCGCGCCAACTGACTATTGATACTGGGCTCACGGGCATGGCCGGATCCAATGCGGCCAAGGCGATCGCGATCATACGGATCGGGTTGGATGGCCGATGGCGGGGCTGTCTGATCAGGCCTGCTGGAACGACGATTGGGCTTGCGGGACGTGCTCATGGTTCGATCTCCAAACTGAAAATAGTGACCAATATCCGCGGCATCCAATGGCATCTCGAAAAATCACTGGGATGCCACCTAAGCAACGGTAAAACAAGCAGATACAAAAATCTGGGTTCCAACTCCTTTATCCTGCCTTCCATTTTTAATTCGTTTCTCATGGCCATTTCTATTCCAACTCATTTACGTTTGTCATCAATAAAGTTATCTCAGTTGATTATACCTAACGAAATCCAAACGTCAAATCGGGGAGCGTGGTTTTGGTCATCCAGTGGGCCAGCCAGGGCGTTGAATCCGGGGGCAATTGCAGGGGCAAGGGCAGTTCAGAATGGGGTCGGCTGTGGAGCGGGCGGCGCGTTACGCCGACATGGCCATGAGGGTTGGAGCACACCGGAAACAAGGCACACCGGGGGCGGTGCCAGCCGATGAAAAGGGGGCGTAGCGGCCTGGCTCCGAGGGTGGCGGCGGGGCAACGGCTGGATGGCCTGACGGCGTGATCCGGCAATCATATCGGGCATGAGTTGGGCGTATCCGGCGGGCAATTTTTCGGCATCAAGGATGGGGGAGGCTTGGGCGGTAGTGTGCCTTCATGGTGGCTGGATGCGCTTGAGTTTCAGCGCTGGGTTGTGGCATCCTGCGATACCTTGGCCAAGGCGTTGGGACAGCTTGGGCCAGTCATTTCGGAAGCCCCTATTCCATGCCCATGGAACAGGGGCGATGTTCCTCTGAGGATGGTAACAATGGCCCGGCTGATTCCGCTTTTGGTGGGATCAGCCGGGCAAATTTTTTTGAAAACGAGGCGCTGCCGCCTGCCTTACACCTTGGCTTGTTCCCGGTTCAAGGCCGGGCTTCCGGTTAGCCCAACCTTCGCACTTTGCGTGGTTTTTGGGGCCAAAAAAATCTTTAAGTGGCCGTGGCGGTAGCGCCAGACGGTATTTTTCCTCAAAACCGTGCTGGTACAGACCTACTTTCGATGCCGGCTCTTTCTATTTTTTCCTCCTTTTGCGATATTGGTAAACATGTTAATCAGTGCTACTGGTCGCAGGAAGAACGGTAAAATTCACACATCTCATCGGATGATGGAGAAACGGGGTGTCACGGCGGACATGGTGCCGTTCATGGAGGTACAAAATCTCTGAGTTCCGCATGAGTTTATGGTACAGACTTTTGCCCCTGGTTGAGCGCCAGAGCCTTTTTTAGTGCCAAAGTGCGAAGGTTGGGTTAGGATTTGGGTTGGGAATCCGCCTCCTGAATCGGGTATGGTACTGTCTGGCCGGCCAAGGTTTGCAGGCTGAATCCTCGGGCATTGGATCGGCTGGGCCGGGCGATCACGGCCATAAATCCGTCGCCAAAGATGGATTCCCATTGTTGCATATCTACGCGGCATTCCCGGTTCAAGGGGCCAGCCCAAACGAGCCAGTTGGGTCCCGTATTGGCCATATAGACCACCAAGTGAAAAGACCGTAACCGGGCACCGGCAAACAAGGCTCGCTTGGCTTCATCGACCCGGATATAGGGAAGTGTTTCTCGCTTGAGCCAGTCTTCCACCTGCTGGCGGAATGGAATTTTGGATACCTTGTCGCCAGTGGATTCCGATGGGATCGGCGCGGCGGATGGGTCTGCCGCCCTGGCTGTATCGCCGTGGCCGGATAATGCTCCATCCGGCCTGCTGGCCGGTATGATCCGGTTCTCGTTGTCGGGTGTTGTCGGCATTGCGCCGACATCCTCGGCCATACCATGGCCGGGAATTTCCACCGCGGCGGTAGCAACAATCGGGCCGACATCCGGTGGGCGCATTGCGTCTCCCTGACGGGATATTGCCGCCGCCGGATCGGGGGAAGTCGCCTGTGGATCATCAACCTGTGTGTTCATTGGAATTGCCCGGGTATCCGGTTGATGGATCGGCAACGTGGCCGGTTCAACGGCCAGTTGATCCGTCGGCATTATCACCGGAGAATCCGCCTGTAAGTCATTGCGGCCAGCGGATTCCCACAATGGAAAATCCCCCGATTGAGTTGTTCGATAACGCCGGATCGGGTGTGATCGGTCATAGTTTCGCATAAATATCTCCTGCTTATTTGATAATGTTCTCAAATACCTTTACCTCGTAAGCTGGCGGGGGCTGGCATGTTCAGCCAAGCCCCCGCCATGTTCACAAACCGCTTAACCAAGCCGTTAACCGGCCGCCAGCGTTAGCGCCCTCTGGTAGGCTTCCTGCTTGGCATGATGCGAGCTGCCAAACCAGATTGATTCCAGTTGATGGTCGGCCTTCTCAAGGGTATTGGTGCCCTTGAAGTTCCTCTGGTGGTCAAAGTATTGGCTTACCGCGTTGTAGGCCGCCCAAGCCGTGCCGGTTACACCCGGCAGGGTATTGGTGGCATTGGTAAAATTATCCTGAAACTGATGGAATATTTTTCGGCGGCGCATCTCCGCCCGTTTGCCCGTGGTCGGCGGTGCACTGGCATTGAAGTATCGTTCCAGTTCTCCACCGGTCATCTGCTTATCGAGCATGGTATGCAATTCGGCGTCGAATTGATCAAACCGGGCATGGATGATGCCCAGTTTCTCACGGGCTTCCGATACCCGTTCGGATAAGCTGGGGCGGTGGCGGATACTGATGCCTTCGCCCAGTCCATCACGTAAGGCCAAGTTGAGCGTATTCTGGCAAACTACCCGTATCGTGGTGGGAAACAGCCGTAAGGCCTTGGAGCCGTCATGGGAGTTGGTAAGCAGAATATAAGGCTGGATCGCGTCCTGCGTACCGGCCATATACTCGGTGGGAATACGGGCCAGCATCCAGACTACCCGGCCATCCTTTAATGCGCCAGCGGTCTCAAACATGGCCAGTTTGTCGGCCACCAGAGAGTCCATAAAATCAAAGCATTCCCGGTTCTGAAAGATACGATAATGGTCGGATACTACGCCGAGCACCGTGCCGGTATCCTTGCGGACATTGGCATACTTGTGGCGTACCAAAGCCTCTTTACCCAGTTCTCGGTCAAAAGCCTTGAGTTCCCATTGTTCGACATCCCAGTTCAAGCGCGCCAGTTCAATAGCCTGGGCGCTGGTAACGGCATTGGCCACTACTTGGCCAAGTTTGTGCCATGCGGGGGTACCGGTCACAAATACCGCCGGTTGTCCAGTAGAAATATCCAGTTCGTGTGACATAAAAACACCAATTTACAAGTCCCGATGGGGACAAGCCTTTCATAAAACAATTTAGAAAATCCAGTTGAAACAAACCACTAAAAGCATTCAATTCATAAAGGGGGGGAGAGAGAGAGTACCCGCCGCCAAGTCTTTACCTTATCGTTGGCGGCGGGATACCTCCGTCTCCACTACACGGGGATCACCTCCTGCGGAATCAATTCCGCCGTTGGTGCGTGGCCGGCCGTGGAGCGTTTCCGCTTGCCGGCGGGCTTGCCCGGCCGGTTCTGGCCGGGTTGTGCTTGCTCGCCCCGTCCAATAAACTGGAACCGTTCCACCACCGTACGCACCTTGCTGCGGGCCTTGCCTTGGTCATCCTGCCAGCGGTCAAGCTTTAAGTGCCCTTCCACCAGAACCGGATTACCTTTTTTGAGATACTGGCCCATAGTCTGGCCCGGCTTCCCATAAGCCGCGCAGTCCATAAACAGCACCTCGTCCCGCGTCTGACCGTCGGCGTCCTTCCAGCGCCGATTGACCGCTAATCCGAATTCGCAGACAGTTGCCCCACTGGGCAACGTACCTATGCTCGGATCCCGGGTCAGATTGCCCAAGAGAACCACCTTGCTGAAGGAACCCATACAACACCTCCATAAAATAGGAGCCAAAACGTAGAGAGCCTAAAGGCGCGTCGGCCCA
>JAJZDN010000140.1 GCA_021805985.1 Planctomycetota bacterium | reverse complement strand
CATCAATAAACCGGGTGCTGCGTGGCTGGTTCGGATACTTCCAGCACAGCTACCGCACCACGTTCAAGACAATCGATTCGTGGATACGCATGCGATTGCGAAGCATATTGCGAAAGCGACGCGGCGGGCGCGGTCGAGGTCGAGGACGGGATCATCAGCGTTGGCTAAATGCCTACTTCAAGGACTTGGGCTTATATTCACTGGTAGAAGCCCATCGTCTGGCCTGTGAGTCTCTGAAGAGAGTCCAACGACCGGAGAGCCGGATGCGTTAATTGCGCCCGTCCGGTTCGGAGGGAGGGGAGACCGCAATAAAAGCGGTCTTCCCTACCCCTATACATTATTCCGGATTCCAGATTCCAGGTTCCAAATTCCAGGTTCCAAGTCGCACGGGGCGGACGATCCACCGATTTCTGGCGGTTGGGAATACGTTAAATCGCTTTTTTTCACAGGGAGGTAGGGGAGGGAAGGGAGGAAGCGCCGCGCTACAATTTTGCTGGATGCGAAATGCGAGATGCTGTTTTAGGTTAGGGTAGGGGAAAGTAAATTCGGAGTTGGGCGGTAATTGCTTTATTGGTCGGTCGGTTTGGGGCTGGCGGGTTGGCGGGATATGGCTAGCGGCGGCAGGCCCGGCGGGGGTTCGTGGCACATTAATTAGCTACGTCCCCGTTTCGTTTCTCTTTTCATGTTGCCGCACCATTTGGTTTATGGCAACGCCTGCTGCCGAAGCGAAAATTCCGCAGGCCGGCGTGCGAAGGGCCGGCATAATTCCATGTCATTCATCCGTCTGCCAACCATTCGAGCCCACACTACCATGAATATCAGCGGCCACACAATCGGCTGGGCCGCTTCACGCCCCACATTCGAACTAGTCTTTCAGATTCTTGAGACATTCAGCATCCATCCACACATGCTCCACTTGCTCTGGCCTTAGCTCGATATTCTGCGAGTCGAACTTCCGCAGCAGCAGGAAAAACGCATCGAAGGAGTTGGCCAAATTGGTCAACGCTCTGGTCACATCCTCATCAGATTCTAGTTCATGATCCCAGAAGGAAATGGTGCCACAGTCTTCCGCCCGCAAGGAAAGGCAGACTCTGCTGCCTCCCACCGCCTCTGCGATTGCGATTATTCCGACGGGCAGTCGATCCTTAAGGAGGCGTTGCTCCTACACCAAATCTTCATCCTTACCTGCTCCTAAAATACCGTAGAAGATTCTGACACCGGAACCAGTTTTGGCTCTTGGAACATCGAACCTATTTGTTTCTGGTGTACCTCCGTTGAACTCAAGAAGGAATCGCTTGTAGTCGCTTGGCAAGTTGTATGCGAGTTCCCTATTGCTATTCTCAACAGCCGACGCTTCTATCTTCGGGCCAGATTTTTTGATTGCTATCGCCATAACCTTCAACCCCCAGCGCTCTTGGCCGCGGCATCAACATTGGCCGCGTTACTACTAATGATGGCAGCGCCGCCGATGTGGCGTACCGTTGCATGCAAATCTTTTGGAACCAGTTGCATCGTCTTGCCGTCTTCAACCGCGTAATCACTCATTATCATCAAATTTAGTTCCCTCACAATGAGCCGGGCCGGTGCAACAATCCAGTGGTCGGCCATCATTCGTAGTTGGCGAGTTCCTCTTCGATATCGGCTGACAATCGGTCTGCGTCAACAGCGACCGCTCTGTTGTTCGGGGTCGGGAAGACTGCAATCCCACGGTGGTCCCGTGTAATTCCGGGCAACCAGCGAGCAAGCCAAGCATCCAGTGAAATCGACCTCGGTCCAGCGGTTGACCACACTCCGTTCGCACAGATCTCGGCGTACTTGGCGTGGGGCCACACCGGAACCAGTTCACGCCCCTGATCGTCTGAGGTCAGAACCCATCCGCCCTCTTCCCAAAGGCTCCAGAGTTCTTCTTGGTCTACGACTTTCTTTATCAGATAGCTGTAGCGATCCGCGTCCCCCAGTCGGAGAACCGCCTCGATTTCCTTCGGATTAGGCATCCAAGCCACGTCAATACCCCTCGTACTTGTGCTGGAGGTCATGCAAGTCGATCCCCTGCAGTTTACTGTATTCGTAACTAAATCCTGTCTTCGCGGGAAAACCCCGCGGGTGGGCAGGTGACACTATTCTTCATGCCGTTTAACCTCCACGACGAGGGTATCGGGCGCGAACTTCCCTGTACCGCCGGCACTGCACCCGTATACCCGCCTGTTTGGACACCTAATTCTAAGTCCCAACTCCTAGCTTCTGCGTCCACGTCACCCCTGTAACCTCCGCCGTAGGGCGGTCGTGCCGTTGTGGTGAAATCATTTGCTCGCTAAGACCGTCTGTTCTTCCCGACACATTGTTCAGTGATCATTGATCCGTGACCATTGTAACCGGTCCCTTCACAATTTGTTGGGCCGGTAAGTTGGTGCTCCGTAGCCAACACACAATTATATTTCAACAGTTCCTGCGTTCTTTGGCGCATATCGTCGTAAAATATCTTTGTCTGAGCCGAGGCCAACGAGTCTGACATCCAAATCCCACTCCCGGGGAATTGTGTGCCCCTCGCCATAATCTGGCTCTGCCGGGGTGGCCACCAATGTGCAAACGGCGGCAACACAGGCGGGGATTTTTAGTTCCATCGGAAATTGGTATTCGGCCTCCATCGGCAGGAGGCTAAATAGGCTGTCTGGCAAAACATATAACAGCGAGGGATGAAAGTTATCAATATCCTTGGAAAGAACGACTTTGCCGCACTGGGGTGTCGCGGCCAGCGTTTGCGTCAGGTTAAAAATCAGCATCGGCACTGCTGAAATGCCGTATTTCGTTAAGGCGTTGCCCAACTGGGAGAATGCCTCCAGCAGGTAGCCGACGCCGGCTTGGCTCTTAAAATTTCCGTGCATCTCAGGAAAGAGGCGGTCCGCACCCTCCTGCATGTAACCCGAACGGGCCAATTCCGATGTAACATGCTCAGCGCTGCGCAGCCAATTCCGCAGTACCTGACGTAACGTATGATCATTCATTCTGGTACGCTCCCATCATGCTGCTGCAACCATTCCCGCTGGCCCCACGCAAGCGCGGGAGTTCGATTTCTGCGCGGGTACTTCCACGTTCCGTTCCTGTCGTTCGCCGCCCGCTATGCGACTCCGCATTTCGCAGAGCCGAAATACCTTCCGGGTCGGGCATTAAAAGGCCTACAACCTGTGCAGCCGGCCGCGTCGCTACGCTATTCCAAGGTTCTCGGGCAAGGTTTTCAGAAAAGATGCCAAGCTTTTATCGTTACCGGCATGGGCTTCCTGGTGTGCCAGACCATTGACGTAATGCGCAAACACATGCCGATCCTCAGCGGTCATTTCCCCCAGTGTGGACGCGAGCCGTTCAAGCTGCTCTACCGCCGCATCCGGCTGAACAATGTCTTCACAGCTCAGCGATAGGAAGGCTGCAAGGTCAACGATTGATCTCATCAATTTGGGATTCATTTTGGCACCCCGTCGGCGGCTATGATTGTGATTCCAACCTCGGCCACTACCCCGCCCGGCCTAACTCTTTGGCCTGCCGCCAGCAATTCCCATCCCGCCCCATGCCCACCCGGCACAAAAGCCCGCGGCGAAGCGAACAGCAGCCCGGCTAATTGTTTCATTTCCGGCCTCCCTATTCGCCCTGCTCCTGTCGCCCTTCGAAGCGTATTGTATGCTCCAAGTCTAACTTTACCACCGTCTGGCGCAGCAACGCTTCGCCACCAGGTGACTGGCACCGCGCCGCGCTACCTCTCGGCCTCCACTGTTCCCCTCCCCTTGTCTGATAACTTCGCCCGAATCAACGCGACGATCCTTCTGATCGCTGACATGGCAGCGGCGTCCGGTTCGCGCCCAAAATGGTTCCATCGGCGTTGCTCCAGGAACAAGTGTGACCGGAGTTGGACTAAGCTGCTGCCGACAGACAACTTTGCTAAATCCTGATCCTCAAGGCGGTAGGGGTCATTCTCGGCCGGATCAAAGGTAAGCGCAAATTTTCCTATGGCCGACCAAGGTGCCAGTTCGTCGGGCGCGTCCGCCAGCTTGAGGCTGCTTGTTGGAATGTGTGCGGGAAATTTTCGCATATTACACCTTCATGGATCGTCACACTGGCCACCCCCGCTACGCTTCCGTTTCGCTTCCCCGTTATTCCATCCCAACGCCTTAATCTTCGTATGCATGAAATGTGCCAAGGGCAAAGGGGTGGTGCTCGTCGACCATGGTGGCGAGCTTGCGAATAGCGGGGGTCAGTCCGTCGCGTTGCATCCTCTCCTCAAGGACCTCTACGTCTTCGATTTCTACGACGTCGAATCCAAGCTCGTGGAGGGCTGTTGTTACTGTGGATCCGTAGTCGCCTGGTCCCAGGGCGAGAGCAATTAATGCAACAAAAGCGCCTGAAGCACCACCCAAATCGCACCACCCAAATCGCTGTTGCCGGGTTTGGGCTTTACGTGTATAAGCCCGGTCCATTTTAGTTTCGGTTGAGGCGTGCTGTGCTTTAACTGCATAATATGCGTCCCGCTTTTTGCCTTGGCCGTGACCGTCACAGGACGCTCGGGCCTTTCGCAGGGGATGGATGCTTGGCCAACGCCCGCCCCCTGCCACGCCCCAGCCATTTGACACGAACATTCATGGAACTATTCCGGCTCTTACGCCTGTGCCTCGCCGAATTCTCGCTTGTGGGCTTCAATGGCCTCCTTCAGGCTCGGAAGGGCGTGGGTTCTCGTTTCCGCAGCCTCCTCGGAAAGCAATTCGATAAACTGCCTCGAAAATTGCAATCCTCGTTCAGCAATGTTGTCGTTCGGTTGATAGAAGTCAACACTTTGCACACAAAACCCGCCACCCTGAAGTAGTTCCAAGCACCGATAGTGCGCCAGGCCGCCTGTTTCCGTCCGCTCCCAGACCGATACTTCCCGGTATAACTCCATCTCATTTCTCCTTTTGCACATGCTGCCGCCGCCCGGGTTCTATGCGTTTTATAACCTCTTCAAGCATTTCGGTCCCCTCAACCTCCGCAAAGCCGGCCCGAAGGTATTCCGCGATTTCATCATCCGTGTGAACCACTTGTTTGTCCATGATGTCGAGGGCGAGGCGTGCTAAGCGATGTTGAAATTCGTTCGATTTAATCAGCTTATCGGGCTTTTCAATGACGCCTTGAAAATACGCATCGCGAGCGATTACGGTAAGCCCGTGAGAGAGTTCCAATAAAAATCGGATCCTTTCCTCTTCAGTAAATCTGGAATACGCGGACAATGCTTCGTTTTGACTCATGTAGATCATCTGCCTTTCTGGATCTCAGGCGGATTAAAGATTGTCCGCGGGAGCTTATTAACGTCAACACCCACGCTTCAGATTCACCGCCAGACTCGCACGCTCCGGCTCGCGAAAAACAGCCATGCGACCGTTGCCGCGATTAAGAGCATAATAAACGACGCCGCCCCATGCAGCCCGTGCCGTTCTTACCCTAGACCAAACGATACCTGTCTGAACCATTCCGTCAACAGTGGTGAATATCACATTTTCCGTGTCTCCTTTGCGGCCTTCACTGCGTGGCCCGCTGTTTTCTCTGTGGTGGTCGGCCACGAACAGCGGTGCAGCTGCACGAGCCTTCGGCACTGCTCGACGATTCCACTCGAATACGCGTCTCTGTGCTCCTCGTGGCCCTCATAGTCGCTCGCCAGACAGACAAATGGAGTAAGCTCCGGTATATCCGGCAATCTCCCGTATATTTCATCCCAGATCTGCCTCGCTCCCTCATAGGGCGTCATGGATCCAGCAAGCACCGCCTTTGCGATAACCGTGGCGAGGAACATCGCGGCCTCCAGCGGAGTCGGCACGCGCAGGCCCGCTTCCCCTACCCATCCGATAAATAACCGCTGAATCTCGTCAGGGCTGTCCCGTTCCGCGCCGGCAAGTTGGCGCAGCGAGGGCGTGTCCCGCCCGGCTTCCAACGCCTGAAGGCCGATGGCCGGTAGGCTTTCGACGAGTAGCAACCCCAACACATGCTTCGCGACTGCTTCATCAATTTCCAATTCCTCACCCCTGATTAATGGCCTGTGATTTTGGCCTGAAGTTTAACGACCCATCCGGTTTTAACATTTTTTCCTGATTTCCGATCCGCGATAAGTAATCCATGAATATTAAAATTCGCCGCCAAGGGCACCGACGGGCGCGCATCCACCGATTGCGCGGATTGCACAGGTTTTTCCCGCTGGATTTTAGAATCGACTTGTTTCAAGGAACTCCGGGATAGCACGCACCACGCGGCTCCGCCGCCGCTGGCACCGCTGCTTCGTGCCTTTGTGCCGTTGTGGTGAAGTTGTTTACTCCGTGCAACCATGCGGTTTTCCTGATCACAATCGGCTTGATCATGGTGGGGTAATTCTAACGCAAATCGCTGGTTTGCAAACCACCGCCCGACATCCGCGTAATCCGCGGTCAAATAGCGAAGACTCCTCGGTCTCCGTGGCCTCTGTGATCTCTGTGGCTAATCCGCTTCCATCGTGTCTTTGTGCCGTAGTGCCGTTGTGGTGAAACTTTTCGGTCGATGCGGTCATGGTTGCATTCCTATTAAACTGTTCGGGTGGGGATAATCCGCCGCTGTCCGGGCGTGACCGAAATAACGGCCGATCGTGGCAGATCACACCGATTAGTTCTGGCACAGCGGGGTGCTTATGGGGAGCGTTCCACCACCGGCAGAGCCGGCGGCTTTGTGAAGTTTTCCCGCACGGTGCGTTGCCCGGGAATATTGCCACGTCCGTAACCGTTCGCTGTAACCCCGGCGGCGTGCGGTTGTGGTGAAATTTTTCGTTCGATACGGCCGCGATTGAATTCCTATTAAACTGTTCGGGTGGGGATAATCCCCCGCTGTCCGGGCGTGGCCGAAATAACGGCCGATCGTGGCAAATCACACCGATTAGTTCTGACACAGCGGGATGCTTATGGGGGCGTTCCACCACCGGCAGAGCCGGCGGCTTTGTGAAGTTTTCCCGCACGGTGCGTTGCCCGGGAATATTGCCACGTCCGTAACCGTTCGCTGTAACCCCGGCGGCGTGCGGTTGTGGTGAAATTTTT
>JAJZDN010000139.1 GCA_021805985.1 Planctomycetota bacterium | reverse complement strand
GCGATTAATGATAAGCTGACATCCGCTCAGAATCGGATAGACGCTTTAACCGCCAAGTTAAACGCGGCCAACACGCAGGTTTCCACCGAAGCCGGCAAGTTGCAACAGCAAATTACCGGTGAGCAGACCAAGTACATCTCGGAACTGCGCGGGCAGGTTATTGAGATTCAGCAGCTTAAGCAGGAGCTACAGGCGCGAATCAATGTGGTGCAGGATTTGCGAAACCAGATCGCTGCTTACCGCGCTCCGAATACCGGTGCCAACGCCATCTTGAGCCAGGCGGACGGCAAAGTTCTTCGCGTTTCCCCGGTGACGCAGCATGTTTATATCAACTTGGGTACTTCCGAACATATTACCGTCGGCCTATCGTTTGCAGTCTATAATCCGAACTTGGGCGTCAATACAGGCCACAACGGTGGCGGGGCGGGTTCCATATCCGTTATCCGCGCGGGCAAATTCGCTTCGGTTTGCCGCATTACCCATCTGCAACCCAACATGCAGATTTTTGCCGGTGATCTGATTGCCAACCCCGTGTTCCATAAAGATCAGAACCGGAAGTTCCACTTTGTTATCTATGGCGATTTTGATGTCAATGGTAACGGCCTGCCAACGGCTGCTGGTCGTCGCCAAATTGTACGGCTCGTTGAATCCTGGGGCGGAGTGGTTCAAACGCACCTTTCCACCCAGACCGACTTCCTTGTGCTGGGATCACGGCCCGCCAATTCCCAGTTGAAGTTCAACGGTGTGCAAACCGCACAAACTGCGGCCCTGAAGGCCGCCCGCGTCACACAACAGCAACGTTATGCGCATCTTGAACAAAAGGCGCAGAATCTTTCCGTGCCGATTCTTAATGCCAATCGTTTCCTGGCCATGATCGGCTATTACGCTCATCCACTGGTGCGGCAGTAATATGACCGACAGGCTTTCAGCCGCGTTTGCCGCGCCTGGGCAGCATGGCCGGGCGATCTTGTGCCCCTTTGTCACCGCCGGTTATCCCAGCGTGGATATGCTCCAGCCCCTGCTGGAATCATTGCAACATGCCGGCGCCGGCTGTATTGAATTAGGAATCCCGTTTTCTGATCCCATCGCGGATGGCCCGACGATTCAGGAAAGTTATCGTCTGGCCCTGCAAAATGGCGCCACTGTGCAGGGCATCCTCCAGGCAGTCGAAAAAATCCGCAGCCGCGGGTTTACACTGCCGATCATGGCCATGGCCAGTTTCAGTATCATTTTCAAACATGGGGCCGATGTGTTTGCCGCCTCTTGTGCCAAGGCCGGAATCGATGGGCTTATTTTGCCGGATGTCCCGCTGGAGGAAGCGCCGGCCGTGGTTGCCGCATTAGACCGCCATCAACTCAAAAGCAGCCTTTTAATCGCTCCCACCACGGCTCCGGATCGACGGGCAAAAATTGCCTCACTGTGCACCGGATTTATTTATTACCTTTCGGTATCCGGGATAACCGGGGAACGCCAATCGTTACCCGCCGATGTGCCGCTGAACCTTAAATCTTTGCGTGCCCTTACGCCGCAGCCCATCTGCGTGGGATTCGGAATTTCCCGCCCGGATCAAGTGGCGAGCCTGGCACCCCTGGCGGATGGCGTAATCGTCGGTTCGGCGATCATCAAGACCATCACCCGGGAATTGGCGAAACCGGCACCGGATGTGGCATCCGCGGTGGGGGCGTTCGCAGCGCAACTTGTCGCTGGCTTGAAGCAGTAATCTGCAAAAAAATCAATCCTGTGGTTTATAAACACAACGAATAATGGACCGTAATCCACCGCGCGGTGTCCATTCACTGATAAGGGTCATTTGCCGGGGTTTTAGCCGTTGAACCAATTCCTCCAAAATAACGTTGGTGACATCTTCGTAAAAAATGCCTTCATTGCGAAAACTCTGAAGGTACATTTTGTAGCTTTTAAGCTCCACGCATAACTTATCGGGAATATACAGCAACCGAATGGTCCCAAAATCAGGTTGGCCAGTCTGCGGGCAAACGGAAGTGAATTCCGGCGCAATGTGTTCGATTTCATAATCTCTTTTGGGGTGGGGGTTGTCAAAGGTTTCCAGCAGGTGCAGGCGGGGAGTGCTTTTTTTTATTTTCATGTTGTATTCCTTTTCATTTCAAGAGATTCTAAAAAATTACCGGGCACTCCTTAAACATTATGTGCCGCGCGTATTTCCATACAGCAGAATGTGCAACCGCATCCCAAAGCGAAAGCCTCTTTCGCGGCATATTTCCGCCAGCCAGCTCCCGCGTGCCTGTATCGCCTCAGCCGTAACGCCTTCCGGCATGAGGATGACATCGGCGGGATTTATCGGCACCGCTTCAGATAGGCTGGCTAAAAGTGCATCTACCTCCTGCATATCTCCCGGCTTGCAGATGACAAATTTCCATTGCCGTTCGCCAATGAGGTTCGACCGGGCAAATGTTTCCAGAACGTCTCGATTCAGCCGCCGCTGGTCATGGATTGGGGACCATGTGGGATTATCCGTGGGTGTGGAATTCGATAGTTTCGGACTGATGCTGGCAAGGTTCATGGGCACATCCTGCCACAAAGTCCCGGCTGTCTCGATGGTAATATGCCGGCCTAAATTTTTTAAGCCGGCAACCAACTCCGGTAATTGACCGTGCATCATCGGTTCGCCACCGGTAATCACCACATGCCTGCTGGGCTGTTTCGCTGCGTGGTTTAAGATTTCCGACACCGTCATATTCTCCCCGGTAGGGTCCCAGGAACTGTACGGGGTATCACACCAGCGGCAACGCAAATTGCACCCGCTGATACGAATAAAAAATGAGGGAACTCCCGTGAGTTTTCCTTCCCCCTGTATGCTGTAAAACATTTCCGCTATTTTCATGTTGGATCGCCGGAGTTCGATTCAAAGGCTACCGGGTCCGTGAGGCCCAGTTGACCAAACGCGGTGCGGCGCATTTGGCAGGCATCACACCGGCCACAGGCCGCGCCGGAAGCCCCGGGATCGTAGCACGTCCAGGTGTGGCCGTAATTAACTCCTAAAGAAAGCCCAAGTTGAATAATGCCGGTTTTTTGCAGACTCATGAGGGGTGAATGAATATGGAACTTTCCCCGCCCTTCAATGCCCGCTCGGGTGGCCAGGTTGGCCATCGTTTCAAATGCAGCAATATAATCCGGGCGGCAATCCGGATATCCCGAGTAATCCACCGCATTGACGCCGATGAATATATCAAAACATTCCAGCACTTCCGCCCATGCCAAAGCACACGATAGAAATACCGTGTTGCGCGCCGGCACATACGTCACCGGGATGCCGTGGGCCATAGCGGCGGTGGGGCGATCTTTTGGGACGGCAATATCCGCCGTAAGCGCCGATCCTCCAAAGTGCCGCAAATTTAAGTCCAGGACAACGTGCTGTGCAACGCCCAAATCCGAAGCCACCTGTGCCGCCGCATGAAGCTCCTGCCGATGGCGCTGCCCATAATCAAAACTCAGGGCATAACATGCAAAGCCTTGATCTTTGGCCACGGCCAATACGGTAGCGGAATCCAGGCCACCGCTTACGAGCACCACCGCTTTTTTTAATTTTACATCCGCAACCATCATGCCCAGAGTTTACCGGCTAATTCGCTGTAATCCTAGTGGAGCTTAGGCAGTGCTCTAGCATCTTGCTTTTACCGGTACGGATAAATGCTCACGCCGTTGACTTGTGCATTGTCCCGCTGGGAGACAAACCGGATGTGGATATGCCCCCGCGCATCAGCGTGCACCACAAACCGTCGATTCAGAGCCTTGAATGCTCCGCCGGCATAACGGAATATGTCAAAATCGTTGAGCACTTCCTGCGAATTAACCCATACGGAAAACAGACGTTTCCGTGGCGCCTGCCAGTATTGTTCGCAGAAATTCAGCATGAGAATATATCGCTTATGCGGTTGAAGACCGGGGATATTGTAGGAAAATGTCCCATAGCGGTTGGTTTGATAGATCGCTGCGGGAGCCGGATGAGCGCAGTTACGCAGGGAAATGACGTGTCCCACGGTAGAGGTTCCCGATGGGGAAAAATATTCGTCCTGATGGTATCCGGCCACAGCGGGACCACCGCAGTTGATGGCCAGAATTGGCTTGGGCAGCAATCGCGCCAAGTGCAGATGGTCAACCATACAGCTTTGAGAATGCGTACCGCCCGAAAAGGCGAACACGCCGACCAATGGCTTGGCGGTTTTAGGAAATGCTAACGGGGCACCCACTTCCATTAAGCCTTGGCCGGATTTGCCCGTAACATACCCCCGTACCAGACCGCCTCGGCGGATTAATTCAATTCCCCGTTCTCCGGGGCGCAATTTTTTCCACGAAACAATGGAAAGCCCCTTTCGGTTCCGCCTAAGCAATTGGACCTCTCCCGGGGCTTTGAACTGCAAGGCAATAAAATCTGAAGCCGGTGCGGCATCCGTGCGCATCATAATGCCTTGTACGGCGGCCGGCGATCCGGGCACTGAGGCTTTAATTTGCGCCCGCAGGGAAAAATCTCCGGCCATCGCAGTTCCCATCATGGCCAGTTGATCACCGGTTTGCCTTATGCCCCGGCCATCAAATGTGAACCGATATACGCCATCCAACCCAAGTAGTGAGCCATCTTTTCCTCCGCCGATCTCGAGCAATTGCCAGCAATGCGCGGGTACGGTGTTCGTAAATGCGGAACTGTATTTCCCAGAAATCGCCGCTATCCGATAGTAATAATTTTGCCCCGGCACCAGTCCGGAATCGGTGTAGCGATCAGCATGAGCGGGCAGGTGAATGGTTCTGGGCGCGCCAAGAAAATCAGGGCTATTGGATCGTTGCAGTACAAAGCCGCTTTGATCAATCGCGGTATCGGTCCAGCTTAGGCGGATGGTATCGGGGCCGGCGGGTACGGCCGAAAGATGTTTCGGTGCAGCAAGTTTCCAGGCGTAGGCTTTAATCCAGTCTACCAGCATGGTTTGGGGAAATACCGCGCTGGAATTCGTAGGGCCGCCATACGCACCCCCTTCCGCCACATTGAGTATGACATAAAACCGGTGGTCGAAAACCCAGCCTCCGGCCGGTTGGTCCTTGGGAGTAAAGCACGCGTAGAAATGTCCATCCACCGCAAAGCGGATGGAATTGGGTGTCCAATAAACAGCGAACACATGGTAATGCTGCCAGAATTCCTTGCCTTTGGGCAGTGTATAGGGCGCGCCAGCACCCACACCGTTCGGGCCATGAATCGTGCCGGTGACGATCCGCGGATGATCCCCGGCACTTTCCATAATGTCAATTTCTCCACACCGGGGCCAACCAACCTTTTTAAAATTCGTTCCCATCATCCAGAAGGCGGGCCAGGAACCCGAGCCAGCGCCGTGCGGCCCGCCCGGCACTTTGATGCGCGCTTCAAAAACGCCGTACCGGGCCTGAAAATGGCGCGATAAGGATGTATTGATCCGTCCCGACAGGTACGCACCCGGCTTGCCGGGATCCGGACGCACTGAAATAGCCAAGGCCTTGCCCGTGCGGGTTCCTGGGGATTTAACAATGCGCATTTCCGACGGCCCGTCTTGGTAATACGTGCGGCAGTTAGGATCCCACCCGATATCATAATGCCAGATGCGATGACTTGGCTGGCTGCCCAATGCGCCATCAAATCGAATATCGAAAAGTAATGCCCCATGATGAACCGACGCTCCATCAGAACGAGGCCGCGCGTACGCTGAAGACCGCATCGGAAGAATCAGGAAAATCGCTGTAAGAACGCTTAACAGCGTCCGTCGATACAGTAGTTGCGGCATAACACACCTTTACAAAAAACGCGATCCCAAGCCTGCTTCAAATAGTAACCGACCCGGCGGAGGGAATGCCACCGCGCTGCCGTCGGCCGGACCTTGCTTAGAGAGTTCATCTATTTTGCGGAACCGCTCGGAACGCTTTTCTGCCATTGGTACCGTTCCAGAAGCTTCCACAGGTCGGCAAGCGATTGTTTATTAACCGCAATGGCATTGTGCAGATAGTGCAGTAATCCCGGACCGGCCTGATTCTTTTGGGCCTGCTTTTGAGCCGCCTTATCCATGGCAAATTGCCAGGAGTAGTCCATATACATCATGACCAGATAACGCTTCTGGAAGTCAGCCGCATTACTATGCAGCAACAGTGAGCCTTCGTCATCAGCAATAATTTTCTGGGCTTTGCCATACAGGCCCGGACGATAAAAGTAATGCAGCTTAACCCTGTGCTTTCTTGCCCATGCTTTGAGTTCTTTTAGAAGCTTTCCCTGACTATGGGACATATAACTGTTAAACCGGCTTACCGATTTTGACAGCCCCTTAAAATCCGCAAGAAACGCCAGTTGGGTTTTATCTTTATGACCCTTCGCCAACGACCGCAATATTTGCAACACCGCCGGATTAAGCGGCTGCTCCATCACAGGCTGCCGCGGCGCAGAATCACTGCACCCCGAAACGAATAAAAATAAAACCGGTGCCAATACGAGAACCGCAAAAATATTCATCAACCGCATAAGCCAACTCCTTACCAAAGTGCAGCCCCCAAGTGTATCCCAGAAGCTCATCCACGGCCACGCAGCGGGTAGTAGTTAACCGCGGATTGCGCGGATCAGGGCGTGGCAATATTTCCGGGCAACGCACCGTGCCGGAAAACTTCACAAAGCCGCCGGCTCTGCCGGTGGTGGAACGCCCCCATGAGCATCCCGCTGTGTCAGAACTAATCGGTGTGATTTGCCACGATCGGCCGTTATTTCGGCCACGCCCGGACAGCGGGGGATTATCCCCACCCGAACAGTTTAATAGGAATGCAACCATGACCGCATCGACCGGAAAGTTTCACCACTACGGCACGCCGCCGGGGTTACAGCGAACGGTTAAGGACGTGGCAATATTCCCGGGCAACGCACCGTGCGGGAAAACTTCACAAAGCCGCCGGCTCTGCCGGTGGTGGAACGCCCTCATAAGCATCCCGCTGCGCCAGAATTAATCGGTGTGATTTGCCACGATCGGCCGTTATTTCGGCCACGCCCGGACAGCGGGGGATTATCCCCACCCGAACAGTTTAATAGGAACCAAATCGCGGCCGT
>JAJZDN010000033.1 GCA_021805985.1 Planctomycetota bacterium | reverse complement strand
CAGGAGCAGTTATGGCCAATTTAAACAAAGTGTTTCTGATGGGTAATTTAACGCGCGATCCGCAGTTAAGTTATCTCCCCAGCCAGACGCCTGTTTGTGAAATGGGCCTCGCCGTCAATCGCCGCTGGAACGGCCAGGACGGTCAGCCACGCGAAGAAGTCACCTTTGTAGATTGTGTTTCCTATGGCCGGCAGGCGGAAACGCTTTCTAAATACCTCCGCAAGGGCAAACCTGTGTTTATTGAGGGGCGCCTTAAGCTCGACCAATGGGAAGCCCAGGATGGTGCCAAGCGCAGCCGAATGCGGGTGATCATCGAAGGGTTCCAATTTATCGACAGCCGCCCCGCCGGAGGCGGTGATTCCGCCGCCCCGGAAGATGAATCAGGTGCCCCGGCGGCCAGGCCCGCCTATCGCCCGGCGGCTCGCACCGCACCGGCCCGGCCCGCCCCCAATGAAGAGCCGCCGCCGGAAGTCGATGCACCGCCTATTCGGGATGATGACATCCCATTTTGATCGCAGAGATAATTTTGGAATTGCAAGAAGTTAGAAAAATTTAAAATACCGAGGTACACTATGAAAGTTTTATTAACCGACACCATTAACAACATCGGAACCGTTGGCGAAGTCGTGGACGTCCGCGATGGCTATGCCCGCAACTATCTGTTGCCCCACAACCTTGCGGTGGCCCCAACCGATGGCAACGTCAAGCGCTATGAAGCGGCTCGTAAAGAATACGAAGCCAAGCTCAAGCTGTTGCGCGAACAGAAGGAAAAACTGGTTCTGGCAATGGAAGGTTTGGAAATCACCATTGCCCGCGCATCCAATGAAGAAGGCCATCTTTTCGGCTCCGTTTCCCGTCGCGATATTGCCGAGGAACTTCAGAAGCTCGGACACGCAGTACAAGCCGAGGACGTGCGACTGGATGAGCCATTACGCCGCATCGACACCTTCCAGGTTCCCGTGCAATTGGCCGGCGACCTGAAATGCCAAATCAAGATTTGGGTTGTTCGCGAAAAATCAGCCGAAGGCCAGCCCGCAGTTGCATCCGAGGAATCGCCGTCAGCAGCGCCGTCCGCCGACGCCGATGAGCCGGCTTCGGCCTAATAAGCCAGAACGGCGACGATTTAGCGCGCAGGCGACAAACTGTCTTTGGCGATCCGCGTAATCCGCGGTTCTGTCCTGTTGCATCGTATGTAAAATTATCGATGTATGCACAACACTTTATGCGTGGCCACTTGGGAATATACTGCAATGCGTGGTAATATCTGCGCTATGGTCATCAATCATGCTGTAACGGTGCATATTCTTCAAGCTGTGTGGCTGATGTTCTGGCTTTATTGGTTGGCCAAGGCTTTTAATAACAAAAAATCAGTCTATCGCCAACCTTTTTTGAGCCGTTTGGCATACGCGTGGCCGCTGATTATTGCGGCGATCATTTCCACCCATTGGTCTGAGGGAAGAATAGTTCTGTTACCGGCGTCATCAATCCAGCGGGCGGTGGGGATGATTCTGTGCGCCGGCGGCTTTGCGTTTGCCATTTGGGCGCGAACGATTCTGGGCCGGAATTGGAGCGGAATTGCCACAGTGAAACAGGATCACGAGTTAATTTGCAACGGGCCATATAAAATGGTGCGGCATCCGATTTACACGGGTTTGGTGCTGGCATTTCTGGGAACGTTCATAGCGTCCTGGCCGACAGTCGGCAGCGTGATACTTATGGCATCGCTTATCGTAGCACTTTGGATAAAATCCCAGCAGGAAGAAAAACTCATGCAGGGGCAATTTCCGGAAGCTTATCCGGCGTATCGCCAAAAAGTCCGGAGTGGGATTATTCCGTTTTTGTTGTAAATCAAGGTTTTAACGCAGGAATGGTAGCAACATAATTTCCCGATCGGCGCTGCACTCTCGCGGGGCACCACCGGCGAAGCCGGCGGCTTTGTGAGGGACGGAAAATTTCGTATTTATAAATTTATAAACCGTTGGAATTTTGCTTGCAGAACCTTCCAAATTGTTTTAGAATCTTCCATAACTTGCCGATGATGGCTTCAGGAGGCATGATTATGGCTGAATCTGGTTCCGCAGTTTTGGATCGCAAAACGGTCGAAAACCTTGTCCGCGAGTCTTTGCGGCAGCGGTTGGCGGGCGAAGGCCGGGTGATTAAGCCGGCGAGCCACAACGGCGGCCCCAACCCGTTGGTAGTAAATGTTTCCGCGCGGCACATGCACGTTTCCCAGGAAGCTTTAGACGTTCTTTTCGGGCCGGGATCCAAATTAACAAAACTCAAAGACTTATACCAGGAAGGCGAATTTGCCAGCGAGCAACTGGTCAATATCATCGGCCCACGTAACCGCATGATTCCCAGTGTTCGCATTTTGGGGCCGATCCGCAACTATACGCAAATTGAACTTAGCTACACCGACGGCATATTTATGGGCATCGATTTGCCACTGCGAACCAGCGGTGATCATCATGATACGCCAGGGATGGTAGTGGTGGGACCTCATGGCGCGTTTAACATGAAAAACGGCGTCATCCGGGCGATGCGGCACGTTCACATGAACAAAGCAGATATGGCGCATTACAGCGTTAAAGATGGCGACATGATGAAGTTGGCGGTTGCAGGGCCATGCGGGGTGGTGTTTGATAACCTGCGTGTGCGTGAGCATCCCAAGGTGCGATTAGAAGTACACATTGATACTGATGAAGGTAACGCGTGTGATCTGGAATCAGCCACGCGAATTGAATTGATCCGCTGACACGACCGGCGGTGGCAATACAGGTCGACTTTTTTTAGGAGTTTTTATGGCACAGGCATTAGGCATGATTGAAACCCGCGGATTGGTATCGCTGATTGAAGCCAGCGATGCGGCCCTTAAGTCCGCCAGCGTACAGATGATCGGCTGGGACAAAATTGGTTCTGGTATCGTCACCACGTTTATTACTGGTGATGTCGGGGCGGTAAAGTCCGCGGTGGACGCTGCGGCGGAAGCCGCCGGCAAAATCGGCGAAGTGCTGGCGGTGCATGTGATTGCCCGCCCGCATGAAGATTTGGCCAATGTATTGCCCAAGAGCAAGACTGCAGCGGCGGCAGGCGTTCCGGCAAAGAAGTGACGCTGCCGGCAATGGCGCAACAGGCATGGCCCGCCCGCCCCAGAGTCTGGAGCATTGAACCCAGCTCGGGTCAAGCACCATTGCCCGTGGATTGTTACAGGTTAAGACAAAACTTTTTTAGGAGCCAATATTATGGCACATGCACTTGGATTAATTGAAACAAAGGGTCAGACCGGCATCGTGGAAGCCACGGATGCCATGCTCAAGGCAGCGAATGTATCGCTGGTGAAAAGCATTCAGATCGGCGGCGCCTACGTGACGGTGATCGTCAAAGGCGATGTCGGTTCCGTCAAGGCGGCGGTAGAAGCCGGGGCAGCAGCGGCGCAGAAGACCGGGGAACTTATCGCATCGCATGTGATCGCCAGGCCCACCGAAGGCTTAATGGAAAACTTCTGACGCGCGAAGTTTAGAGCACCGGATCATTAATCCGGTGGTTGATCCAGTATCGCGAGCTAACCACCGGGTTATCACCACGGTGCTCTGTGATGCGATGAAGCGTTCGCCCTGATAGTGTTGTTTGGGATTTCTGATGATTGTTCTGGTTGCCAATCTGGGCTCGACGAGCTTTAAGTACAAGCTCTTTGATATGGCCGCGGGCGAGCGCGTTCTGGCGGAAGGCGCTGCCGATCGCATTGGCCTGTCGGAAAGTGCGTGGACTTTTACGCCGACCGGCAAACCCAAACTCACGGGTAGCGCCCAGTTGTCTGATCATGGCGCTGCGATCGAACTGCACCTGCATGAACTGGTGCGGGCCGGTGTGATTGAAAAAATGGAAGACGTTCAAGCCATCGGGTTCAAGGCGGTACACGGCGGCCCACTGGAAGTGGTACAGGTGGATGAGCATGTCCTGAATGTTATGCAGCAGTTTGCCGATGTAGCCCCAGCCCACAATCCACCCTACATTGCAGCGATGCGGGCGTTTGCCCGGCGACTACCAGATATTCCGCAGGTGGCGGCGTTTGAAACGGCGTTTCACCAGAGCATTCCGTTGCATCGGCAGGCGTATGCGATTCCCTATGAGTGGACAGAGAAACTGGGAATCCGCCGGTACGGATTCCATGGCGCATCGCACCGCTACATCGCCACGCGCATGGAGGAATTAAATCGGCAGGCGCGGAAAATTATTTCCGTGCATCTGGGCGGGTCAAGCAGTGTGAATGCCACGCTTGATGGCAAGAGTGTGGCCAACAGTTTTGGCATGACAGCGCAAAGCGGCCTGCCGCAGGCGTCTCGCTGTGGTGATTTTGATACGTTTGCGTTGCTGAAGTTGTTGCAGGCCGGCCTGAAGCTGGACGAAATTTGGAAGAAGCTCGGGAAAGAGGGCGGATTGCTGGGAGTCAGCGGAGTCAGTTCGGATTGCCGCGACGTGGAACAGGCCGCCGCGCAGGGGAACAAACAGGCGCAACTGGCATTAGATATTTTTGTAGAATCAGTGCGGCAATATATCGGCTCATATCTGGCGGTGCTTAACGGAGCGGACGCGGTGGTATTTACCGGCGGCATCGGTCAGAACGCGGTGAACATTCGCGAACGGATTATTTCAGACATGCAATACGCGGGCATTGTGCTGGATAAAGAGAAAAATCATCAGGCAAAAGGCGAGTACCGCATAGACGCCCCCGAGAGCAAAGTGCAGATCTGGATACTGCCGACGAATGAAGAACTTATTGTGGCCCGGCAAACTGTTTGGGCCTTGCAAAGCAACGAACACAAGCCGCGACCGCGGGTCGCGTCGGTTCATGGATCATAGTTTTTTTTAGGAGTACAACAATGTCACAACAAGCAATCGGCATGATTGAAGCCAAGGGCCTTATTGCCGCCATCGAGGCAGCGGATGCCGCACTCAAGGCCGCCAATGTGCAGTATGTAGGGCAGCATCGTGTAGGCAACGGTCTGGTGGCCATTACTTTTACCGGTGACGTGTCAGCGGTAAAAGCTGCGGTGGAAGCCGGTGCGGCCGCCGGAAGCAAGCTGGGTCAGATCGCGGCAACATCCGTGATTGCCCGTCCGCATGAAGAGACCGTGAAGGTTTGATGCGCCGCACCCGAGATTTCAAATTTGAAATTTCAGATTTGAGATTTTCAGATGCTGGGAATGCGGCCTCCAGGATTTCAGTTTTTAAATTTAAGATTTGAAATTTGAGATCAGACGTAGTCTGTCGTGATTAGAGGAAAATCCCGTTTATGGGGTTTGGATATTTATGGATCAATCCGCACTTGTTGAATCT
Source organism: Planctomycetota bacterium (assembly GCA_021805985.1). Taxonomy (GTDB): domain Bacteria; phylum Planctomycetota; class Phycisphaerae; order WQYP01; family WQYP01; genus JAMDCX01. The sequence goes on along the minus strand of JAJZDN010000033.1, from coordinate 35,409 downwards.
GTGGTTCGTGAAGTTTTGCAGCGTTTGGGCACAACCGGTGCTGTAAAAACTTCCAGCGGTGCCAATGGCATATTCAAAACGGCCGGTGATGCGGTTGAGGCGGCGACCCAGGCGCAAAAGCAACTGGCTAAAGCGGGGATGGCCGTCCGCGACGGCATCTGCAAGCTGATCAAGAAAATCGCCGTGCAAAATGCCGACGCTTGGGGCCGCATGGAACTGGATGAAACCAAAGTGGGCCGCCTGGATCATAAAATAGCCAAACTCCATTTGCTCACCAGCGTACCGGGTGTGGAGTTTATCCGCACCGCCGCCCATAGCGGGGATAACGGCATATCACTGGATGAAATGGCACCATGGGGCGTGATCGGTGTGGTGACGCCGGTAACGCATTCGATACCGACACTTAGCGCCAATGCCATTAGCATGATTGCTGCGGGCAATGCGTTAGTCGCCAATGCCCATCCCTCTGGCCATCGCTGTGCAGCGGAAGCGGTGCGCACCTACAATCGGCATATCGCGGAAACGTATGGCATTGACAATTTGATATGCGTTATTGAGCCGCCGACATTAGAATCCGCCAATGCACTTTTTGAACATCCGGATGTGGCCCTGCTGGTAATTACCGGCGGGCCGGCGGTGGCACGAGCGGCGATGGCTCAGAAAAAGCGGGCGGTGGTGGGTGGGCCGGGAAATCCGCCGGTGGTTATTGATGAATCGGCTGATCTGGATCGTGCGGCACGCTCCATCATTACCGGTGCAGGTTTTGATAACAATTTGTTGTGCATCGGTGAAAAAGAAGTGTTCGTTGTAGAAAGCGTCTTTGACAAGATGATGGACGCGATGAGTCGGGCCGGTGCACTGCGGCTAAATAAAGAACAGATTGATCAGCTCACAAAAAAAGCCTTCAGTTGGAAAGACGACCATTACGCGGTCAACAAGGAACTGGTGGGTAAAAATTGTTCGGTTCTGGCACAGGCCGCCGGAACCCATTGTGGTGAGAACGTGGAATTGCTGTTCGGTGAAACCGATGAGCGCAATCCATTTGTGCCGGAAGAACAGATGATGCCGTTTGTACCTTTTGTACGGGCGCGCAATTTTGAACATGCTTTGGAATTGGCCGTGAAGTATGAGCACGGCTTTGGGCATACGGGAATTATTCACTCCAATAATCTGGCAAATATTACGCGTATGGGCCGAGTGATGAATACGACACTGTTTGCGGTCAATGGTCCCAGCACTGCAGCGTTGGGCATACAGGGAGAAGGTTATCCCAGTTACACGATCGCCACACCGACGGGCGAAGGTGTGACCAATCCGCTGACGTTTACTCGCTTCCGGCGCATGGCCATCAGCGGTTCGCTGCATGTGGTGTAAGTATTATTTTGGTGGTGCCGGAACCTATATGGGCATCAGGAGTTAATTGTGGACGCAAGTCCGGAACTTATTAAAGCAATCACCGATGCGGTGCTGGAAGTACTAAGCCGCAAGGCTGATACTGCCTCTTCACCCGCTGCGGTTCACGCGCCCATGGGTATATGCACCGGTGATTATTCCAAGTTTCCGGAACTGGCGAATATGCGATCATCGCATACTCCGGCGGCAAATGCCGCACCCAACGGCTTTGTGGAAGATGCCGCCGCCGCGATTCAGGTTGCGGCGCAAGGCCCATCTATTTCGGCCGCAGCCGTGCCAAGTGAGGCCGCCGCGGCGGGTGGTCCTGTGCTCCACGGCGTCATTACTGCGTCCAAGCTCGCGGGGCTGGAGGGAACCATTTATCTGGCACCTGGGGCGCGGCTCTCACCGCTGGCCATGGACCTGGTCAAGCAGCGCGGACTGCAAATGCAGAAAGTTTCTGCGGCACCTCAGGCCGCCCCCGTAGCATCCTGGATTTACTGGATGCAGGGCCATTGCCCATCGGCGGCACGGGCCATTGAACAAGGGCGCGGCAAAGCGGTGGCGGATGTGCGCACATCGGCCAATCAGCAACTACCGGCAGTTATTCGGGCGATAGCCAAAGAATTTGCGGGCGGGCAGACGCGACTGGCGGTGCTGTTTGTGCCATCGGCGGCGCGGGCGGCGTGTCTGGCGAATCGGTGTGAGAATTTGCGAGCCATCGTCGGAACGTGTCGGCAGGCCGTGCAGGAAGGTATTGAATATCTGGGTGCCAATGTGCTGGTGCTGGAATATCCGCATCATGGGTTTAAATCCATGGATGAATTGGTCAGGCTGTTTTTGACCTCCAGTGGAAGAGCTCCCAAAGATGTTGAAAGTCAGTTAACCGAATTGGCTGCGTGCCGTTAGAGCGGTGCCGCGGCGTCGTGGTATTTTTGAGGTGTATTATGCAAAATCAGTTTCAAGTGCGTCAGGAAATGTGTGATGTCGGCCACCGCATCTGGATGCGCGGCTACTGCGCGGGCAATGAGGGCAATCACAGCGTCCGCATCGCCGATGATCGGGTCCTGTGCACCCCCACCGGCATATCCAAAGGATTTCTGACGCCGGACCAGATCACCGTTGTAGATATGGACGGCAAACAGGTTGACACGCAAAACAAAATGAAACGCACCAGCGAGGTGCTGCTGCACCTGCAGATTTATAAAGCCCGTAAAGATGTTAAATCCGTAGTGCATTCCCACCCGCCCCATGCGACCGCGTTTGCCATGGCCAATATTCCCATTCCGGAAGGCATTCACCCGGAGGCGGAAGTGTTCCTGGGAAAAGTTCCCATGGCCAAGTACACGACACCCAGTTATAAGGAACTCGGTGAATCGGTGGTGGCGTTAGTTAACAAAGATACGAACACTGTGATGATGGGCAACCACGGAGCGGTCTGCTTTGACACTTCCTTAATAAGTGCTTATTACAAGCTGGAAATACTGGATGCCTATTGCCGCATTCTGCTTTTGACACGGCAGCTTGGGAAAATTAATCAGTTGTCGCAGCAGGAAATGGTGGACCTGCTGAAAGTTAAAGAAAAGTTCGGCATGCCGGATCAACGCCTGGCCTGCGCACCTACGGGCTGTATCGGGTCGGATAATCAGCCGTTCCTGGCAAGCTTTGATGCCCCGACGCAAAGCGTATGTGCCTGCCAAAGTGATGGCCATATTGAATCGACCGGCCCGGTGATTACCGAAGATAAGTTGGAAGATCTGGTGCAGAAAATGACCGACCAAATCATGGCCGGCCTGAGGTGAGTTAAGAGAAGTTAGAAGTTAGAAGCTGGAAGCCAAGAAATAGAAGCGAAGCGCTTCCCATTTCTTCTAACTCCTAACTCCTAACTTCTAGCTCCTAACGCCATGAGGCGTTTTACGAAAGGATTTTTATGAAAGTTACAATTATCGGTGGCGGCGGCCGCGTGGGTTCCAATGCCGCATTTGCTTTGCAATGTGCGGGCATTGTCCGGGAAATTGCTCTCGTGGATGCCAATGCGGAGTTGGCCTCCGGTGAAGCACTGGATCTGCTGCATGGCGCATCGCTGGTGGGCGATCAGAGTATTTATGCAACGGACATCAAGGGGGCCGCGAATTCTGATGTCATCTGCATCACTGCGGGCTTACGCCGCAAGCCCGATGAATCCCGACTGGATCTGATTAATCGCAATGTATCTTTGTATAAAGGTGTTCTGGATTCCCTCAAGGGGGCAGGCGTTAAAAAAGAGTGCATTTTTGTCGTGGTGTCCAACCCGGTAGATGTGCTGACGCGGTTGAACATTGAATATCTTGGCTGGCCGGCTAAACAAGTAATTGGCTTGGGCACGGTGCTGGATACCACGCGATTCCGATCTTTGATTGCGGCTACGAAAAATCTTCCGGCAACGCAGGTGGATGCAGTTATCCTCGGTGAGCACGGCGATACCATGACGCCGATTTGGAGCACCGCCACCGTGGCGGGAATGCCGCTAATTAAGATGCTCACGCCTCCCCAGCAGGCGGAAATTTTCCGGAAAACCCAAACCTCCGGGGCGGAAGTCATTAAACTTAAAGGCGGCGCGGGTTACGCCGTGGGAATAAGCATTGCCGAAGTGATCCATTCCATCGCCTTGGATCGCAAGCGGATTTTGCCGGTCAGCAGTCAGCTTAACGGGCAGTATGGAATCAAAAAAGTCTGTTTAAGCGTGCCGACCGTGGTGGGCGCGTCAGGCGTGGAAGCGGCTCTGGAGCCAGAATTGTGGCCCAAGGAAGTCGCGGGAATTCAAGCCAGTGCCCGAGCACTGGAAGAGACCTGGGGCAAAATTAAATAGTGTCCAACTTGCATGACGTGGGTGGAATTGCCTGATGCTGATCGTGGATCGCCAGAAAAAACTTCTCGACATTCTGCGAACGCGCCAGAGCGCGTCATTGGAACAATTGTCGGAAGAACTTGGCGTATCGAGTTCCACGGTGCGGCGAGATGTTGATGCCCTATGTGGGCAGGGCGTACTGGAAGCTACGCGCGGCGGAGTTTTGTATCGTGGCCGCTCCCCGGCGATGCTGGACCTGGATCAGCGCATGCAGGAACAGGTGGAGGCCAAGCGTGCCATTGGCAAGGCTGCCGCTGCGATGATTGAACCGGGAATGACCGTCTATTTTGACGGCGGTTCCACCATTGATTACACCGTGCAGCAATTAGATGTCCGACCCCTGCAAGTGGTGACCAACAGCCTGACGGTAGCCAATCATTTTGCCAATGAGGATGGCGTGGAACTGCTGGTTCTAGGCGGCGCGATGTATCCGCGATCAGGTGTCTTGGTGGGGCCTATCACTATGCAGGCATTGGCGGAAATTCATGCAGATGTCATGATTTTTTCCGTGGCCGGCATTTATGAAACCGATATTTTTAATACCAATCTGGCCATGGTGCAAATTGAAAAACTCGCCTTGAAGCAAGCCGCCAGAAAAATCCTTTTAGCCGACGCAGGCAAATTCGGCCGCAAAGGCTTGGCCCGGGTATGTTCCATTGAAGACCTTGATCTGATCATTACCGACGCCGCCATCACCGAAAGCTGGAGAAACAAACTGCAGGACCGCCTGAAAATTGCCGAGTAGACACCATCGCTTGGGCGCGAAAGAAGCCGCCGGCGGGGAGCCGGGGCTTCAGGCGGAAGAGAGGTGGGTGATGCGTTTTGGAAAGCGAACGCAGGGGAAGTGTAGTGGCACATTGTGAAGCTGGTATGAGCATCAAGTAAATTTGCGTTGAGGGTTGCGTTGGCGAAATATAAATACTATTTCTTCTTTTGCGGCAGGGCGATCGACGCCCCGGCGGCGAGCGTCAGAATGGCGGCAACGGTCATTAGAGACGCGGTTGTGCTGATGTGAAGCTTCCACCCGTGCTGTGGCAGCAGCGGCAAAAGCATTTTCCCGCCGATGAACAGCAGTATCAATGCCAGGCCCGCTTCCAGAAAGCGCAGGCGGTCCATCAGCGGTGCCATGATAAAATAGAGCCGATGCAACGCCAGCACGGCAAACACATTGCTGCTGGTCACAATCAACGGATCGCTGGTAATGCCAAAAACCGCCGGGATTGAATCAAAGGCGAACAGCACATCCACCAGGCCTACCAGAATAATGGCCACCAGCAACGGCGTAATACAGCGGCGGCCCTTGACGCGGACAATCATCCGTCGCCCGGAAAAAGTCTCGGTGATAGGAAGCACTTTGCCGGCCACGCGGATCAGGCGATCTCCCAGACCGCGTTCGCCATGCCGTTGAAAAAACATCGCCACGCCGGCCAGCAGCAGAAAGCCGCCCATAAAATAAAAAAGAATATGAAACCGTGTCACCAACGCCAGACCGGTAAGAATCAGTACCACGCGCGCTGAAATTGCTATGACAATCGCCCAGAACATCACCAAGCCCTGATCCTCTGCGGGGATTTTCAAGGTTCGCAGCAGGAGGATAAACATCATCACGTTGTCTGCGCTTAACCCCAATTCCAGCAGGTAACCGGTGCTGAAGGTTAATAGCCCCTGATGGCTCGTGACCCCTGCTACCGCAGCCTTAGGAACATAAGCAAAGTGCAGGTACACGCCGAAAGCCAGAGCCACCATCATTGGCAGCAGGCACAAAATTGCCGCACGCCTGAAGGCGTTGGCACCCGCACGCGTTTGCGGAATCAGAAGATCCATAGCCAGGATCGTGCTGGCGAGAAAAATAAATAAAATCCAGGCATGCATCATGGCGTTAGGCTCCGTGCGGCGGTGACATAACCGTCTTTCGGCAGCGCGGGCGGCCAGGACTTTATCAGGCGATCAATAAAAATCACATACTGTTGTTTTAAACCGGGATGGCGGGTGAAAAAATGATGCAGATAGATTTCCCCGGCAACACGATTCCAACGCAGCGTGAGATTCTGTGTATCTGCTTTCGTAAGCCCGGAGTGGGCGAGAAGGGCATTTAATTTTCCCTTTTTTGCCATGGCTAAAAGCTCCAGCAGTTCCGGGCGGTAAGGGCTGTGTTCAAGAAAAAGCATAAACGACCACACTTGAGCATAATAGGCTCGAATATAAGCTCCGGTGTGCATGACCACACTGCCGGCCTGGGTGCGAGCAAATTCCCGCAGCGGCAAAAGTTGCCGCCGTTGAATGGCCGTGCGTAGCATTTCCCAGCGTGGCGCGTTAAGCCAGGGGGTAAAAATTGGATATCCATGTCGCCATCGCATGGCCTCGCATTGTGTAGCCAGGCCTTCATCCAGCCAGGCAGGCAGATGGTCTTTTAAGGCCAGGAAGCTGAACTGATGCCACGCCTCATGGGCCAGCACCGATAAAACCTCACCGACATTGGAACGGTACGCGACAAATATACCGGATCGCTCATATCCACCGGCTTTTATGCGAAGATAAATGGCGGCCTGTGTACCAGCCGTCTGGCGCGTGTAGCGCGACCATTGGCTGCGGTTGCGAAATACATACCCCACCATAGGCAACTTAGGCTTCGCACCGGGCACCAGACGGATAAACCGGGCAAAATCCGCCTCTAGCACGCGGGCCATCAGCCGCAGCTGCAGCGGATTGTCAATGGTGGTGTAAAGACGGTAATGTCTGGTTTGAATAATCCGGCCGCCCGCTGGCCCGCCGGGCCACGCACTCGCTACCGCTGGCATCGCTCGTAAGCGCCGCCGCGCCGCGGAATTCAACCCCGCCGGCCAGTGACCGCTGCTTGCACAACCGGCAAGACTTACCGCCAGAGCAATGATCAAAAAACTGTAAAGGTTGCGACTGCGTGAATACATGACTGGAATATTACCCCGCTATCCGACGATCCGGCAACCGCTTAAACGTGGTCGATCGTTCAATCGTCCGCATGCAAGTCCGCCTTCAGATCCTCTATGCGTGCAAACTTGTTCCCGTTGCCCTGTTCCAGTTCGGCGATGGCCTTGCGCGTCGGGGCATTGGGTACTCTGACTTCGAAAGGCAGGCGGTCTTGGTCGGCGATGCTCACCATCAGCAGACGAATGGCGTCGGAAGTTGATAATCGCATCGCCTTAAGTGCCTTAGTGGCCCGCTTTTTGGTGGCGCGGTCGATGCGAGCACGGACGTAGGTTTCGGCAGTTTGCATGGAAACTCTCCTGAATTAGTTCACCGACCTATTGTAGTGCTTTACGTGCCCGTGGCTGGCAAGGGTGGGATCAAGAGGGAGGGTTGCTGCGCTGCGGCTTTGGCCTTCACCCGTTTACCGTTGATGCGGATTTTTCCGTTGGCGGTGGATGGTGCGGATTTCAATGGTACATCCGAACCAAGCAACGGCTCGCCGACTTTTGTTGCATCCAGCCGAGCGGCAATGCGCGTGGCATACTCCGGCGAGAGTTCAAAGCCGATAAATTTTCGTCCCAGTTTTTTAGCCGTCACCAAGGTTGAACCGCTGCCGCCAAAGGGGTCCAGCACCAGCTCTCCTTCATTTGAAGACGCGCGGATAACGCGTGCCAGCAACTGTTCCGGCATCTGGCAGCCATGCCAACCCGCGCGCTCGACAAATGTGCCACACACACGCGGAAAATACCAGATGTCTTCATTGGCTTGGAAGCTATCGGGAATATCTTGCGGGCGCAAAATCCACGTATCATCCGGCAGCCGGCCATCGGGATTTCCACGGCTGTCCCCGTATACCAAGGTTCGCGCGGAGGGCACACGTATGGGCGGAACATTGAAAGTAAACTTCTTCGGATTTTTTACAAAATGAAACAGATGCGTGTGGCTGCGGGCAAATTTGGTTTTGCACTGCACGCCAAACGTGTAATACCACAGCACCCAACTGCGGCATGTCAGGCCCAGTTCACGCTGAAAAAGGATTTTCAACTCCGCTGCGAAATCATCGCCGATCGCCAGCCAGAAAGCCCCGTCAGGTTTCAGTGCCCGCACCACGCCGGCACCCCATTGCGCGGTCCACGCCAGATAATCTTCGGCCGCACGTTTGTCCTCATAAACATCGTATTTGTAACCGATGTTAAACGGCGGATCAGCGAATACCAGATCGACGCTTGCCTCGGGGATTTCGGCGAGTCCTTCAATACAGTCGCGCTGATAAATGTGATTTAATTCCATCGTAACACCCTTATTCTAATTTTCGGCGATCCGGCCTTGAACCGCAAAATATTACCCGAACAAACCGCTAACCATGCTATATATAGTACAATAGGCCGCCGCCCATTGTCCAATGGAGGCTGTCGCATTGTCGCAGAAACGTGGTTATTGTCACGATAATTATTTGCTGACAGGTTATCCACATTCAGACTTGGAGACATGCCGTACACGGGTAACCAGACAGCTCGCACCACTAATTGGGCGCAACATTGCCAACCCTGCAGTGCCGCATTTAGATCATTAATATTGCCGCGATAACGTTGGATTATCTTGCGGGAATCACGATTCGTTCGCCAGCGCGAAGCTTATTGGGACTTGACCCGATGACACGCCGGTTGGCGTTGTAGATTTTCTTCCACATGGCGGGGTTGTGGTAGAACTTCCGGGCGATTCCAGATAAATCTTCCCCGGCACGAACTACATACGTGCGTCCGCCGCGTGCGGAAGACGCATAAACATGCCGCCGCAATGTGCGATGTCTTGCGACCGCGCGTGCGGTGCCATGATGCGGAAGACGAATTTTTTGTCCTACGCGCATGCGGCGCGGATCCAGGCCCGGGTTGGCCCTTTCCAGTGCGTGAATCATGCGTTCATTGCCGTAAATATGCCGGGAAATGGAAGCCAGTGTATCGCCCTTGCGAACCACATAGATGCCGTTGTGCGGGGCCGAAAGTTTCAGCATCCTGCTGCGATGACCACGGGCCTGCGAAGACATTCCCGAGGATGATCCGTTACTGCCGGAAGTTACAGGCGGAATATACAGCGTGGCATTCGTGTTGGTGTTACCGGCCGTTGTGCCAGAGCCAGTGTTGGATGCGGTATTTGGGGTGCCACTATTAGCGCTCGAAGTGCCCGTATCCGCGCCCGATGTAGGAAGTGCCAAAGTCGCACTGGAATTATCCGCCGTTGCACCGATCGGTCCGTTGGAATCAGCCGCCGGTGAAGTCGTTGCAGTTTGATCAAGCGCTGGTGCAGGCATGGACGTTGCAGCCTGATCGGTCATGCCAGGCATGGTGGCGGGCATGGATGTAGCGGTAGTAGCCGGCAGGGAAATCAGCCCTGGCTGGGTTTGGCTGGTCTGCGTCAGAGCCGGCGGCACAGGGCTGGAACCCGGAAGATTCGGCGACTCCACCAGCGCGGGCTGGGCGCTGGGAAGGGCATTATTTTCCGCCGTCTTGTTCGACGAATTATGGAATGCAAAGTAAATGATAACCAGTACGACGATGATCAGTACCGCGACCAGAGCGACCTTAGCGTCGGTGCGCATGGAAAAACTCCCGCAGAGTGGTTGCGCCTGGCTGGAAAAACCGGAAACCCGTCATATTAGCGCCAGCGGCAACCATTTCCTGACCGGTCCAGGCTGATTTGCACGTCGCGGCATGCGACAACACAGTTTCAGCACCTAATAGATTACCCCAGAGCGGCCATTTCAACAAGGACTATTCGGAAGTTGGTTTTGCATCTGATTCATCCTGATGGTGGTGATGCGCACACGACGCATGATCTGCATCTGTACCGGGCGGCGGCACCTGCGTTCCCATGGCGGTAACATCCCGAATGGATTTGAAAAACGCCACAGCCGCCACGCCAAAAAGCATCACAACTGCCAGGAAAAATCCAACGCCTAAATGGGCCAAATTATGAATTTTGATACCGGTATTCATCTGAAGATCGCCAATCGCCGGGAATATCAGCCCGACTAACCCTACCAGAGCAAATCCAAAACCACCCCAGGTCAGGACGCGTCCGGACATGAGCCGGGCAATCATGACGCGGGCATTTTCGCTGAATTTTCGTTTGGCCATCCATTGCCCAAACAGCCCCCCCACCAGCACCTGCATAACCATCGTTCCTAAGCCAAAGAACATCCCCGGAACAAAGCCCACGTAGGCATTTGGCATGTGCGGAGCCAGGGCGGTATACACCAGAATGGCAAACGCACCGGTACCCCAGCCCGCGATAAACCCGTGTACCAGCGGCATCCACCACGGAGCCGACCGCGGATCGGCACCACCTTCTGAATGCAGCATGTTATGCGTATGCAGCAAATGCCAGATTTTCCCACGCCGCAAAATATAAATTCCCGAACCCGCCATGACCGTTCCAACGATAATATAAACCGAATAGTTGAACCAGTCTGATCCCATTAACGCCATAACGGGCTTGACGAATAAATAGGCCAATTCTGAAGCAATGGAACGCTGCACCGTAAAGGCCAGCGAAAACAACAGTCCCGCCCGCATGCCACCTTTCCAACTGTAGCTGCCGACGCTGTAGCTGAAGGTGATCGGCCAGGTGTGCTCATCAGGCGTAATACCATGCACCATTCCCAGCAAAAACGCGGTAGCCAAAATCGCTGCTACCGTCATTCCCATACCGCTGGGATTCCACAAATTCATACTCGCCAAGATTTGCCAGGACATGCGTCCACCTCGCCAAACGACCCAATTTATCCGCGATCCGCGCTTTGCTGCCACCGTGGCAGCCTGCGACTGAAAATCGCGGAGCTTTAATTCCTTGCCGCTGCGTGCCGACGTGCCAAATGCGATGAAAGCTGCCCGTGTGGCACATGCTGGCCGCATGTTGCGCACTGATCGGCTTTCTCAAAGCAATCAACACATAACAATTCGCCGGTTTTTTCAAATTCAGTGAGCCGCAACTGATCCGGCCGGGGCATTGTTTTCACCAGCTTACGCAATCGCGGCATGACCGGCAGCGCCGTATGGCAGCCCGTGCAGGTTGCAAATTCAAGCTGTTTGAGCAGGAGTTCAATTTCATGGCTGCGATTGGCCGGAATAGTGCCCTTGCCTTCACACAATGGACATAAATGCCCAAGATACGCATACACCGCATCGCGAATTAATTCGCTTTTATTTTTTACGCCACCCAGCAACTCCGCGAGTTTTGCGTCCACCTTAAAGGCCATAACCTGGTCCTTCGGCATTCGGCCGATGCGTTTATTTTTCTTCATCGGTCATCCTTTAACACGTGATATCAGAGCCTTGATAACGCCTGCTGGTCCTATTATACAAAGTAATACCTGCTTTCCGCAACGGTGTATTACTTTCTTGTATTACTTTCTTAATGGGATATTGCCGGGCCTGTCGGTATCTGCGGCAGCAGCTTGGCGGAAATGGCAAGTTTCACCTTGGCCATGGAGGGATCCAGGCGAATCGCATGGCGATAAAACTTTTTCGCGTACTTCATATGCCCCGCCAGATAACTTACATGCGCTAATTCCATCCACCCGACCGCAAAATTCGGCTTGAGTTTCAACGCCACCGCCAGATCCCGCGCCGCCGGCTCATAGGCGCGCAATGCCACCAGACAATTGGCCGCATCGGTCCAGGCATCCACGGATCCCGGATCGTGCAGGAGATACCAGCCATAATAATGCAACGCATGATGATAATGCCCCGTGATCATATACCCCGATGCCAGATTAAATACCACCGCAATGGCATGGGGGTGCATAGCATTGGCCGCAACAAGCTGCTTCATTGCGAGCCCGTATTCCTGCCGCTCCAGCAGCGTGGCTCCATACTGTCCCTTGACGATAAAAGAATGCCGATTGTGCTGATAGACATAATGCCACAGCGAGTAATCCCAATCATAAAGGCGGCTCTGATTAAACGTTACCCCCCCCAGTATCACCAGGAGCGCCGCCGACACCCAGAAGCTTATAATGTGCTTCCGCCGACCGGCCTTTTCAGCAGCCCAGTAAATAAGCTCGCCCGCCAATACCATCGGGCCAATGCACGCCAGATACTGATAGTGATCCGCGACAAAGCTGTAAAGCTGCGTATAAAAAGTGATAAAACCCAGTACCGGCCCAATGGTAATAAGGTAAAACAGCATCGCCGCCATCGGTCCCCGCCCAATGCGATCCCTCATGAACCACAGAAATGCAAACAGAGCGACCGCAGCGATAGCCCAAATGTATCCAACACTGTTTCCCAGATGCCATCGTGGATAAATCATCAGCAACGGATGGGGCCAGAATAATTTGATAATATAAAACCAGAACGCATGGCCCGCGATTAAAATTCGTTGTCCAATGGTAAATCGCCAGTCCGCCCCGTGCGTGCCTACACTGGTATGCTCCACATGAACCGTCACCAGGCCGATGATAAACGCAATGAGGAACCAGGGTACCAGCCGCAGAATAATTTCCCTGTCCCGCCAGCGATCTTTCCACCAGAGAATCACTAAAATGGCCACCGGTAAGGTGCAAACCGCGGTTTTGCTTAGCAATCCCAGTAAAAATAAAATCGTTGAAACAATATATAACTGATGATTCTGATAGGGCTTTGGGGAATTAGCAGAATCACGGCCGGTCACGATTTTGGGCCCCACGTCGATAAATTTTAGAAAACTAAGCAGCGCCAGAAAATAAAACAAACCGGAGAGCAGGTTTTTAATTTCCGCTATCCACCCCACCGTCTCAACCTGAACCGGATGAATGGCAAACAGCGCGGCCACCAGCCACGCGGATCGCAATTCCAATCTCTGCAGAATAAACCAGAGAAGAATGGCGTTGGCGGCCTGAAATAATACATTCACCAGGTGATAAGGCAGGGTTTGCAGACCCCACAGATGATATTCAATGGATAAGACACTTAATGTCATGGGATAATATTGCACTTCCCCCATAGCCTTGGTGGAAAGCCAGAATATTTCAAAACCCCGCCAATGATGGATCAGTGGGTTGTTGGTCAACCAGGCGGCATCATCCCAGAGGAATATGCCCCATCGCAACGGGTAATAAGCCGCCAGCGTCAGCAAAAGCAACCCGCCAATCCCCAAAATAGTAAGCCACCGCCTGCGCCCAGAGCGGACCATGGCAACTTCGGCGGAACTGCTTGTCGGTGCCATGGATTTGCTGGGGTTCTTTCGCTTCATGTAATACCCTTTATGACCTTATTTTCCGTCCGTTTGCTGTACCGGCGATAAATGCTTCTGCCGCTGCAACAACTGCTTGACTATTGCAGATTGCCTGGCCGCCTGCCGCGGATGATGCAGGGCCAGCAACGCGGCTGCCAAGGCCTGATGCGTCAGTATGCGCCACGGCTCGGGTGCACCGTGCCTGCCTAACGTATGATGTTCCAGCCGCCGTTGCCGGCCTAACGTCAGGACTTTCTGAAATTGCCGTGCGGCGGCGGCGGGGTTTGAATGCTGCAATAGCACCATACCATACGCAAAATGTCCTTGTCCGAAATCCGGCGAGGCTTTCAGCGCTCGACGGTAATAGGGAATCGCCGTTTGCCACTGCCCTGTTGCATTCAGGCACTCCGCCAAGCCAAAAAGCGCCTTGGTGTCCTGCGGTTCATATTTTATGGCTGCCCGAAAGTGTGGTATGGCTCGCTTGGCATGTCCTGCCCGGGCCAGCATGGACCCCAACTTGGTTTGCAGATCAGCCGAGTGGGGCAGCAATCGAACACCCTGCGCCAGGTCCCGATATGCCAGCCGCCAATCGCCGATTTTTTCATAGCACTCAACCAGATGGGAGATAACCGGAGGTTGTCGACCCGCCACCGCCAGAGACCGACGGTAATAGGGAATGGCTTTGGCATACTGCCCAAGGTTTCGATACACATCACCGAGATTCGCATTGACAATCAGATTCCTGCCATGCGAAAGTTCATTAGCCCGCTGAAAAAGCACCTGCGCCGCGGCAATGTGTCCTTTCCCGTATTCATACACGCCCATTTGTTCCATGGCCAGCCAGCAATCCGGATTGCATCGGAGGTTATGCGTCCAGACCCGCAGCGGCGGCGTATAAATTTCGCTTTGTGCCCAAGTCATGGTTCCTAAGGCCAGCAATACCAGAACAGAAACCGCCGCGCTTAGCCAACTCACCATGCCATTATTGGCATCCGCCAGCACGGTCGCTGACGCCTGCGCCTCGGCCGGCACGCCTTGATCGTTCGATGGTTTATCAAAGCGTCCCAAGCAACTAAAAATTCCTGCCGCAGTCTCTGTGACCATCACAATAATCCCGATGCACGCCAGATACTGATAATGGTCCGCGACAAACGTATATTCTTCCGTGTAAAAGGCGATAAAACCCAGCAGGGGGGAAATCATTAATCCGTAAACACAAACGGCCACGAACGCTCCCCGTCCGATTTTTTTGGACAATGCCAGGAGCACCAGGGGGATAGCAAAGGCGGTAACCGGAAAAATCCATTCCCACGCCGCCACATGGCTTATATGCCAACGCGGATAAACCGCCATCATCGGCCAGGGCCAGAATAGCTTAAAGGGATAAAACCACAGGTCTTTACCCGCAATAATTAAATGCTGTGCTACGGAAAAATGGAAACGGTGCCCCTTGGCGCCCGCTTGGCCGTGCTCAATGTGAATCGTCATCCAAGCCGCAAGGGATCCCGCAATCATCCATGGGACCATCAGCAGAATATCACGTTTATTGATAAACCCACGTTTCCAAACCAGCACAAAAAGCAGCACCACCGGAACAACGCAGGCATCTGTTTTAGAACACAGTGCCAGGATAAAGGACAATGTTGCCAGCGCGTAAATTTTCCATTGCCGTGCGCTTAATAGGGGTTCACCAACAGGGCGGTGGGTCGTAAAATCCGCAAAACGGGTCCAGGCCAGCACGGCCGGAAACAGAAACAGAGCTGAAAGAAGACTTTTTTGCTCCACCACCCATCCCACGGTTTCCACCTGCACGGGATGAATCGCCCAGATCGCCGCGGCAATCCAGGCGCTACGCAGGCCTAACGCCTTGAGAATCCGCCACAACAAAACCGCATCTGTCGCCTGCATCATGATATTCAGCAGATGATAACCAAGTGCATTGCCGCCCCAGATATGCCATTGGATATTAAAAGCTGTAAAGACCAACGGATAATACTGAATGGAATCATGCGGGTTAAACCATATATTCCCCAGCCCCCGCCAATGATGGACAAAATGATTATGGACCAGCCATCCCCCGTCATCCCAGATATACCCTGCCGTATGCAACGGCCAATAGGCCACCAGCGCCAGCAGAAAGATCCCCACCACTCCCAGCACATATTTCCGCGTTGCCCTGACACCCTGCGACAGTTCCACAGTGCGGGGAGGCCCATAGGATGGACCATTAGAATCAGCGGATAGTGGTGACAATTCGGCCATAGGCACTATTTGAACATAACTTGCCCAGCATGGCAAAGAACTCCAGATGTCCTCCAGATGTCCTCAAAGGCCCCCATCACCGTGCCCGGAATCACAATTGAAAGTCGTAAATACTGCCGAGCCGCAAAAGCGTCGTGAGTTCGTCCAATGCTTTACGCGATTCTCGCAACAACGCCGGATCAGCAAGATCCGCGGGAGCCAATGACTCGCGGTAATGCTTTTGCACCCATTGGGTAAGTTGCCCATAAAGTTGCGGCGTCAGAAGCACGCCCTGGTGCATGGCCGCGAGTTCTTTTGTGTTCAGCACTACCCGCAGACGTAAACATGCTGGCCCCCCGCCGTTAAGCATCGACTGCCGCACATCCACAAATTCCACGCTCCTGAAAAGTTGCCGCTGTTTAAGCAGATCAATTTGCGCTCTGGCTGCCGGATGGCTTCGACACTCCTGCGGCGCAATCAAAGCCATGGCGCCGCTGGAGAGCGTGACCAGTTGGCTATTAAAAAAATAGGTTTGCACTGCATCCGTCAGGGAAAAATTATCCTCGATAATTTCCACAAAGCGCGGCGGTGCACCCATCAGGCGGTGACAGGCTTTCCGCAGCACCGCCATGCTCCCACGATCAAATGCCTGTTGATGATAAATCAGCACATCCAGATTCCCCATGGCCACCAGATCAGCATGGAAGGCTCCGGCGTCAATACACTGCCCGGAGCGTTGCAGCCCAAGCGACTGATCTTTACGAATTAAATGACGGTGCCGCACCGCAATACCCGCCCCCAAGCTCTGCCGGGCCGGATAACGGTGCAGATATTCCTGCGGCTGGTAAGGCGCTCCCGAATCAAACGCAAAAACCTCCAGGCCTTTGCCGCCATGCGATGCGGCCAATCGTAAGTGATTGGCGGCACCTTCGTCGCGTAAAGCCCATGCGGCCGGCAGGGGATCATGCACCGTAAAATATCGGGTATTGGCAAAAAGTGCGCGTAAAATCCGAGTATTGACGACCGCTTCCAGAGACCGATGCAATTCGGATAAAAGATTAGCGGGGGTAAAGTGCACTTTACGGTCAAGTGTATCGGCCGAGGGTGATACCGTCGCCGCGTTAGCCGCCCACATCGCAGAACTGCTGCTGCAGTTGGCCAACATCAGCGGATTATCTTTCGCGGCTTTGGTAATAATGGCCTGGTCTGAACCCCGGAAGCCTAACGCTCGCAAAAATGGAAGATAAGGCCGTTCATGGGGCGGCAGCACTCCCTGCGGCACACCCAACTCCATGAGCAGCCGCATTTTATCCAGGCCTTGCAGTGCCGCCTTTCTCGGATAAGACTTACGCCCGCGATGGCGCATCGACGCCAGATTTCCTGCGGCCAAACCGGCATAGTTATGCGTGGGACCCACAATGCCGTCCAAATTCAGTTCCACTGCTTGCATCATTGAATGAACTCCACACGTTACAATGGGTTCCACAACGGCCCGCGCCTGAATTATCACCGTGCCGCGTTGCCGATTTTTTCGCGGCGGTCACAGCATCACAGGCGAAGATTTTACGGCACAGGTTTTTTATCATTAAGTTTCCCATCCGGCAAGAGAGGCTGTTTATCAGCGCTGTTTGTCGAGGGCACCAACAGCACAAAGGCTGTCCAGGTGGGAAGCACCGCGACACCGGGAATCGCTTCTGCGATGCACGCGCAAACCATGGGCCACTGAAAGCCCAAAATCATCGCCAGCACCACGGCCGTTATAACATCCGCCAAATCATCTATCGGGTCAATAAAGCCGATCAGCCCGCCGCAGAGCAGGCGCAAGGTGTCATTGGAAATCGCCACGCCCAGCGCGAGAATTTTCCGTCGGCGGCTCACGGGCCTGGAATGTATAACTGCCAGAAACGGATTCAACATATTGACAGGTTATATCAGATGGCGCGTCATTATCCCAATTTCTGCCGCTACAAAGCACCATGCCATTATCGTAGTTACAAACGCAAAGGGATTAAACCGCGGATCACGCGGATTACGCGGATAGGGCCCGGATCACCACGGCGTTGAAATTTACTGTGGGTGCAGGCGATCGGGCTGTCGCACCACGCGTCTCCACTGGAGTGTCGAATCCTGAAAGTTCAGCAACATCGCTAACTGCAGATTGGTGATGGCAAGATAGCCGGTCATTTGGGCCATGTGGGCCGGTGTGAACGCTGAAACGACCTTGGTGTCCACCAATACCAACTCATCAATGATCAAATCCGGAATCAATACCCCGATACGATGGCCACGATACGACACCGGAAAACGCTTTTGCTGCCAGACTTTGTGCCCGCGCGCTTCAAGTTCAAGAACCAGAGCATTTTCATAAAGTTTTTCATCAAGTCCCGGTTTGAGTTCATTAAGTACCGCCATCGCCGCACCGATGATCGCCCCGCTTAGCTGCTCATGGACTATTTCTGTCTTCAAACGCTGTCGCCTCCGTCCGCGTAACTGTTGAGCCGCCATAATACAGGACGAACGTGACTGGCACCAATTCTGATGCCGGTACGCGCTGGCGGATGAGGCGCGTGCCACCACGATCAGGCGTATTACACCTACGATCATCGGGATTGAACCGCGAATTGCGCGGATAGCGCGGGTATGAGGGGAATCGGGCCGCCGGCCCGATAGAGCATCGCTCGGAGCACGAAAGCCCGGTGTTTATCCGCGCAATCCGCGTGATCCGCGGTCTTTTTACCGTCTGCTTCGGAGTGCATACCGCGTATCGAAATTCTAGTGCTCTGTCCCGCCCACAAATTAGGATTGACGGAGAACCAAGAGGTTGTGGGCGCGAAGCGGAGGGGGAAAGTGTATGGGTACCTACGTTGAGGACGAGCGCCAAAGCTCACGGCCTCCCGGCCGCCGGTGCCACAGGGTTTGGCCGCAAACGCCCCATCTGCGGCGTCGCAGCAGCTCAAGGGGTCACACGGACCCGGTTTTCGCCGCTACTTCTTGCATCTGTAGCCTTGGCGGCCAATCAATGCTAATTTGCGGGCGTGACCGAGCACTTACGTCCTACCCGCATGGCTGTCCGTGTCCTTACGGTACGCTTCTCCGCGGCTCTAAGCGCCCAGTCAATTTTCTCAATGGTTTGAATGGTGGCATTGGCTTTACCATGTTCCAGGCGGTTCAAACTTTCAGGCGCAATGCCAGCCCGGCGAGCCAATTCGACCTGCGATAAGCCCAACCGCTTTCGGTCGCGGATAATCTTGCGGGCCAGGCTGATCTTAGCGTATTCCATGGCGGGATAATGGCCATCCGCCCCGGGGGCCGGCAAAGGCGGCAGCTCAGTGTCCTGCGCCTGAATCCCAGCCCGCCGCACCAGGGCGAGATAGTCCTGTTCGGGCAACTGCACGATTCGCTTCCCCTTGACTTCAAGAGTGTGAATCTTCATGGATTAATCCTCATAAAAGCCATCGCGGTGCCCGATTCGCTCAATAAGCACCGTCTGGCCCTCCATGCGGAATTGCACCCGGTAATCACCGGTGCGTTTCCGATAATGGCCGGCCAGTTTGCCCTGCAACGGCTTGGCTCCGCTTACTTCAGGCCAACGCTCCAACTGAGCTATCACGGCCATCACTCGCCGGTGTATGACATTCGGCAGCTCCTCAAGCGATCGGGCAGCGCCAAGCGTCAACTTTACGATAGCCATTCCTATCATCCTACATTTCTTAACCTATAAATCAAGTAATTTTCAAATATTCTTCGGCGGTCAGTTCACATTGGTGCTCGACGTTGCCGCGTCTGTTTTGAGAGTCGACATTAAAGCGAATAAATATGAAATCCCGGTGTTTATCCGCGGCTTTTTTACGCTGCTCTAATTGGAACTTGAGAGTCGAGAGTAGACCGCAGGAGGAATTCTTCTGCTCCGGCGACAGCCCTCTAATGCTCCCAGCCCTATTTGCTCTACTGTCTACTCTCTCAAAACTCTGCTCTATTGGGCCGCAGCCCAATCCGCGGTCTTTTTACCGTCTGCTTCGGAGTGCATACCGCGTATCGAAATTCTAGTGCTCTGCCCCGCTTCCCTGCCGCACAACCCAACTGCGTGCCTTATCTTGTCCGGTGGGGAAGCATGCGCCGCCGGGAAGCTAAAACAAGTCCTCCCGCGGCAAGGGCGGCGAATCCGAGGATGGAGGGTTCGGGGACGGGATCCCCGCTGATGGACATCTGGCTCCACTGCACATCGCTGTAGTTGCCGCCATTGTTATCAAAATATTGCACCTGCGCCGGGCCGCCGGAAAGCATGTTAATTTGTCCGGAGAAGGTCACCGCCTGCCCCGTGCTGGTATTGCCTGAGGCGGTAAGCGAATAATCGCCTAACGCATTGAGTAATGTAAATTTAAATATGTCATCAATCTTATAATTGTACAAAATATTGGACTGCTGCACCGTGCCCGTGGCGTCCGTGGACCAGTACGATGATCCGCCGCCGAATGCGGTCATGGCAAACAACACTTTGCCGGAAGCATCCAGCAATCGCCATCCCATATTGGAATCCGCAGAAGCCGGGTTTTGCGGTGTCGCGTTGTTGGTCGCGGTCTGGGCATGGTTAAGATTTAAATCCGTGGTGAAGGTTTGACCCGCAGCTAGGGCGGCAGTAAATGGCCGCGTGGCCGTGGTGACGTCCGTATTCAGACCCGTGTCCGCCGCCGATCCCGGATAAACATAAATATCGAAAGCGGGCGTGGCCGTGGGAATACCACTGTTCGTGCTGATGAACCCATTACCGCCTCCTCCGCCGCCGGAGGGGCCGGAATAATTGAAGTTCACGTTCCATTTTCCAAAACCTGATCCTGAATTGCTGCCGTTAAAGGCGGAATTGGCCTGGTAGTTCGTAGCGTTGTCGATGGCGGACGCGGCAGTTACCTGGGGGAGTGCCGCCTGATAGGCGCTGACATAGCCGACTTTCATATCATACGTGCCCACGCCCGGAGTTTGATAACCAGTATAGCTGCCGCCCACGGCGAGATTCATAATAATATAAAAGCTTTGATCAAATGGAGCATTAGTATCCCCCGCCGGCGCACTGGATGGCACGGTCCATCCCCCGGTTTGGGTTTCATAAAGATTCCCATCGACATACCAATTCAACTGCACCTGGGTACCTCCGGCGGAGCTGCTTGTCGGCTCCCATTGCAGGTCGTAGGTATGCCAGGAAGTTGTAGAGCCGTTATTTGGCAGCGTATAGACCTGATATTGCGTGTTCTGGCTGTTGTAATTGCTTCCGGAATGCAGGCTCCCCTGCACTTGGTTGGTGTTCGACCCCTGGGATTCCAGGACGTCAATTTCACCGGATTGGGGCCAACTACCATAGACAGAATTTGTGGGCATCATCCAGATCGCGGGCCAAAGCCCCGCACCAGCGGGCAATTGGGCGCTGAACTGAAAAAGTCCGTAAGTTTGGCTGAAAAGGCTTTGGGTGGTAATGCGGCCGGAGGTGTAATACGTCCCGCTGGCGGTGGGCGTGCCGATCGCTTGAATATTCAGATTGCCGCCGGATACATTTACATTATTAGATGAATTGGTATATGTTTCCGATTCACCATTGCCCCAGCCATTGTTATTGCCCAGATCATAGGTCCAGCCGCTAAGAGATGACGCATTGCTGAAGCTATCACTGAAGGTTGAATTCCATTGCAGGCCGGACGGAGCCGCAACCGCAGGCGCGGCAATAGGAGACGCCCCGGCAAACGCTGCAGAAGCACTGATCGCCGCAGCGATCAGCACCAGCGAATGGACGGTCGGCCAACGCACCAGCGGTGAGGACTTTAACATCTCTTCCTTCAGGGATTTTGTCATGGGTTATTTACCCTTGTTTGGGAGCGGCGGTAGTGCCATGAAGTTCCAACTGGGTAGGCAGCACGCGCTGAATCAGCGGCTCCGGCGAGCCGTTGGCCGGCCAACTTAGCAGGCTGCTAAGTGCTTCAAACGCTTCGCGACCAATTTCCTGGGCATCTTGGCAAATGGCCGTGAGTGTGGGGTAAGTCAGAAAACGGATATCTGAATCATCAAAACCGATGATCGATAAATCATCGGGAATTTTCCAGCCAATCTGCTGCACTTCACTTAGGACTCCTACCGCTGTCATCGGATCCGTGCAATATAAAGCAGTCGGGCGATCCTGCAGGCTCGCCTGGCGACGTGCCCATTGCACCCCGCCTTCCCGAGTGGCAGGCACGCGATAAATATATTTCTCATTCACGTCCATACCGGCGGCAATCAAAGCTTCCTTATAGCCATTGAGTCGGTCGGTATGATCTGAATCATCCACCACATTAATCGCAATACCAATGTTTTTATGCCCCAGTTGAATCAGGTGCGCAACAGCCTCCCGGCTGGTGGACTGACTGTCGCTGGCGATGAAATTTATTTTATCGGATATAAAACGGTCGCCCACCACGACGGATGGAAAGCCTTCTGCAGCAATTTCCTCGCAGGTGTGCCGGGTTTCGGTGGTGGTGCGCAATACGGCACCGCGGATGCCTTTACGAATGCACATCTGGGAGAAGGATTCATGCGGCAAAACCGCGCGGCGGACGTCCAGAATCAGCAGGTCAAAACCAAACTGGTCCATGCGTTGGCTCATACCCTGCATCAGGGCCGCATCAAAGGGCGAGCCTAAAGATGAATCGCCGGTGTAGGCGAACGCTATGTTCATGGTTTCTCGCTTACCAACGGCGGGAACATATCGCGACCGGTTCATGGCTTTCACCACGCGCTGGCGCACTTTTGCCGCGACAGCCGGGTGATTGTTAATCGCCCGGGAAACCGTAGCGGGCGAAATGCCCAGTTCCTTGGCTATTTCTCGAACCGATCCCATATCCTTCACCAACCTCTCAAAAGGAAGTTTTAATGTCCGGCTTTCGCCAAAGCATACGCTCTGACAAAATTGATTTCCATATCATAGCGTCCCGGACCGGGAGTTTTACCTCCGACGTAATTACCCCCAACCGCCATATTCAAGATTATATAGAAGCTTTTGTTAAATGGCGCATTGGGATGCCCAGTTCCGGCGGCTGTTGGAACAGTCCAGCCACCCTTTTGAGTTTCGTATAAATGTCCATCCACAAACCATTGGATCTCCACTTGGCGGTGGTTGGGATGCAGCGAATTGGCCACAGGTTCCCACAGAAGATCGTAGGTGTGCCAGCCGGTCGTGACTTTATGGCGGGGTAAGTGGTAGACCTTGGTTTGGGTGAAATCGCGGCCAGCAGCACTGCCGGAATGCAGGCTGCCCTGCACCTGCCCAATGCCATTACCACGCGATTCCATGATGTCGATTTCACCGGACTGCGGCCAGGTTCCAAAGGCAGATTTTTCCGGCATCATCCAGATCGCAGGCCACAGGCCCGTGCCGTGCGGTAGCTTGGCACGGAATTCAAAGAGGCCATATTTCTGGCTGAAGACATTACGCGTGGTGATGCGGCCGGAGGTGTAATGGACTTTACCATGGCGTTTTTTACCGATGACCCTGATGTGTAATTTGCCATGAGCCACAAACACATTTTTCCGGGAGTGGGTATAAACCTCGGATTCACCATTACCCCAGCCACCGCCGCCGAGGTCATAATGCCACCCCTTCAGATCCGCCGCACCGTGGTTGAATTGGTCGGCCCAAGTGAGCTTCCAATGCAATCCCGCCGGTGCGGGGACCTCCGGGGTCTTGTGAGCCGGCGTGGCCCCGCCGCAGAGGGCGGCCAACAGGATGGCGGATACGCCCGCGATGCCGCTTTTAATCCACTTATGTGGTCCTGGTTTTTTCATAATTTTTCCTGGCCTGTAATATTTCCGCGACGATCAGAACAAGCCGATGGAGGACGGCAGGTCCGGGTTGTAGATATTCTGCATCCGCAAGCCCTGTGTCCCATTGGCCGCCGGCGAGGCAATGGCAGCCCCGGCAACGTTGTTATTGATCGGCAGTGTTTCGGCATGGCCGTCAAAGAACAGGCCGTTGGCTTCGCCAGTATTCGGCGAGTCCTGCATGTGACGGTAACGCATGCCGGTCTGATTGTTGATCGCCGGTTGGTTTGGCTGAAGGATATCCTGGTTGACGGTTTCCGCTGAGGAAAATCCGTTGGCCGGAACCAGATAGTTAGGATCGTTTACGTACGCCTGAGCCGAACTGGCATTGCCCGCGCTATTTTGGATCCAATCGCTCATGATCATCCAGCTTCCACCCCATTGCGATGTTTGTGTCGCATCACCAATGGCGATGGCGCTAGCCGGGTTCTGCACATTGGACGCACGCATGTTGACTTTATCAATGTTGTCCCAATAGTTACAGCCCGGGCCGGCGTAGGTCCAGAAGTAGTTGGGATTGGCGGCGTAGCTCGACCAATACCATCCCACCTGCACACCCCAAGCTGGTCCAAGGGTCGGTTTGATAGAAGAAGCCGGACAGGTAAAGGTTCCCAGATAAGCGGGGCCGGATTGTGACGCCACGGGGTAGTTAGGCGTTGACCCGCCGACTCCGTTCCATTGGACATACCGTACTGGGTCCAACCCGACGTTATAGGTGTAAAGTAGGATATTCCACTCGGCAGCCGGATAAAGGTTGTAACCGCCGTTGATGTAGGCATTGCCGGATGGAATTGCCCCCTCATACGTAGTCTCATATTCCGCCAGAATCTGCCCAATGCTGTGCATATTGGCACCGCATGCGGTGGTCAAGGCCTCTTCCTTGGCTCTTGCCAGCGCGGGCAGCAGCAATGCAATCAGCAGTGCGATAATAGAAATTACCACCAGCAGCTCAATGAGCGTAAAGCCGCGCTTGCCGGTTTTCCGAATCAGTGGGATGGAACGGTTGGTATTCATGATGGTTCTCCTATCAGGGGCAACGCGCCCGACCAAAAGTAGCTGTTTTCGCACCACCCCGATAAGTTGGGGAAGTATCGAAAAAGACGGAAGCGTCGCGGAACGCCCGCAACGCCTCCGCCGAAATCGTTAGAATCAAGCCGTCTTGCGGATTACCCGCTTGCGGCCAATTAGCAACATTCCCAGACCGCCCAGGGCTAGCATTCCAAGAACGCCCGGCTCGGGTACGGCGGGTGAACTGATCGAAACATTGTCTATGTTGATCTTACCCGTATCGCCAGCAACGGCGCCCATGGATAAATGGACAATCGCCTCCGCGTAAGAAGCGCCAGCGGGTGCGGCATCAGAAACCGAAAACATTTGGTAGGCGTTTGTGAGCGCCAGCTCGCCGCTGGCCTGCCCGACGTTACCACCGCTGGAATTAAAGAAGTCAAGGGTAAAGCCATTTACGCCACTTATGCCATTTGTTCCGTTGGCTTCAAGGGAAAGCGTATAATTGGTGCCGGGCGTTACGGTACCAACAGTGGTTGTGTTATTCGCGGCAACATAAGAACCCGCGCCGCTGGCACCGGTTCCGGTAATCTGTAAATAGGCCGTATCACCCGTGTACGCGCCCGATCCGGTCAACCGGGTAGCGGAACCTGTTGTTCCGGCACCTAATCCCAGCACGGAATTCCAGTCCGCTGCACCCGTACTGGTGGTAGCGTCAGCCGTTGAAAAATTGCCATTCAGCAAAATATTTCCCGCATTAGCGTTGGAGGCCGCCATTCCCATGGCCAAGGTTCCTACCAAGGCGACTGACATTGCTGGTAAAAATTTGTTCCTCATGATTTTCTCCTTCGTATGACCAAATCTATATATCGTCAAGACCAACGCAATCTTGGCAAAAAAAGGCGGGAGCACAAAGGAACGCCCGATGCGCCCCCGCCATGAGTGGACCGTATTAAGCCGTCCGACGGGCCGCCCGCTTGCGGCCAATTAACAACATTCCCAGACCGCCAAGGGCAAACAAGCCCAAAGAGGCAGGTTCAGGGGTTGCAATGGGATTCGTGGAGTCAAACGTCAATCCAGCGAGTGTCGGGTGCATGGCGTAGCTGGCACCGGTGTTGTATTGTGCCATGGAGAGCGTGATAACGTCACCGGACTGCGCATTGGCGACGTCAAAGAAATACCAGGTGTTCTGTCCGGGAAAAGCTGATGTGTTTTCAGGCGTTCCGCTGCCGTAGTTTTGCAGCATAGCCGTAACCGATGCCGTTCCATCGCTGATTTGAATTTGCGAGGAACTGTCCACCGCCTGGTCGCTAAGTACACCGATATATAGATTTTTAGGTGCGCCCGCACCAACAGTCATGGTGGCCATTTTTGTCAACGTATTGTATGCAATGCCGTTGCTCGGGCTGGCCACACCATATTCAACAGTGTTGGCAGCGGACCCGTCGCGAGCGTAGACGTTACCGTAGCCATAACCCGCGTCCCAACTCGTCAGGTAGCTGGCATCCGAGTACGTAAGGTAACTGGGGATTTTGGACAGCGTGTTGACGATGGTAGGATGTATCTGCCCACCGTTACTAAATCCCTGCTCATTCGTGACATTAAGTGGATCCGTCGGCGTGCCGGTCGGATACTTTGCATCCCCAGGATAATAATACGAACCGTTGCCACCGCCGTAGCTGCTGCCGCTGGGCGATGTTGCATACATCACATAGCCATCTGCCCCGTATGCAGCGTCCTGGGCTCCGGTAGTGAGTACTGGCTGCGCCCACGTCGTTCCGTAGCTGGCGGAGCTGGGGAATACTGCTGTTGTGGTAGTTCCGTTGAGCAGCGTGATATTGGCAGCCGACGCCAACCCGGCGGACGCAATGAGGCCGGCTGCCGAACTTAGAAGAACCGCCGAAATTTTTCCATACGAAGTAGTCATAAGAGACCTCCCAAAAAAGAAAAAAACTAAAACAGTCACATTGACTGTTGCACTCTTGTTTCTCCCCCCGGCGCGGAACCAATCCGCATCATTCATGAGGGGGTCACATTTTTTCATCACCAGCTCATTTGCGGATTTTGATCTGCGGGCCCGCAACGCTGGTGACTTCACGAAAATTGTTCATCTGAACCGGTTTCATGGAAGGCCGTCATATTGATAACGGTTTATGAAACAGATTCATAACGGTGAGTATAGACATGTATGAAGAACATGTCAAGGGAAATTTTATTTTTTCTATATTCGTAAAGACGGATAATACAGCGACACTTAATAAGCCCACAGAATGCAAGCTTTTGTACGATGTCGAAGCAACGCAAGACGGCTTCCGTGGCCAGTGACTAGTCGCCGAAAAAATCCAAGACGTGGTTGATCAGGCTGTCAATCAGGCGGATATGGGTAATATGAACCATCTCGTCCTGATTGACCTCGGCGGCGACTTGCCGGAGCCGGGGGCCGTATTTCGCCAGGTCATCAGGCAATTCATCATCCCAGCCGTGCACCAATTCGTCGATTTTGTCCAGTTCGCCGGCCGCCAGCCATACACCGCTGCACTGGGCGCATTGGTCAATGATCAACCCGCTGTCATCGCCATAGTTCACCGGGTGGGTCGTGCCGCCACACTTGGGACATGTTAAATGCCGGTCCAGCGTGTTTAGTTTGACACCCTTGATCGTCGCGGCCTGCGCCACGGCCACACATTCCTGTTGCGTAAAACGGGTCTGGCGAGCCTCGACAATGTTGCCCAGTTCACCGGCATCCAGCCAGTCGCCTCCGCAGGCGGGACAGGTTTCGATGTGAACTCCCTGATAATCAAGGCCGCGCAGGGCTTGCTGGCACATTGGACATTGCATGGGGCATCCTCGCATACGAGAAAAAGATCAGTTCGCTCCGGCAGCATACCGGGCAGGATGAGATTCCGTCAAGTTCCGTCCGACGACATTCCGTCCGCAACGATTCCCTCCGCGACTATCGAACCAAACGTGCCGTCGGCGGTGCGCGTGGCGACCTGTTCCCCCGGCATAACCTGCCCGGCACTTTTTACAATCCGGCCACGCTGGTCAGTGGTGATGGTAAAGCCGCGGTTCAACACCTGTAACGGCCCGGCCAGCTTCAACTGTTTTTCCAAATCCGCCAGCCGTTGCCCGCTGAACTGCTGCTTATGGCGCATGGCCGAAGCGAGGTGCGTGTCGAAACCTGACAGTACCGCCCGATATTTCGCGTGCCGGCTCTGCGGGCCATAACGCTGTAAATCTGCCACGTTTTCCGCCAGGCGATCGCGACCGTGGCGGGTGAATTCCACCCCGCGCTGCCGCAGTTGTTGCGTCGCATTTTCCAGCCGCCGCCAGCCTTGAGCGATGGCATGCCGCGGTTCGATCGCGGCAATCTGTCGACCCGCAAGCTCAATGGTTCGCACAGCGTCGCGTACGCTTAGCGAAATGGCTTGCGTCAATTCCGCCCGCTGATGTGCCAGAACGTGCTGGCCTTCCCGGCAGCGCGTGGTCAATTCACGCTTCAACAAATCCGCCAGCGCCGCCACGTCATTCTCCAAGGCCGCCTTTTCTGGAACCACCAGCGCCGCCACTCCCGTGGGCGTGGGGCCGCGCAAATCCGCCACAAGGTCCGCAATAGTAATATCCGGCTCGTGGCCGATGCCCGTGGCTATGGGAATAGCGCTATCCACAATCGCCCGGGCCACAGACTCCTCATTGAAGGCCCATAAATCCTCCAACGAGCCGCCTCCCCGCACCAGCAGAATGACATCGACCCCCCCGATGGCCAGAGCGTGCTGATTAACCAATTCAATGGCCCGTACCACCGCCCCCGCCGCCGACGCCCCTTGCACCTGAACCGGGAACAACATGATATGCATATCAGGAAAGCGCCGGTACGCAGTTGTTAATACGTCATCAAATACATCGCCCGCGGCGCTGGTGATGACAACAATATGTAGCGGCACCGGAGGAATAGGCCGCTTGCGGGCGGCATCAAACAAGCCTTCCGCCCGCAACTTGTCACAGAGTTGCCGAAATGCCAACTCCAGTTCGCCGGCCCCCTGCGGAATAAGGGAACTGACATATAACTGCAATCGCCCCTGCGCTTCATAAAGTTTCACCTCCCCCTCCGCGATGACTGCCAGGCCGTCGGCGGGAGTAAATCGGAGCTTTTCGAGATCATTGCGCCACATCATGCAAGGCAGTTCAGATCGCTGATCTTTAAGTTTGAAAAAAGCGTGCCCTTTGCTGTAAATATTAAAGTTGGATATTTCACCGCGCACGCGCAGCCCCGGCGGCAACTGCGCCTGAAGCGCACGGGAGATCAGAACATTGACCTCACTAACTGATCGCACCGGAGTCGGCCCGCCCGGCCCGCCTGACACGCCCGCGGCTCCCGAGGCGCCCGACACTTTACTGGGTGGGACCGCTAGCGGCCCGGCGGTATTATCAGCCACAGGTGCGTCAGAAGAGGCAGCATGTTCCGGCTGATCAGGCTGGGCGGACGCGCGGCTGTTCTCGGCTGCGGGCTTCATCTTACTGGCCCTCTGGGAAGTGTCGGACCGCTGGGCCGCGCCAGCGCGTTTGCTGCGGGTTTTATCGGGTGTATCAAATAAAGGCTCTTGAAATAATCCGCCGCTCATGACCGGTTTCTCCAATACAGCCTGCATCATAAGCGATTTTACCGGTCTGTCCGAGCGCCCGGGGCACGGGGGGCAGATGCAGAAGAAAGCCTTCACGTCCCAGAAATTTTTTCTCTCATTTTTGTGTTAACGTTTTGCCCCGGGCGGTTCGATAGAAGTATTAACATTTTGGTTTCGGCGGTTTTGCCATATCACAGAACCGCATCGAAGAACGTAGAGTTGAAAAATTTAATCCGGCCGCGGGGCGGCTTCTTCATGGTCTGGCGTTGTAGCTCCAGCGTGAGGAACTTTGCCCCTACCCGCGGCTCTTTGGAGGTTTTCCCATGCGAGGTTGGAAGACAGTTTCCGGTGACGGCTACGCGGTGGAAATTCCTAATGATTTCACCGCCGTGCAACGTGATGACGGCCATCTGCTGATTCACGATCCGGCCGAGAGTATTCAAATGGAATTGCAAATGACCGCCGGAAACGATCAGGCAGAGGGATCTGATCGTTCCGGCGGACAAAATACCCCATCGTTAGCACCGGTGAATCCGCGTCAGGCGTTGGCGCGATTCAAACAGTGGCTGGGACGCTATAAAAATATGCGGATCACGGAATCTCCCAAACTGGTGCTGGGCATGCACCACGTGACCTGCACAGCCCAGGGTGCTGATTGCCGGGGAATGGTGCGGGGCCTGGCGCAGAGACTTATGAAGAAACAAGCCGCCACCGGCACGCGCTTCTGGGCTGTATTTCATGGACAGGATGTGATCTTCGCATCCTGCCGCGGATCGAATAAGGCGGTGAATTTCCTTAAACCCGTGGAAGATGGCATCATCGCGGCGGTGCGCGTGGGTGTGCGTGACACGCTTAAAAGTCCGTTTATCCAGGCGGTGGTGGATCTTGCGAAAGATATTACGCCCGCTGCGGCGGTGGCTCCGGTAGATGATGAAACGATCAGCGTCGGCGGAATGCGCATTCGGGTTTCGCCGCTGCATCACACCTTTATGGAGCAACCGGAACACCTGGCGGAAAATGTCAAACGCTTTTTTGACGAGTTGATGGTACAGGATCCGGAACAAGATAGTCCGCAAGCCGATGACGCCTGGTCCCTGGTGCGCAGTGAAATATTTCCGGTTCTGTTACCGCGTACTTTGGCTGCCAAGCTTCCTGCTTCGATCATGCTTGAAGAATGGATCAATGATTTAATCATTGGGTATCAGGTTAAATCACGTACCACGCTGGTAAGCATGGAAGATTGCCGCCTCTGGGGAGTGGATCAGGAAACCCTGCAAGAACATGCCATGGGCAATATCCTTCGCGACACGCGCGAACTCAATATGACCGGAGGCCGGTGCGATAACTATACGCTTTTCAGTTTCCCCCTGGACCATCCGCTTAACGCCGCCCGTATTATGCTGCCACTGGTGCAGAAGCATCTGCGGCCCCATCTGGGAAAGAACTTCTACATGGCCGCTCCGGACCGCGATGTGCTGCTGGCATTTTCCTGTGATGATGAAGAAACGCTCAAATGGTTCCGCCATCAGGTGGAAGTGCGTTACACCAAATCCGCTAATCCATTAAGCGACAAATTATTTCTCATTACCCCTGATGGCGTCGTCGGGGATACCTATGGTTCTGAAAAGGAGGATCATCAAGAGTAACAACCCTCGGCAGCCAACCGTCGAGTAACAACAACGGAAGGCTCCCTCCCCAAGACACCGGCGGATTGTTGGAAGAAGGCCCAACATTACCGCCGGTGCCATTTTTATAGGCATGAAAAGTCTCATAAACGGTTAAAATGCATAAATGCAGGAAATAGTTTTGCGTTGTGAACCGCTTTAGCTTAGAGTAAGTATGGATGTTGACAGTGGAATTCCGGTACGGTGTGCCAAAAAGACCTTGCCGGGAAGAATCCTGATTCGCCCCTGTCAATGGAGGATGGCCGAAGGAAGGGTTTTTCGACGCTTGGGCTGGGTGTAAGGCTCAGGGCGGAAGGCTCTTGTGAATGGCACCAACGCGGGCTTATAGAGCCGGCCGGTGTCGTGGAACTGTCGTCAGGCTGATGGCAAATGAGTGTTTCTGGCGAGTTACGCAAGGAGGCGTCCGAGGTTGAAGATAACAGCCTCGTAAGACCACGTCTTGTCCAAGAGCCTGCGAGAGAGAGGTGTGCAGTGCCTGGTTTAAACCCAATGGACCCGTCGGTGCCTGGAGGAAGCCCTCCCCGGCCCGCATTTGAGATATTTCGGCCAGTGCCGCATGTCGCGCCGGCACGCGGTGTAAAGCCAATTAAGCGTGACGGCAAATCCACCTCATCAACACCAGGGGATAAGACCACAGAAAACGCCAGCGCCGCGACCGAACCGCTTGCGGATATTTTAGCCGATCAAGAGCAAGCCAGTACGGCAGCCGCAGCGTCCGCTACGTTAAAAATTCCCATGCAGGCCCAGATCACCCTCACGCAGGAAATGCAAACGGGGCACCGGGATGTTCAAACTGTCGCACTGGAAATTTTGCAAAACAATTTTCGCTGGCCGGGATATTTGAAAATTGAACCGCCCGGTTCCGAGCCGGCCCAACTATTCCCCGTAGCGGCGGAAAAGGCCTCAGCCACTTTACAACATCGAGGCGTTCATTTTGGTACGCTGATATTGGAGGGTGCCGCTAAAAGTACGCGGATTACCGATCAGCTTCAGCAATCAGCAGCCTGGCTGACAGCTATGCTGGTATTAAACCGTAATTTCAAAAATCTCCGTCGCCTGGCGGATACCGATGAGTTATCCGGTGCGTACAATCGACGGTATTTTATGGAAAACGTCCCGCACCTGCTGAATCGCGCCCGGCGTGACCGCTTCTGCGTGACGATTCTGTTATTTGATATTGATGATTTCAAGCAATACAACGATCAGTTTGGCCACGCCGCCGGCGATGCCATTATCCGCGAGGTTATCCGCCTGTTGCGCCACTGCACCCGTAACCGGGATATGGTGGCACGCGTAGGTGGAGATGAATTTGCCGTGGTGTTCTGGGACGAAGGGGGCCCCCGGCAGCCGGACTCACAGCACCCGCGGACCGTGTTAAATATTGCCCAGCGATTCCGCAAAGCCGTGGCCGAACATCCGTGGAATGCCGAAGGCGGACCCATTTCCGGAAAATTAAGCATTAGTGGCGGCTTGGCCACATTCCCCTGGGATGCGCAGAATCTCACGGACCTTCTGGCTGTCGCTGATCAGGAACTCATGCGTGCTAAATCCATTGGTAAAAATGCTATCGTACTGGCCGGCCCCGCCGGCAGCAGCGATATTGACGAAGCCAAATCCCCGCCATTCGAAGGAAATTAAACCCATCTTTCACCGCGAAATGCCTTAGCTCAATGCGGCAGCGTTGAGCTGGTGGCGGAACGCTGCTTGATGATATGAATCGCTTCAGCCCGTCACAGGGATCTACGTTTATTTTTTAATCCCCTGCACCTGCGCATCATGGATGATAAACGTCGGGCCGTGCGCTGCACGAATAGTGCTGTCAACGAATTTTACGCCATTGGCATTGACGATTTTCATGCCATCATGCGCACGGATATGCACATTTTTAAATAGCACATCGGCGATCCGCTTTTCCGGCAAACCCGCAATCATGCCGGCCACTTTTCCCGCCGTCGCCGTAACATCATGAATATAAATATGTCGCCAGATCGGCGTGGTGGCGGTGATCGGCTGGGCGCGATCGAGCTGCGGATGTTTGGGAACTTTCAGATAGTAGCTGACAATCTGCACCGGCACTTTAACGCCCTTCATGGTCAGGTGGGTGTACACCAGATCAGTAACCGGGCCACCGCGATGGCGATTGGCCTTCAGGCGTATGCCCGCATCGGTTTTATTGAACGTGCAATCCATCACCGTGAGGTTGCGCAGGCCGCCGTAAGTGACACTGCCCACCGACATGCCGTGGCCATGATCAAATAAGCAGTGCGTAATAAGAAAGTTCTCGCAGGATAAATGGATCCAGCCATGTTTCCCGGCCGCCTTAATGGCGATGCAATCGTCACCCTCGTTAAAATGACATCCGGTGATCAGGTAATTCCATCCCGATGGATCAATGCCATCGGTATTAGGCGAGTTTTGCGGTGCCAGAATGGTAATTCCACGAATCACCACATCTCGGCATTCCTGCGGGAACAGGTGAAAGCTCGGGGAATTTTCCAGCGTGACACCTTCAATAAGTACCCGGCGGCAGTTATTAAGCACGATCAACTGTGGGCGGTGAAGCGGGACCGGTGTGGGAACCGGCTTTATTTTGGCCTTTTTGTCCGCTGCCTTTTCCGCCCACGCTATTTTCCACCAGGGCCGCCCCTGGCCATCAATGACGCCCCGGCCAGTAATTTCAATGTCATGGGCTTTATTGGCCTGCAGACATCCGCCGTAGCCCAATTTGCCACGTTCGTAATCCGCCATGTTATTGCTGAAAAGAAGCTCTGCACCTTTTGCCAGATGCAAATTTGTATTGCTGTGGAGTTTCAAGGCACCCGATAAGTATTTACCCGCTGGAATAAGCACCTCGCCCCCACCATCCTCACTACAAATATCCAGCGCCCGCTGGAACGCTAATGTATCAAGTGTTCGGCCATTGGCTTTGGCGTGATACCAGGCCACATTAAACGTCTGCTGTGGAATACGCGGGCTGCTGGCTGCGAGGATTTCCGGCAGCAACACACGCTGCACAACCGCCTGCGGATTCCAATGGTCGGCGCCGCCCAGAACGTCGCGCACCGTGAAATCCGCTGCTTGTGCTGCGGTTAATTGTCTTGCCCAATGAACCCGCTGGGTGGGTGTCCAACCGGGTCCGGCATTATCAAATTCGGCATAACGCGTGGTCTTCTTATCCACCGGGTTATGATGCCAGGTAATCCAGCCGCGCGGTTGAATGGCTTTGGGCATCCATGTGTGCATGAACACGACATCGGCATATTGCCGCCAGGGCCGGCCCAGCACCACGCGGTCCGGGCGGCTTTCAGAGGTTATTTTGCAGTGATTAAATACATATCCATATTTCTGGTTTTTGGGCGTCCGCGCCGCCGTGATAAAGCCATACCCCAGACAATGAATTCGGCAATGGTCAAAATAACTGATTCCACCGCCAAAGATAAAATCGGTGGCACCGGCGATATAACAGTTTTCAAAATATTGCCGATTGGCGCTGGTTAAAACGGTGTCCTGCCAACCGGTAAAGCGACAATGATCAAATATGGCGCGGTCGCCATCCACCCGGATCGCCAGGGCCTGCCCGGTGTTGCCGGCGCAATTAACAAATGAGATATTGGCCGCTGAAAAGTTATTGGATCGGATCCATACCGTTTGCGTGGAAAACGTGCCAATGGGTTTTCCGTTGGGACCTTTGTCGTTGGCATTACGATTATACGTGACGATCGTCTGCCGGGTTTTGCCGTCCTGGCCGAGGAATGTGATGGCCGGCTTATGCCGCCCTACCACAACCAGCCCCCGATATATCCCCGGCTTAATATAAATAATCACCGGTGCCTTGCTGTTATTGGGCACGGAATTCACGGCCGCCTGAATCGTTTTAAATTGGCCGCTCCCGTTGGCTGCAACGGTCAGCATTTTCGCCGCGGCAGCCCCATGTACAAGCCCGCAAGAAAATAGTGCCGCAATCCCTGCCGCAACAATTTTATTTAGACGCATCCTATAGATCCTTTCACGGTTTGATTTTCCACCAATTTCCCGATCCAAGCACCCTTGCAGTGGTAAGTTTTTTTGCCTGTGTGCGGGTCAATTGCTTTGACCATGTAACCCGACCTTTTACATCCGCGCCGGGGCCAGTGCTGTGATATTCCGCAAAGCGCGCCGTTTTTTCCAGCTTCGGCTTTTTCCAGTTGCTCCACCCGACCGCACGGATTTGTTTTCCCATGTAGCAATCCATAAACGTTGTGCTGCCGTACGGCCGCCATGGGCGCCCAAGATAGACGCTTCCCGCCGGAGTAGATTTCAAGCCCGTCAGGCGGCAATGTCTAAAAACAAAACCGAATTTTTGATTTTCCGGCGTGGAAGGCGCGGTAATGCTTCCCCAATGCCCCTTATTGACATTCCGGATCACGCAATGATCAAACAGGCCGGTGCCAAAACCATAAATATAATCCACCGCTCCGGTAATCAGGCAGTGCGAAAAATAGGCCCGGGGATCCGGATGGGAAAAATAAATCGTATCTTGAAATCCCAGGATACGGCAATGATTCACGACCTGTTTATCGCCACCGATGGTAGATCGGAA
>JAJZDN010000138.1 GCA_021805985.1 Planctomycetota bacterium | reverse complement strand
ACTCCGTGTAAGGGGTTGTAAAAAGTCATACACACTGCGGAAGTCTAACCGCTTCCGCCAGCCCCTACACGGTTTTACGCTGGTTGAACTTCTGGTTGTCATTTCAATCGTCGCCCTTCTCATCGCACTTTTGTTGCCGGCCCTTGCACAGGCGCGTGCCGCGGCACAAGCAGTGGCCTGCGCAAGCAACTTGCGGCAATTATCCTTCGGCGTTGTGGAATATTGCGATGTATACGACGGACACACCCTTGCATTCAGCTACAATCCACCGCCCCGCCGAAGGACCGGAGATTATTGGCTCGACGATTTTTGGCCCTATGCGGCCACGAGCATTCCCGCCGCCATAAAGCTTTTGCAATGCCCGGCTATCGCAGGCCAATCCGTTACTGGAATTCTTCCTGATTGGGGCGGGGTTAGCACTCCATACAAAGTGACGACCTACAATGACGATCGCTATTCGTCCGGACCATTACCGGTGAATGTACCGTTTTCCGGCGGGTATGGCTTTAATCTCGCTTTTGTCAGCAATGAGCCTTGGGGAATGAGTACAGCTTACGCGCACTGGACGCATCTGTCCCAAGGCCCGTCCCCGGACAGCATTAAGCCGCTGTTCGCCGATGCTGTCTGGAAGGACTTTGACGGCGTCGACGATCCGCACTGGAAAAATGCGGCGGTGACACCGCTGCCGGATACGAATCTTAACGGAACGCTCAGTTGGGTATACGGCAATGACATGGGTATTCGACGATTGTGCATAGCCCGGCATGCCCACGGGATCAATGTCAGTTTTGCGGACGGTCATGTGGATTTAATTCATCTGCGGAAATTGTGGACTTATCAGTGGAACCCGGATTCAACCTATGAGTTGGGACAGGTGACATTCCCGGCGGGCTACTGAAGCGGTTTTTGTCTGGTGGTGTCCAACAGGCCATCACTCATGGGCCAGGAGATTGCAATTCGTAAGTGACATCACAAGTATTTCGCTGAAACGGTGGAAAACCAACATAATAATGCATTCCCTGTACATATATATCACTGTCTTTATTTGGGCCTCTTGCGGGGACTTGCGCAAGGCTTGGGCGCATAAACGGCGATTGTTTTGCCGTCCATGCCAATCCAATGCGGCGTGGCGGAATGATCCATCGGCGATCACGCGGACTTTGGCGCGTTGGGAACTGAAGATCACAGCCTGGCTGACAAGGAACAATAACAACGTCACCGCCAGGCAGTATAAGCCGATGAGAATTCGAATCGAATATTGGCGCACGCCCGCGGCTCACAGCCATGTGAACCATGGGCGTGCGGATGTTAAGCACCTCTTGATTTAGGAGAATCGTGTATGAATCGCCGGAGTTTTTGCAAATTGATGGGTGCGGCAGCCGCTGCATTACCGCTGGTCTCGTCATCAAACCCGGCGGAGGCATCGGTCGCGCCCGGTTTCGATCAGGTTGATCGGAATTACGCTGAATTCTGTGCTTTGCCGCCGGAAGATCGCGTATTTTATACCCTGCGCGGCAAGCGTATCGTTCGCGAAAAGCTCAATGAGGCGTCGTGGCATCCGACCGGCTGGGGCAGACCGCCGGCACTGCCGGTTCCCGGTGGCTCGCATGATGGCGTGCCGATGAATTCTCCGATTCCCGGTCTGTCCGGCCAAGGCCCCTATAAGCCGACTTGGGAATCGATGCAGCAATATGAATGCCCCGAGTGGTATCAGGATGCCAAATTCGGCATCTGGAATCACTGGAGTCCGCAATGCGTGCCCGAAGACGGCGACTGGTATGCCCGCAATATGTATATTCGAAGGCCGCCGGCCTGGTCGCAATACTGGTATCATCGCGAACACTACGGGCCGCAATCCCGGTTTGGTTACAAGGATTTGTGCGCTCAGTGGACACTGCTGAACTGGGAACCCAAAGAACTGATGCAAAGGTATAAAAAGGCCGGGGCAAAATTGTTTCTGGCCCTGGCCAATCATCATGACGGATTCGATGCATGGAATTCGCGACATCATCCGTGGAATGCGCAGAATATCGGGCCGCACCGCGATGTGATTGGCACATGGGCGGCCGAAGCCCGCAAACAGGGACTTCGCTTCGGCGTCACGGTGCACCAGGCGCGCAACTGGTGGTGGTTTCAGACGGCTCACGGTGCTGATTGGGCCGGCCGTTACAAAGGCATTCCCTACGACGGACGCCTGACCAGAGCGCAGGGCCGGGAGCAGTGGTGGCAAGGCTACGATCCGCAGCAGCTTTATGGGGTCAAGCATCCGCCGGACGCTCTGCCGGATGTTTCCTATGTGAAAAATTTTTACGATCGCACACGCGATCTGATTGATCAACACAATCCCGATCTGCTTTATTTCGACAATACACTGTTTCCACTGGGTTGGGCAGGCATGAACATAGGCGCTTACTTTTACAACCACAACCTTCAGACCCATGGCGGGCGGATGGAAGGCGTTGTCAACATAAAAAATGTGCCGAATAACCTGCTCAAATGCGTCGTGGCGGATATCGAACGGGGTCTTACCGGAGATATAATGCCTTATGCGTGGCAGTCGGAAACGTGCATCGGCGGCTGGCACTACGCCCGTGGGTATTACACGCACCCAGGCGAATATGGCGGTTATATGCATCCGCGTGATGCCATTCACTGGATGGTGGACGTGGTAAGCAAAAATGGCACATTTATTCTGAACATTCCTGGTAAGCCGGACGGCACAATCGACAGCAAAGAGCAGTTGATTCTGGACCGCATCGGTGACTGGTTTGCCGTAAATGGTGAAGCAATTTACGCGACAAGGCCATGGAAAGTTTACGGCGAAGGCCCGAATATGATACGGTCCGGATCATTCCAGGGAGCGAGCATCAATGCCCTTGGCCCAAAAGATATCCGCTTTACCCGCAACAAAGCCAATAATGTGGTATATGCCATTGCTTTGGGTTGGCCCAGCGATGCGTTTGTAATCCGTTCGCTGGGAACGGCATCCGCCGCTCACCCCGGACGTATTGCCAATGTGGCGTTGCTGGGATCGGATGAAAAGCTTGTGTGGCAGCAGACGGCGGCGGGGTTGCGGGTGGAGCTGCCCAAAACCTACCACCCCACGGTTAATGACGCGGCAGCGCTGAAAGTGACGTTGGCCTGATACCCTCGTTTACAGGTTTGTCAGTTTTCGCGGCAGATGTCCCTTCAAACATGGATGCAGACCGCTTCAATGCTGAAGGGATCATCTCATGCACCTCAATCGTCGCATTTAGCGCATGGTTGGGGCGGGCTTGTGCATAGTCATGGCCGCATCCGCTTTACGTTTATCCAATGCTCGGAAACGCTTTGGAAGGCGGCATCATGGAATCGAACAATGGAAAGCGGTGACTGATTTTTCTCGCCGCGCAAATGATCAGCTTGATCTGTCCCCGATTACGACGGCCAGGTACCGGGTGCCACTGGAACTCGCCGACGTGATCATGGGCCCCAGACAAACCGCCGAGCAGGTTGTTTCCCGACCACGTAAGCTCACGCGGAATCCCGGCATCAGCTTCTGGGGCGGCGATGAGATCATCCGTGTGCCCTGCTAGGCACGCGTTCAATGGATCCCGCGGCGTTGCTGCGGCTTTTTATCACTGCGTCCAGGCTGCAAGGGCTTTCGCCTCGACCACTGCGCTCGGGCGGCTGATACCGCCGCAATTCATTGCGCGCACCTTATAATAATATGTCCTGCCGGCTTTAATTCGTTGATCACGATACATGTTTGAGGTCACACCGCGGATTATGGTGACGTAGGGGCCGCGCGGCGTTGTGGATCGTTCTACGTTATAACTGACGGCACCGTGCGCGGTGTTCCATTTTAAATCAACCTGCGTGCCGGATGGACGAGAGGCGGTTAGAGCGGTGGGCTTCCAGGGTGCGGGCGGCAAGGGAATTTTAGACTTCGCAAAAAGATCAAAACCAGCCAGTTGGATGCCATCAGCGCCGTGGGTGGCAGTTATCTTCAGTCGATAAAATCGATAGGCTGTCGTGTTGTGGATGGAAAACGATTTCAGCCCCCCGCGAAAGGACTCATTGCGGCGCGTATCCAGGGTAATCCAATGCCTGCCGTCATTGGATCCCTGAAATTCCCAGCTTTTCGGATTAAAAGCAAGTGCGTTGGTGTTGGTGATATCGTAACGTGTTACCACGCAGCGGCGTTCGGCACCCAAGTCATAACCGATCCAGCCGCGCCCCCCGGCATGGCTACCGCTGAACCACTGTGTGCCGGCCAAATTGTCAAATGCCTTGTCCGGGCCTTGCTGGGCGTTGGCTTGGGCATATGCCGCGGCAATTCCATGTTTACTGACGCGCACCAGCGGCGGATCGGGCAGTACGCTGGCCACGGAAGACGGCCCACTATCTCCGGCCGCATTGGATGCAACGACGACATAATGGTACCGTTTACCGTTAACAACGGATCTGTCAATATAACTCTCGCCGCTCCCAGCCGGAATGGTGGCAATGGTTCGAAATGGACCACCGGAACGGCTGGACCGTTTGATCAGATAGGCGGTGGCACCAAACGATTTCACCCAGCGCAATGGAACCTGTCGGCTGCCGGGATCCGCTACAACGGCCAGCGGCGCTTCGGGTCTTGTGGGGGCAACAAATCCAACGCCTCCGGTGATCCGCACATGGCTGAATTGCGCGGCGGCAAGCCGGCCCTGATGGTGTGAACATACAGCCAGCCCCAAGTAAAGCGTGTATGGCAGATGAGCGTACTTGCCAACGCATGCCGTTCCCCAGCTTGTGCCGTCGGGCGAAACAAACAGTGTAATCATATCTCCGATCCGTTCAATTTTGAGCCAATATGACGACATGGGAATGGCCCGTCCGGCCTTGGCAAAGTAAGAGCCGCCCCAAAGGTTGCTCCAACCACTCATCGTAAATTCATACAACTTAGCCGGGGTAACGGCGATCCAGGCGCTGGGCGCATCGGGGCGCATACTCTCACGGATCATGACAGCAGCCTTGGAATGGACGCTGATTCTCTGTATCGAGTCGACCTTGGCAATAATGGTGCAGTTGCCTTCCACCGGTTTATAAACAAATTGACAACTGTCACTACGCGGTCCCCAGATATCGATTCCTGCGCCTTTCACCGTCCATATCCCGTTGTGATAGCGGCATTGACCCCGGGGAAGCGCCTGACCGATGTCAAAATTCCTCAGGCCTCCCGTCACCGGCTCCGCCGGTGCCGGTGGCACCCGCACCGGTGGCAGAGGCTGGGCCGAAGAGTGCGCACTGTTTCGGTAGAAAACGAAGCTGTTGTTGTTACTCGAAGAATCATCGATCGGCAACTCGCTACGGCGCATTTGGATATACGGCGCCTGCAATCCTTTGCGCAACACGTAGGCGTCATAGAGCATATTCAAGGCCAGTCGCCCGTGCGGCCAGCCGCCTGCCGCGCTTTTCAGATAATAGGCATCAATGGGGCCAAACGGGGTAAAAGGCGTTTTGACTCCACTATTGACACGTGCCCAGTATTCTCCCACGGCCAAAAGGCGATTATTATCTTCAGAATACAAGTCGATACCTTGCGCCCAGCACGCTTCGCAAATGAATGCCATCGATTTCATGATATCCCACGCATGGCCCTGATCGCGTCCGCTTTCGCCGCTTTCGCCCGTGGGAAGTGTATTTCGCAGAGCGGTGGCGGCCTGAGTGCGATACAGATGAATAACGTGGGCCAGTCGGGCCTTGTCATCGTTAAAGATGGCAATAGCGCACGCTGCGGATAAGGCAAGCATGCCTTTGTTCGCGGGCCCGAGAATATTGTGGCCCGCGTTGAACGCGCCGGGCCAATATACCGTGCCAAACAGGTGCTTTACCGCCGCGGTGTCGGCCGGCGTCCAACCCGGCCAGGTTCCGCGGAGAATATCCGCGCCGCCGGCAAAGCGATACGCGAAATCACCCAGATCAAGGTCTGACTCCATTCCACCAAATTTCTTCTGCGTGCGGGCCCAGGCAAGGAGGATATGAGCGGCCTTACGGGCATAGGCGGCGTTACCGGTGAAATACCACATGAGGGACTGGTTATAAACGGCCTGCATGTCGTTTTCCCACTGATACAAATGCACGTTCGGATTTCGGCTGACATCCGCGAAGGGTCCCTGCATACGGTAGTTGAGTTTCGAATGCCAGTCCGCCGCCATGGCGTTGAACCCGCTTTTCCATGGCTGATCGCCGGCCCGGATTCTGGCTTTAACCCGATTCAATTCCGATCGCGTTAACGGTAGTCCCGGATGAACGAAAGCCGAGGCGTGTAATGCATGACAAAGACATATGAGTGCTGCGGCAACTGCGGCAATGACATTTTTCATTATGTTCAAATCCTTTCTTACGGTCGGCCCCGGCGACGGCGGTCCACACTTACCATCGCTCTTTTGCAACGCACGTTCGTCACATGCCGGGGATGGAATAACGGCGAATCGCATCAACACAACCACACGCATATATACTTGTGTAAAGCTTGACGGTTCGTTCCACCATGCGCGAGATTCTAATCAACAATCTGAATTTAGCAACCCGGTCGTGCGCAAATGACTATTAGATTTTATCACCCGAGGCAATGCCGCAGGTTCGGCTGCGGCGAGATTTCAGCATGGACGTGATCACCGGAGATGCGCCTATCCCAGTTGATCATCGTGCCGCATGAGGCCGTGGCGGAATCATGTTTGATCGGGCGGCTTGGCTGCGACCGATTCGTTTCCCTGGCTTACGCCCGCAATGGCGGTCGTTCATGGATTGTGTGTGTGTGTGTGTGTGTGTCATCCCCGGTTTTTGTTGGATTCCAGTTTGCGAAATGCCGCCGGCGTTGTGCCCTGGGTTTGACGAAAGGCGCGTATAAAATGCTGTGGCTCCGAAAAGCCGCAGCGATCGGCGATTTTTTCCATTGATTCGTCCGTTTCCAGCAGCAACCGGCGCGCAGCGTCCATGCGTACACGTTGGATCGCCTGGTGCAACGACTGCCCGAGGAGCGTAACTGTTTACCGCTCCGCGGCAAATATTCACAATAACGGCACTGGCGCGCTCGGGTAATTGGTGTTATGCTTGATCTCACCATGGACGTTGAAGTGCAAAAACATC
>JAJZDN010000137.1 GCA_021805985.1 Planctomycetota bacterium | reverse complement strand
TTGCAGTGCCTCTCGACTGGTGTAGGTGGTGCCACCAATCTGAACCGCCTCCAGCCTGCGTCCGCGAGCGCCGCGTTGGACCCAGCGGTACACGGCGCTGATGTGAATCCGCCGGCCATTGGGGCGTGAAGGCAGAAGTGTGGGAACCTGGCCAATGGGTACCAGTTGTTCGGTGTGCAGGTCAATCATGGGTGCCTCCTGTTCAAATCAGATATCCAATGGCTTAATGCCATACAGATACCTAACGCATTATGCAGAACGAGTATTAACAGTCAATGTCATTACTACAGTTATTGTGGTTATTTGATTCGATGGGTCTTGCGGTTACAAATGCAATCCGTTACGATTTATAAGCTATGGCAAAGAAACGCATCAAAATCAATACCCCCGCATCCGGCAAACCTCTGACCAGCCAGAGAACGTATCGGTTTAACACCGAACTCTTTGAAGCATTTGAAGAGGATTGCGCGCGGCATTTGGCCAACCCCAAGCTGGTGCTGGAGGCACTTATTCTGCATTGGCTGGATGGAGATGCCAAAACCCGCGGTTCCCTGGCCCTGCGTCATCGTGAACGATTCGGCAACAGTCTCCCCGAAGACTGATACGGTTAAAAGCCCCCATGTTTCCGGCGGTCAAAACGGGTGATTTTCGCGGCCACATAGCTCATGCGCACAATGTGTTGCTTGGATACTATCATGGGCTTGTATAGCGTATTGTCGGCCCGCAACTCCACACGGCCATCCTGCAGGTCATAAACGCGCTTAAAGGTGCATTCGTGGTCGCATTCTGATCCAAAGCGCACATAGACCGCATCCCCATCTTCAATGGGCGTATTGGGTGAGCATAAACAGACTTCTCCAGGCGCAAAGGCTGGAAGCATGGAATCGCCCACCACTTCAAAGGCAAAGACCAGGGGATCATCAATTCCGGTGCCGACAGTCGAAACATAGTCATAGCCAATGCCGTTATCCATGTCCAAATCCGAATAATCCTGGGCTTGGCCCGCCGGAGCTTTATTGATGACCGGTGCCTTGCGTTCCAGGGTACCCCGGTATTGTTCGATTCTGGAAGCTCGCCATTGTTGATCAAGTTCATCAAGTGTCAGTCCAAACGCTTCGGCAATACGCCGGTACGTGCCGGGCTGGGGCATGTTGCGCTGGGTTTCAAGGCGGGCAATCTGTTCGCGTGAGATGCCCACCTTCCGGGCCAGAAACTCCTGGTTCCATCCGGCGTGGGAGCGTAATTCCTTCAAAATGTCACCAAAAGCAGGCATAAACGCTATTAAATCACAATCAAGCAAACGCGTCAAACACATTGTAATAATATTTGTGACAAGTTGACTTGACAGTACACCGATCGTTCGTATTTTGTTTGGTATGCAACCAGCCACTTGGTGTGGCTGGATCAAAGCCGGCATTGGGCGGCATTGATCCACCGTAAAGCGGTGAATTTGAAGTGTTCAATCATTGAAGGAGCGTTCATTATGCCAAAGACTGCGTATCGCCGCCTGACTAAGCTGCAACGGGAACATATTGCCAATGTGGCCAGCAAACGCTTTGCCGAGGGAGTATCGGCCTGTGATGTGTGCCGCAGACTGGGGATCCATTACTCGTCCCTGAAGCATATTTGCAATCAGTACCAGATTCCGGTTCCCAAGCTACGCGGCCAACTGGCGGCCTCAAAATCTGCGGCCTGAGAATCTGTCCCCACAATTGAACTCACGGCTGTAGTGTGTGGTTGTTCGTTCGTGCGATGTGATTCTCGCCGGTCACTTCCCACTGTTGTGTTTTCCCTCTGACTATTCAGGAGTACCTTTATCATGAAACTACAAGCCCCCACCCAACTGTTTGCTTACGATCAGCCGGGGCGGCGAATCTGCCGGCTCTGCTTTGGAACGCCCATCAAAGAACGGCAGGTGCGGA
This sequence comes from Planctomycetota bacterium, assembly GCA_021805985.1. Lineage (GTDB taxonomy): Bacteria > Planctomycetota > Phycisphaerae > WQYP01 > WQYP01 > JAMDCX01. Next base: position 5,216 of record JAJZDN010000137.1, on the reverse strand, counting down.
GACCGGGCTATGTTGAAACCATCCATGACTTTCTGCCCACTCAACTGTTCGGTGTGGTCTGGTGGAACCGCCGCTGTGAAGGCCAGCAGCATCGGATGCTGGCGGTTCTGGAGGCGCTGGAACCATCCAAGCTCGGCACGCGAATGCCGGATATATCGGCCAAGGTATTGGTGCATGCCATGCTCCAGCAGGAAGGGCCGGCGGGTCATGATGGAGCCATTGACCGTTTTCTTCTGCTGTTGGAACAGATACGTGATTCCGGCAGTGAACCCGGCAAGCTGCCACCGGTCTTATTTCAGATGATTGGGCATCAGATTCAACTCTCCCAACGCTACAACCCCCGTGCCGCCAATGCTCTGCCTGGACACTGGAGCTTGAACTGACATGCACATTAACAAATTTATTCCCGTATTGGCCGTACTGGGGATGTGGATGACACTTTCACTTCTGCTGGCGCATCGGCAGATTATTATCAACACCTCCCCCAGTGTTGCACCGGGATTGTATATGCGTGTGAACGAAAAGCCGCAGGTGGGCCGGATCATTGACTTCCGAATCCCGCACTTGGCCTGGGCTTACATGAAAGAGAGAACCGGCTATACCGGCAAACACTGGTATATTCTCAAACCCATCGCCGCCAGCCCCGGTGATCGGGTCGATACCATGAGTCGATGGCTTTACATCAACGGTCGGAAAGTTGCGCCCATTTATCAGTATGATGAAAAGGGCCGCTTGTTGCCGCACTGGCGGGCGGATTGTGTGCTGGGGCCAGGAGAATATTTTGTCTATTCCAGCCGAATCTGGAACAGTTTTGACAGCCGCTACTACGGGCCGATCCGGCGGAGACACATTGCCGCTGTGCGTGCGCCATTGGTCAACTGGTAAGATGCCGGGTTTCAGCAGACTGGCTTCAATCAGGCGATGCTTTTTGGGGGATTGGTGGTATGGTACTGAAGCATCGGCTTAAGGCCCCGTGCAAGGTACCGATGTTACTAAGGAGCACGCATGTTTACAAAAAGGTCCGTTCGATGGGTAAAACCAGAGAATAAGACTCTCATATTGACTTACGATGATGGCCCTGGCCAGGCAAGTGAAGTATCCGAAGGAGCCGGGCCGCGAACACTTGAATTGGCGAAGTATCTGGCCGAAAAAAATATTCCAGCGACCTTCTTTGTAATCGGCCGGCGCGCGGAGTTGCATGTAACTATTCTTCAGACATTGACTGACCTGGGGCATCTCGTGGCCAACCACACGTACAGTCATCCCGGTACACCTCCGCCACGGTGGACGGACCCGGTGGTGGATCATGTTGCGGAAATCCGCCGCACCCATGCGATTATTAAGCCGTATGTCCATGGAAAGTTCTTTTTTCGTTCACCGGGTGGTGACGGTTGGCCGGAATCCAAGCCCCAGTTGGTGGATGAACTCAATGGCGATCCGTGTTTGCACGACTATATCGGGCCGGTTGGCTGGAATATTGACAGTGAGGACTGGAAAAAATGGCGTGATAACGCCGGAGCTGAAGCAGCGGCGGATCACATCAACAAGCAAATCCAGGCCGGGGGCGGCGGGATCGTTTTGATGCATGATTGCTCGACAGAGTATGAAGCGGAGATTCGCCGCAATAATCGGGCCTTGGAAGTCGCACGGATATTGGTGCCGAGACTTCGCAACGCAGGTTATCAATTCAAACGTCTGGACGAATTGCCTTTAGAGGAATTTTGATTATTCCGTGGATGACCGCGTTAGCGTGCCGCTTCTTTTTTAGAGCAGGTGAGACTTCCGCCGCGCGTCGGCATATACTGCCATCGTATGTGTGTTTCTATCAGCGGGGTTATCAGCCCCTCCGGCATATATATGTAAGAGATGATTTGCATTCATGATTTGCATTCATATCATATGAATGATTGATCATATGATTGATACTGGAGGCCATCATGGCTAAGACCAAATCCCCGGAACGTGAAGAGCGGATCGCCATGGAAATTATTGTCGATGCCCACGATTCCGAAGAAGTGGCGATGAGCTGGTACCATTACCTCGATGATGTGCTGGTATTTCCCTTCACCGCCACCTGCACATCCGAACGCGCCACGTCACCCTTGCAGAAAGGTGATTATGTGGACGTGCTGGAACTTGCGGACGCTGACGAATGCGGGCATGAAATCCTGGTTATGATCCGTTCGGATGTCAAACGACGCCTGGCGATCCCCCTGGCCCAGTTGAAGCCTGGAGGCGATACGGGAAAGGCCACCGCCGAAGCCGTGGCGGATTGGCGTTATTGGGTTAAACAAGGCCACGAGTTTTAAAAGCAGCTGTCTATTGGCATCTATTGGCGTGCTCTGTTCTGCTTGCAGCGTTGGGTATACTTCGCCAAGCGTTTACTTCGCTTCCACGACGGCTGTCGGCTTTGGCCCCTTCCGTGCCATGGCCGCACTCTGACGGTTTTTAAATGTTTGAAACTCGCGATCCAAATCCATAAATCGCCGGGCCATCTCGCGCACCAGGTCCGCATCGGCAACTTCGGCGTTATACGCCTGTTTGTAGAACTGGCGGTAAAGCTGCAAATCCAAACCCATACGGTAATCAATTTTAATATTACACTGGGTTGTCGCCGTGTGATGAAATGCCGGTAATGCTATGTCGGTCATAATTTGTTCTCCTTTTGATGTTGTTTGTAATGCCTTTATTGTCTGATATGTTGTTCGCTTCCATCGAATGTTTCAACATTCTTCAGCGGCCTCAGGGCCGGTACGGTTTTAATATCATGTCCGCGTTAACCAACACGCGGAACGGCCACCCGGGCCGTATTGTGATCGTCGGCTGCACGTTGAGTTGCCGGTCAATAATCTTCTGGCCGATCTGGGAACCTTCCTGGGCAATTGTATTGCCCACCACATCCTGATTGGTGGAGGTGCTGTTGGGATTGATGGCCAGATTGCCGCCGTAGGCGATGGCGGTGCTTAATGCTGCGGCCTCGGCGAGTTTCTTGAAGTGGTAATCCACCCGGTCATGCAGACCCGATTGACCTTCCTGGTTTGTGCCGGGCATGGCATTGAGGCCAATCGAATCGCCATTGGGCAGAATCAACCTCTGCCAAGCGACCAATACTCGGTTTTCACCGTTGCCCACCACACTGCTGTAACGCCCCAGTAATCGCGATCCTTGAGGAATAAGAAGATATTTGCCAGTAACGGAATCAAAGACATTCTGGGTGACCACGCCGATGATCTGGCCGGGCAGGTCACTGTTAATCCCTGTGACCAGCGCGCCGGGTATGACCGTACCAGCCTGAATTTCATACGGGGAGGCCGGCGGCGTCAACGATTGAGTCAGATAGGATTGAACGGCCGCGGATGATTTCATAAAAGCCCGGTGCTGTTGTTGAATCGCTGTGCCCCTTGCTGTGCCCTGGTTGCCAGAGCCAATGCCATCGCTTGAATTTCCAGACGGACTTTGAAAGCCCGGCGGAATAACACCGCCGATCAGGTTGTTGCCTGCACCCAGTGAGGATGCATTCGTCATCTGTGGCGTTCCCGTGCCACCATTGTTATACGCGCCCATGCCGGCAAAAATCACCGGGGCATTCATCGCCTGACGCCACTGGCGTTGCAAGGATTTTAATTCACTTATCCGCTGCCGATCCGGTGCAGAGATTTGGTTGCATTGGGACACCGCAGACTGCGATGAATTCCTCGCTGGCGTTGCTAAATGGCCTGGAACCGTAGTGGCGGCATGGTTATCCGCTTGCGGCCAGGTGTACGTCTGAGGTAGCGCGCTGACGAGCGCATTGTTGCCGGCAACGTCACTGGACGGCTGTACAGCCCTATTGGAAGATGACCGTCTTTGTACCCGCTGAACCGATGGCGCGCCGTCCAGACCAATGATCAGGGCGGTGCCCACCGCGCCTGCGGCGGCCAGCAGTATCAACATGACCGCCTTGGGTTTTAACCGTGTCACCCGTGGTTGCGGCGTGTGCATACGCAGAACCGCCTGACCATCGAATTTTTCATCCGGCAAGAGATGGGACGTCTGATCCGGTGAATTTCCGGTGGACCCATTTGCAGGATCATTGCTTTGCCCTGGAGGTTGCTCCGACAACTCGGCATCTGCTGTCGAATGCAGCTCGGAAGCGGGCCGTGGTGCCGCGGTGGCGGGCTGCGCATCCCAAGGCGATGCGGAAGCACCGTCATCGGTATCACCAAGGCTGGAATCCGGTGTCACGTTCTCTTTCCCTATTTGCGGTTTAATGATTTGATTTGTGGTTTTATTGCCAGTTTTATCCATCGTTGTTACCTCTCATTACATGGGCCGTGTTGTTCAATACGCTTTCTGATCCGTGATTGCATGGCGGGGACTTCCGCTTTCCATATCATTTGGGCTTGGCCCGCACAATTCGCACAATGGTCTGCGGACTTTCGCCCAGACGCAGTTCCGCCTCATTAAACAATTGATCCACGATGTAGTAATTGCCTTCAATACGATAGTTGACAATCTGGGCATGATCATTGCGGCCCAACACAAACAGGGGCGGTGCCGCGGTGACACCGAGTTCGGGTGGGAACTCAATAAAAGTCTTTTCCCCATCATCAAACGCCCTTAACGGCGTCCATGGCGGCGTTCTGCCCTTCTGCTTGAGGATCAGATAATTGAAATTCATTTTGGATAAATGCAGGTTCCGGCCCAGAATAGCCGCCTGGTGACTGTTCTCACGGCGCATCGTGTGGCGAATCATGACCAGATCACCGAACGGATAGTGCCATGCGATCATGGTCTGGTAGACACCCACCGCCACGCTCTGTAGATCGACCTGATAAATCCGCTGGCTGGTGGTAATGACCATGTTGGTGCTCAAATCCGGTAATCGCGGCTTGACCAGTACCAGCGTCTGACGCTGTGGTCCGGAGCCGGCATGGACTTCCTGCACAATCCATCGCGTTGTATCCCCGGCGGCGCAGCTTTCCAGCCGCTCTCCTGGTTGCAGGGCGATGGTGGTGACAAAACCGGGGCTGGTGATGGCGGTATACACCACGCCCGGGGCATAATTGTAGTATTGCACCGCATCAATAAATCCTCGCGATGTGGGCCGGCGTGTGGCCTTGTTTTGCGCCCTGGCAATGGTGTGCAGCACATTGCCGGCATGAGGCAATGGGAGGTTCCAGTTCTGTTGCACTGGAACCGGCAACAATTGGGGTTCCACCAGCGGAACCTTGACC
>JAJZDN010000136.1 GCA_021805985.1 Planctomycetota bacterium | reverse complement strand
GTGCTCTTTCGTCTTACCGGCTACCGCCCGAAGGATTCCGCCGATCATATCATTTCCGGTAGAGCCCTGCTGGCGGATATTGCCGGCTTGGTGGAAAGCGTATCTGATTCGCTGAATATCCCCATTGCCGATGCCGGGGATGAAGTGCTATCTCTGGAGCAAATTACCCAGAAATTCAAGGTATCCAGCAAAACCATTCAGCGCTGGCGCCGCCGGGGCTTGGCCGCCATGCGATTTGTTTATCCTGATGGCGTGAAACGCTTAGGCTTTCTCGCCGCGGATGCGGCACGGTTTTCCACACAATTTGCGGTACGGGTTGAAAAATCCGCCCGCTTTCGCCAGCTTTCAGAAGAAGAGAAAACCGATATTATTCGCCGCGCCAGACGACTGGCGGTACATTGCCACTGCTGCCTGAAACTTATTTCCCGCCGCATTGCGCGGCATACCAAACGCAGCCCGGAAACCATTCGCTACGTCATACGCCGATGGGATGCTGAACATCCCGATCAGGCCGTTTTTCCTGACACCCCGGGGCCGCTGACGGATCAGGATAAACGCATCATCGTAGATTGTTTTGATCGCGGCATATCGGTGGATTGCCTGGCCAAACGTTATTGCCGCACCCCGTCAAGTATTTATCGCGTGGTTGGTCAGGACAAAGCCCAGAGAATTAAAAATCTGGTCATTCGCTTTGTTACCAATCCATTGTTCGATCACCCGGATGCTGATCAGATTATACTTAAGGTGCTGCCCGAAAAGGCCCGCCAACAACCCACGGACCCATTGGCCGGCCTCGATGCCAGAGAACAAATTGTCCTCCGCCAACCCAATGATATTCCCGCGTATCTCTCGGATGTGTTCCGCCAGCCGCCGCTGCCGCACGCAGTTGTCATGGACGCATTTAGAAGAATGAATTATATCAAAGCCAAAGCTGCCCGTCTGCAGGCCCGCATTGATATTACCGCCGCTCGCACCGCGGATCTCGAAGTTATTGAATCACTTCTGGAAAATGCCGGTGTCATCCGCAATCAGATATTGCAGGCTCACTTGCGCGTCGTCGTGCATGTGGCCAGAAAGCACCAGCATTCCCAGCACGATCTGTTTGAACTTATTTCCGACGGCAATCTGTGGATGATGCGCGCTGTAGATACATTTGATTTCTCCCGCGGCGTAAAATTCAGCACCTATCTGACGTATGTGCTGATGAAAAATTTTGCCCGCAGAATCGGCGATAACAGCACGCGCGTTGATGAACGGCTTGTGACAACCCAAAATGATCTGCTTGATGAACTTGGTGAATCACAGGAACAAAGTATTCCCGATGCTGTGGACATGCTGCTGATGCAGGGGCGCCTGATCGATGCGCTTGTAAAACTCCCCCGCCGTGAACGTGATCTTCTCGCAGCTCATTATGGCCTGGAGGCGGGTCAAGGCCCGATGAGCTTATCGCAAATTGCCCAGCGCATGGGAATTACCAAAGCGCGCGTGCGACAATTGGAAGTTCGCGCTCTGGGCCGATTGCGCCTGATGCTCGAAGAACAGATCGATCGGCAGGCCGCGGAAGTCATCGGCCAGTCCGGCCAAACACAACAAGCCGATACGCCGCATACTGCCTCGGATTCACTGACCGAACGCGATGCAATAAGCGTATAGCCCCCGCAGGAGCCCACAATTGCGCCCCGTTTATAGTCGGTGTAACTGATTTTTTCTAAAGCCAGGCGGAATTCCCGCCGATGACGGGCCGTCTCAAAGCGAGCCGCCAGTGGTATCGTAAATACATGCCCCGTTCATTCCGTCTCGAATGGCGATCATCCTTTATATCCGCGCCGCGGTTGTTCTGCTTATCGAATGGGCCGCAAATTCTCAGCCCCGTCCGGAAGAGCTTGCAAAGTCCGGCTATCCATTTCCAACTGCCACCGATTTCGCATCGGCGGTTGTCTCCGGGGGGACAAGAACCGTGATGGACTCAGCCATATTGTCCGCCGCCAAAGTTATTTCCAAGGTGCTCAATTTTGTTCCTGGCCTACAAGTTACCGCACGTATACGCTTCCGTGGCATATATGTGACAACATATCCAAGATTCTGCTGCGGGCTGTGAAAAAGGCCACCCGATGGTGCCTCATCGGAAATCAAAATCAGCTCGTTTTCGGTACGCACCAACATTGCCGCGGGAGATAATTGGCGGTGGAATCCACCAAAAGCGGCCGGCCATGCAACATAAGAATGCACGCTTCTGTCGGGCGGAGTGAAACGCTCAAGGGCGCTGTGGAATTTCATAGACAGTCCGGTCTTTGAGAAATTCCTGTTACGCGGACTTTCCTCGCCTGTTTCGCCGGTTCCAGCGAATATCCGGTCTAACGCAAAAAATGCGGCTTCCCTGTATATTTTCTCCATCACGGTGTTGAAGTAGACGACCAAAGCGGTGGAGGTATTCCCGCTGGCGTGCAGGGCCAAACGGCCGTCAAGCAGGAGAATGCTTAACGCCACCACCAGCGTGTGAGAGTAAGGGCTTGTGTCCACAGAAATATTTTCCGGCGTTTCCGTTTTGTCCGCGGCCAGCCCGGAACTAAGCGCAATAGCCCAGTGCGTGCTGGTCAATGCCAAAAGTGACGCGGGGCGGTGAATATCCATGGTGGTAAATGCCGGGCTGAAAATCAGGACGTCAGGAGCCTCGGACATTCCATCCTGTTTCCTGATAGCCTCCGCCATGGGTGGCGGTGCGTCACTTAAGTTTTTAAGCGCCGTGGCGAATCGGCGGTCAAGTTCCATCATGATGCCTCCGTTTCCTTTTGGCGTGGCCGTGGATTCTGGATCGTAAGACTATTGAATACCTGGGTAAATGCTTCTATCCGTTGCATCAATCGTGCGGCGATTTCGTCCAGCCGCTTCTGGGTCTCCGGCGCTAACGGCCCGTAGTTGCTCATAAATCTAGCCTGCAAGTCAAAAACCACTTCACCAGCCTCTATCAGGGCGGTGCGGAAAGCCCATAGTCCACTGATTTGCGGCGAAGGAATTGCGATTTCATTCTCCCCCAACATACCGATCATGCCCAATCTTAGTTCCTGAAGCTGTTGCTGCAAAATAGCAATCTGTTCGGGCGTCGCATCCGCGATGTAATTCTGCAGCGGTGAAGCTGTGCTCGGCCCCGTCATGCGCCCGATTGCTTCGGTCAATAACTCATCAACATATTGACAGGTAGTCAGGAGCTTGCGTTGATGATTTTCATTAAGATCGGGCATAGGAACGTTTTCTCACGTAATCAAATTAACCGATTCAGGATCAGAATCGCGAGCAATATCAGAAACACCCAGGCGGCGTAGGCGTTGACCACCCCGGGCTTATGGATTTTCGCCAGAAGTTTGGCCGCGTACTTTACTGCGGCCGTTAATGGCCGGAGAAACAGTCGATCCACAATATAGCCGTCATCCCGCCGCTTGGTAATGGCGGTGCGAAAATGCCCCGCCACTGCGGTGCTTGAATCTTCCCGGATGGCCGGCCCGAAAATGGAGCGAAATATGACGCGGACCGGGTTGGAAAAGCCGGTGGCACTGTAGGTCATATCCGGTGCTAAACGGCGCAGGCCGCCGGCCCATGGTTCGGAAATCGTGACGGTTCGCCTGCGTGTTCCCCATCTCACCAGTAGCCATGTTATAAAAATAATCAATGCTAATAAGGCCGCCATATAGAAGGTAGACATGGCATACACCACGGGGTTGCTCTTGCCACCCTGATGCAGGACCACCAGGCCGCGTGCGGGAATAATTGTATTTCCCACGCCCGCGCCGATCTGATCGAAGCCATGCATAAATCCGGGGGCGAATTGTTTGTTGCCGTGCGGATGTGAGAAAAACGGCGGAACCAGTGCACTGGCCGCAAGGTTGTTTGTGAGAGGCTTCATCGCGTGGTCAATAGCCGGAATTACCCACGTCGGGCCAATGCCCAATAAAATGCAGGCCAATGCCAATATGGCCATGGAAATTCGGGCCGATTTTACAGGTTCCAAGGCACGCGCCGCCTTTTCACTATGGGCTGGTCCCAAGAAACTCATGGCAAAGGCCTTGACAAAACAGGTCACCGCCAGCGCCGCAGTCAGCGCCAAGCTCGCACCACACAGAGCAAAGACTACGCGGCTGAAATGCGAAGTGAACTCCTCACTGCGAAGAATGGTTTGCAACGTAAGCCATTCACTGACAAAACCATTGAGCGGCGGCAACGCCGCAATAGCCAGAGCGCCGACCAGAAACAACGCCGCCAGCATGGGCATGCGTTTAAGCAATCCCCCCAGTTGATTCATATCGCGCGTACCGGTTTGTTGATCAATAGCCCCGGCACCAAGAAACAGCAAAGTCTTATACGCGCTGTGGTTAATCATGTGATACATCGCCACGACATACGCTATAGCCGCCAGCACCGGCAAATCATAGGCGGTAAATACCATCCCCATTCCCACATTGGCGGCAATAATGCCCAAATTTTCTATGGAACTGTGCGCCAGCATCTTTTTCAAGTCATTGTCGATTGTGGCATAAAGAATCCCAATAAGCGCCGACAACGCCCCGACAACCAACACCACCAACCCCGGTCCGGCAGAGATGGGCGGAAGGATAATCGCATCAAATCGAACGATGCCATAAATGCCGAAATTCAGCAGGCAGCCGGACAGAATCGCCGACATATTTGCCGGTGCTACGGGGTGAGCCTGCGGCAACCATGAACTCAAGGGAATTAATCCCGCCTTAACCGAGAATCCGAAAAACACAATCAGAAATATCGCCCAGCGCGCCGCCGGGGATATGTGGCGAAGTGATCCGTGCAAAGCACTGAATCCGGTGTGACCACCCGCCAGAGCCACCATCCATAACAGACCGACAGTGGAGACAATGATGCCGGCCTCATTCATCGCCAGAAATAGATAACTGGCCCGCCGATTTTCATCATGGCGGTGTTCCAGCGTAATGGGAAACGTGGCCAGACCGGACATGATTCGCCACGCCAATAAAAAGCTGACCACGTCTCCCGCCGCCAAAACCAATGCGCAGGCGGCCAACAAGAGGTGAAAGAATATATTAAAGCTCCGTGGGTCATAATGCGCCAGATAACGGCGCATATACCCGTCGGAAAACCAATACGCCGGAAGAAATGAAATGCCTAACGCCAGCATAAAAAAAGCCGATACATTGTCTATATGCAGTCGTAACATTCCCAGCACCGGCAAACGCCAAAGATCAACGCGGATGCTCTCATGGCCAGCCAGGATAATCGCCGCAGCAATCAACAGTGCGGTGGCCGCGGAAGTACCGCAAATCGCCAATATCCTTCCCGTCCATTGCGCCGGTGCCAAGGCTGATATAACCGCCCCCGCCACAGCCAGCAGCAGCACCAAAAGAAAAAAGAACTCCGCAATATTCATAATGGCACCTCTGCGATGGTCGTCGTCACATGCGGTGGAGCCTCTTGCGCCCGGCCCGTGAGCACCAGCAATCCATGAAGAATTGCCAAAGGCGGCGGCGGACATCCCGGCACTTGCACATCCACGGGAATCACGCTTGCTACCGTTCCCGCCGCCATAAAACTCGGCGCAAAGACACATCCCGAAATGGCACAATTGCCCACCGCAAGCACCCATTTCGGGCCGGGCATGGCGTCATAAGTTTTCTTTAAGGCCAGTCGCATGTGGCTGGTAACCGGGCCGGTAACCAGCAGCACATCGGCGTGGCGCGGCGTGGGCGTAATAAAAAATCCCAATTTGTGCATGTTGTAATACGGTTTTGCAAGTTGCTTTATTTCCTGAATAACCGCATCACAGGAACCGGAATCCACAAGACGGATGTGCAACGATTTCTTAAATGGTCGCGTGGTTGTTGATGCGCCCGCGCCACTTAGCGTGGCCCAATCGTAATCATTTTGCCACTTCATCGCGGCTTCACCGTGCGAACACGCCATGCAATGTACACAACGCGAAACATTTATATCCGCCATGTTATCATGGGCCGTAATGGCCTGTGTGGGGCATTGAACGGCGGCATTATCCGCCTCTTGCCTACTGGCAAATTGTGTGGCAATTGGCCGCCCGGGCGAGATGCCGGCATTGGAATCAATTTCAGGCGGATAGCGTGTCGTTTTTACCCTTGAGCCGGCACCTCTGAGAAACCATCCAAACATCTGTAATACTCCAAAACAATACCGCGTGGCCTGTTATCGATCCGATTCGGCGATAGACAAACCGAAACTTGCCATCATGATCGGAAAATCCTGGAATGCAAAGTTCTCCGCCGCCAGATGAAATCCGTGCCAGTTGGTGAATGATGGCGTGGTCATCTGCAACCGTGCCACGCGGCCATCTCCACCCATTCGCACAAAATGAAACGCTGCCCCCTTGGGTGCCTCCACAGATCCGAGCGCCTCACCGGCGGGCACGGCCTGTTCCGGGAGCATCACTGGCCCATCGGGCAGATTGGCCAATGCCCTCTTGATTATGTCCGCAGAAGCAAAAACCTCGGCAAACAGCACCCGGATACGCGCATAACCATCGCCTTCACTTTCCAACGCCTCGACTGCCAGCGGACAATGGCGGTAGAACCCATACGGCGCATGGATTCGCAAATCGGTTTTAAAATTTGAAGCGCGGGCGATGGGGCCTACCAGTCCAAGCCGCTGGGCGTTGGCGTTTGGAACTACGCCGACACCCTCAAATCGATCCAGAAAACTGCTGGTAAATTGGAGACGCTCATACAGCAGTCGTGCATCACCTGCCAGCCGACTTACCTGGGCGATAAGGAATGCCATATCGGATTGCGAAAAATCGCGCGCCATACCTCCGGGAGTTATAAGCCCATAAAGATAACGGTGCCCTGCCCATTGCGCGCTTAGTCGCAACGCCTCTTCTTCCATGATGTCAATATCCGCCGAAGGCACAATCATACCGGTGGAATGGCAGATATCCGAAAGCAATCCAAAATGATGGCGAATGCGTTCAAGTTCCGCCGCAACCAGCCGCAGCGCCTCGGCTCGCGGTGGAATAGCCACTTGCCCGATGGATTCAACTGCCCGACAAAAGGCCGTCGCGTGCGCCACCGCCGACGTACCGGAGAACCGCTCCACCATCAGCAGCACTTCGCGAACGCTGCGACCCTCGGCGAGTTTTTCCACGCCACGATATTT
>JAJZDN010000135.1 GCA_021805985.1 Planctomycetota bacterium | reverse complement strand
ACCTTGTCGGGGTAGCGCTGGGTGACAACGGCAACCCGATGGCCAATGGTTCTGTCTCCGACTTCACTTTGACGGCGGTGGCGGTTCCGGAGCCGGCGAGGATGGGCTTGATAGCGGCGGTAGGCGGACTAGGTCTGCTGTTGTTGAGGCGCCGCCGTATGGCTTAACCCGTGGTAACCCTGATTCGCGGAGTTTATCGCTATTCCTCGGAAGGCCGCCAGAAGTTTGTGTCTGTCCCTCCGCTGTCCGGCCGATAGGAATAGCGTCATTCGGCATGGCACCCGGCGCGGCATCAGTAAACTAGGTGCCGACTATGGCATTTTGCCGCAATAATGGAGACCTATTTAGCGAATGCCGGCGGCGTAGGTGTTATTCCAGTTGCGATCAATGCCAAAAAATGGAAAGGAAAAGAAATATGAAAAAGCACGGTTTTACGCTCGTGGAGCTGCTCGTGGTTATTTCCATCATTGCCTTGCTGATTTCACTTCTCTTGCCAGCGTTGGCACGGGCCAAGGAACTGGCAAACAGGGCCGTTTGTTCCGCAAACATCGGTAGCATCATCCAATCGATGGTGATCTACGCCCAGAGCAACCGCAACGAGTTTCCCTCGGTCCCCGGCTCCGGCTGGGGCGGATACGCCAACTCTAATTGGTGGCCGAACTCCAGTCCTAAGGGGGCCACCGCGCAAGAGGAGATCCAAGCGTGGTATACGCCCGCAAATCTTCCGGCCTCGGCCAACTGCCCGCTCGCCTGCCTCTGGTTGTTGGTGCTAAACGGGCAGATGAGCCCCGCCAGCTTCATTTGCCCGTCCGATCCCATTTCCAATCTCCCATCTTCGGAGTATTTCCCTTCAACGGGCGCGAGCCTGTCGGCCAACGGGAATTTTGGTGGCCCACGCGGTCCCAATGGCACTGACTGGATGGTCGATGGCCGAGGCGAGAGCTATTCGATTGCCGACCCGTGGCCCAATAACAGTAAGTGGCCGAACTCCGGGGAAGGTCGCTGGTGGACCGGTAACGCGGGCGCCGATGTCCCCATCGTGAGCGACATGGCACCGATGCAGGACGCCAGCGCGCACGGGCTGACCGAACGCCTGCCCGCCACGCTGCTAAAGGGTAATACCTATGGCAATTACATTTACAACTCCGGAAACCATAATGGCGATGGCCAGAATGTTGGTTTCGGTGATGGCCATGTGGCATGGGAAAGCAACCCATATTGTGGTGAGGATGGCGATAACATCTTCACCTATGACACGAGTGGCGTGCCCGGCCCGGCAAATACAGGCCAAGTTGCAGTGGTCCAACCCATCACAGATACCGTGCTTATCAAAACCTTTGCCCCGCCATACGATATTTGTATGGTCCCTGCACGCGACGTCAGCACCGGCCAGTGGTGAGGCTATGGCCAAGAATCATACAAGCGTCGAAATCGGCGGTTGGCCGAGCATTTTTGTTGGCAAGGTCGCTTGCCGATGGTTTTATCAATGCTGCCTGGCTTTGTGCCAGGCGCGGTCAACGGATCAACCATTCTAGAGGAGTTTTTTATTTGAAACGACGGGATTTTCTTCGTGTTGGTGTCGGATCGTTGGCTTTGAGTGGATTGCGCGCTACTAACGGCCAAGAAACACACACGGAAACACGGCGTGCCCGGTGCCCGCGCCGTCGTGATCTTTTTGACGCGGATTGGAGATTTCACCTTGTTGGGGCCACCGCCTCGGAAAAGATTGAACACCCGGTGACAATTAATAATTGGCTTTGGAAAACCGGCACCCCGGACCAGTCCGCTTCGATACTTGACCCCGATTCGGACATTTCCTCTTCCGGATGGAAACCCGCGCAAGCGGGCGCGGCCCAGATACAAGAGCCTGGCTACGCTTGGTTTCGGGCCACGTTGCCGCCATGCCGAGCTGCAAACCGTGTACTGCGCTTTAAGCAAATTGACGCCAATGGAACCGTCTACCTCAACGGAAAAAGACTGTATTACCACCAAGGATGGCGTTATTCCTTTGACGTCCCCTTGGATTCCGCTTGGCGCACCGGTAAGGCGAATGTCGTGGTGGTATTGGTGCATAACACGCTGGGCGTTGGCGGCATCACCGGCCCGGTGACGTTCGGCCAACTTCCGCAGGTAAGTGTTACACCTTTTAGCAGCCCAGAGCTAAATGACCAGTCGTGGGGGCAGGTGCATCTGCCGCATGACTACGTCATAGAAGGCCGATATGACTTCAAGCTGCCCCATGGTTCGCTGCCCTTGTCCCCGGCGTGGTACCGTAAACATTTCCATCTGGCGAAATCGGATCAGCATCGCTCAATCTGGATTACCTTCGACGCTGTTTATAAGTTCACGAAGGTTTACCTGAATGGCCACTACTTGGGGGAACACGATGGTGGGTATACGCCGTTCCGATTTGATATCGGTAGGTACGCCAACTTTGGCGGTGAAAATGTGCTGGCGGTGCACGTAGACCCGCGTTGTCCGCAGCACGGCTGGTATGAGGGCGGAGGGATCTATCGCCATGTCTGGCTGAACGTGGCGGATCGATTGCATGTGGCCCCTTGGGGCGTTTACGTTACCAGTGCGGTGCACAATGTGCGGAACAATCCGTGGGCAGAACTGAGCCTCCAGACCAAAGTGGTCAATGAAGGTAATATGGATCGAACGTGTGAGGTTGTCTCCCACGTCTTCGACCCTACCGGTAGGATGGTTGCCACACAATCCCATCCATTGGCTGTTCCCGCAGGCAAAGCGGCGGAGTGTCGGCAGGGGGTCACGCTGCGACAGGCGCTGCTGTGGTCGCTGGAATCGCGAAACTTGTATCGGCTGGTTACGGAAATTTACCGGGATGGCGTTCTCATCGACACGCATGAGCAGAGATTTGGCATCCGTACGATTCGGTTTCAAGCGGACAACGGGTTTTTTCTTAATGAGAAGCGGGTGGAACTTAAAGGTACTTGCAACCATCAGGATTTTGTGGGTGTGGGGATCGCCGCCCCGGACAGCCTCTGGTACTGGAGGGTACGCAAACTGAGGGAAATTGGATGCAACGCCATTCGGTGTTCACATAACCTCATGGCCCCGGCCTTCTACGACGCGTGCGATCGGTTAGGTGTTTTAGTGATGGATGAAAACCGTCGCCTAAGCGACAGCTTCGCGGCGAAAACCAGTTTGGGCGATTGCTACAAAAACGCATGGCACATTGATGAAATGGTCCTACAGGACCGCAATCATCCCAGCGTGGTCATATGGTCCCTTTGTAATGAAGAATGGATGATACAAAACAGCAAATGGGGCGAAAAAGTTTTTGACTATGCGATTCAGTCTGTGCGGAAATTTGACCGCACGCGGCCCATCACATGCGCTATGAACAGCGACTGGGCCGGCGGACCGGCTAGTGGCTGGAACGCCGAATTTAGTCGCCTTCGGGGATTTAGCGTTGTCGAGAATTTACAGGGTTGCAACTACGGGTCCAACGACTACGACCGCTGGCACGTGGCTTTTCCCAGCCATCCGATGTTCGCCAGTGAAATGGGAAATAATGCCAGCGTTCGTGGTATCTACCACGACGCCCCGGCGCGAGGCTACGTCAGCGCCTATAGCGGTGATCCGGAGGGGGCATGGCATCCGGTTGCCGCACGCCGGTTTATGGCGGGCGGCTTTGTATGGACCGGATTTGATTATCGTGGCGGGTGTAATGCTCCGGCGGTCAATGCCAGCTTCGGTATTTTAGATACATGTGGATTTCCCAAAGACAACGCCATGTATTACAAGGCTTGGTGGAACAGGCACCCATTGGTGCATATTTTCCCGCATTGGAACTGGTTGGGGCAAGAGGGGAAGGCGATTCGCGTCTGGTGCTACAGCAATTGCGATGAAGTTGAATTGCTGGTCAATGGACAAAGCTTTGGCCGTCAAGCTATGCGGCGATTCTCCCATCTGCAATGGATGGTGCCGTACCAACCCGGGAGGATCGTCGGTGTAGGGTATAAAAACGGTGCGGTTGTCGCATCTCACCTGATCCAGACAACCGGCGAGCCGGCCGCATTGCGATTGATTCCGGACCGGACTGTGCTGGAGGCGGACGGCGAAGATATTGTTCCTGTGGCGGTGGCCGTAATAGATTCCGCCGGACGGACGGTTCCCACGGCCGACAACAAAGTGTTATTCAGGGTTACTGGACCCGGTGAGAACGCGGGCGTGGGTAATGGAGACCCGAGTTGCCATGAACCAACCAAGGCTGATTACCGCAGGGCGTTCAATGGGCTTTGCATGGTGCTGGTGCGGGCAAAAAACCGCACTGGAAGGATAGTCCTTGAAGCCCGTGCGGCAGGGCTCCGGCCCGACGGTGTCGTGATAAATTCGGAAAGTGTTGTGGTCGATGGCCACCGTGGGAACTCGGCATCCCACTAGACAAGTTCCGCAAAGTTATGTCCCGACCGTGGTATAGATCGGTAAACGCGGACAACGCAGATAAAAAATACGGCAGCCTTATTTGGGGGAACCAGCCACCCAACGGTGGCCAACGGACTGGCTGACACAAACGGGTGAGATCGAACGAGGCCTCGGGAACTGCGGAAAACTTGGTTGTTTATTTTGTTTCGCCGCCTTCGGCGGGAAATTGCTACGCAAAAGGGATGACGTTCATGCAAAGACGCGAATTTATTGTTGCTCTGGGAGGTGCCTCGCTAGTGGCCAGCCAGTTGGATCTGCTGGTTGGCAACATAGCGGCAACGCCCGCACAACGACCTGCGGGATCAGGGGCTTGCGCGGCAATCCCAACAGCGGATGAATTGGCGGGGCAGTGGGTGCGCTTCTCTGATCTTCACACGCTGCCAACCGTCAATAACACATTAGGGGGGTGCCAAGTTGGATCAGATTTGTTTTCGGTCCAATCGCTTGATTTTCCGCCGTATTGCCAAGGCGGTGGGAGCCGCCCAGGCCAAAGTCCATCTGGCGGCGTGCGGATTTTTGACTATTCACCGCAATTCGGAAGCAATGGGCGTTTACGAGTAAATGGCCAACCGGTGGCCGCCGCTGCATTTCGCTGGTTTCCCTATCAGGTGCTGCGCCGGGCTTCGATTGGAAACGGTACACTGGAGTTCGAATCCGCCACCCGCCTGTGGCGGCAAACGGTGCTGTGGCAACTGATGATAAAAAATATTGGCCCCAACGCACAGGACGTGGAAATCAGCGCGGAGTTGCTGGCTATGATAAGCAGGGTGCCAAGCGGCTGGACTTGGAATATACCGCGCCCCGACGCCCCCAGCTCCTTCAGGGCTTCGGTAGACGAGACCAACCGCACGTTGGTTGTGAGCGATGCCCGTACACCGGCGGCTGTCGCGTTTGCTTTCGGATCCACCAAGCCCGACCATCTTGCCGCGAACGTGGGCGGGGGTAATGCGTCCTGGAAATTGCGCATCGAGCCTGGGCACAGTGTTGATGTCCAGGTCGTGATGGCGGTGGGATCCCAGCCGCCGCAGGTTACCACCGAAGCCCTGCACGCCGCAGAGCACTTTTCCGCGATGTTCCATGATGCAAAGCAGGACTGGTACCGCATGTTTACGGCTGCGTTCCTGCCGGACAACCCGGTATTTTCCGGTCATCTACCAACGCTCGAAACCGCTGACTCCAGCATCCGACGAGTGTATTATGTCTCCGTGGCGTCTCTGCTGGCGATATTTCGCCGTAATTTTCCAGTCGCATCGCACTCATACATCTCGGCTAGCCCTCAGTATGGTGCCTCGCTCATGTATTTCTGGGACACATTTACTTGGGCTACGATACATGCGCTACTGGATCCCGTCGATATGAAAAATATGCTTCGCCGCTGGTTGGGTTTGAACATTCACTCCTGTTACGCTGAAGATATGCTAACGGGTCGCGGCGTGGGACCATGGTACAGCTTCAACGATTTTGTTGTGTTTAACCAATTTGCGACGTATGTCCGCATCACCGGTGATACCGCGTTTCTAGAAGAGCTTGTGGCCGGTCGGCCTGTTATGGAGCAATTGGAGCAAATGGCCTTATGGTGGAAGCGGCTGGTTAAGCCGTACAGTCCATTGGCGGATTACGGTGAGGCGCGAAATCTGCTGGAATGCGTACCGACATACACACATGTAGTCGTGTCACTCAATGCCGCCAATGTGTGGATGATGCGTCAAGCCGCAGAACTGCGAGCGATCAGGGGAGAGAAGTCTCGCGCTGTTACGCTGCGCCAGCAGGCGGACCGCCTGGCGAAGGAGGTGCTCAAACTCTATGTGCCCGGGGCTGGCTACTGGAATACCGTGCAGCCTGACGGTTCGCGCGTTCCGGTACGCCATTGTATTGACTTTTTTACCGTTGCTTATTGTATGGCTGAAGACTTATCCGCGTCCATGAAGCGAGAGATGGCTGATTTTGTCAGAGAACAACTGCTTGCCGAGCATTGGATGCGAGCGCTGGCGCTGGAAGATCCAGCCGCGCCGCTTTCCAATCGTCCCGACCACGGGCCTATGGGGGCATACGATGCGTGGCCGCCATTTACCGTTGAAGCCCTTTGTCGCTTGGGGGAATGGCCACACGCAACGGCGTTTCTTCGGCGATGCGCCGGGGCCACCCATGAGGGCCCATTTGGACAATCACATGAACTGTTGACAGCCGAGCCCGACTCGCCGGTGCGGAAGGCGCTGCGCGGTGAACAGGTCTACAACGCCGCCTGTGCTGGCGCGTTTGCAGAAGTTATCATTCGGAATTATTTCGGTGTACGATGTCACTTTGATGGCAAGATCGACCTATACGCACCACGGGTTTCACACGGATTTGCAGGCGTGCTTAGGAACGTCAGGTTGCAGGGGCGCACTTGGGATATACATAGCGGGAATGCCGGGTTGACCGCCACCGAAAGCAATGCACCGCAAAGTTAGTAACGCAGGGCGAACCCGATCCGGTGCTCAGGGCACCTGCAGGTCAAGGTGAAACCCGCCAGCGTCGTAATTCTTGCAGGCGGCCTCGGGGCTGGTGCCGGTGTACCAATCCGAACGTGTTTTTCGCTCACGAAATCTTGTATCGGATGTTCCAGACGTCATTTTACGCAACTCATTTATTTACAATATGTTACATGCGTTTTTCGCTTTTGCGTGTAGCCACTAAAATGTTGTATTAATATTGATTTTATCCTTGACATTAAATTTG
>JAJZDN010000134.1 GCA_021805985.1 Planctomycetota bacterium | reverse complement strand
GCCATCCGTGGAATTACCGTTCTGGACCCCACCTGTGGCTCCGGCGCGTTTCTATTCGCAGCCCTGCGCATCCTTGAAACACTTTACGAGGATTGCCTGGGCCGGATGGAAGGCTTCCTCTCCGAGGCGGCACCGGTGGGCCAGCCGGAAAAATTTACCGATTTCCGCTCGGTTTTATCACAAACGGCCGCGCACCCGAGCGAAGCCTATTTCATCCTGAAAAGCATCATCATTAATAATCTCTTCGGCGTGGACATCATGCCCGAGGCTGTGGAAATCTGTAAGTTGCGGCTATTTCTGAAACTCGCCGCCCAAGCCGAAACATTCGAGCAAATCGAACCGCTGCCCGATATCGATTTTAACATCCGCGCCGGCAACACGCTGGTGGGGTATGCTACCTTGGAAAGTTTGCGGAAAGGCCAGGAAGGCAAACTGCTATTCTCCGCCAACGAATTGCGGGACATCGAACGCAGCGCCATCGGTGCCGCCCGAATTTTCTCCCAGTTCAAGGAATTGCAAATCTCCTCCTCCAGTGGAGCGCGCAACCCACCCCAATGCCCCAGCGAGCCGCGGGGTTTATCCCCGCAGGCCGACTCGGAACTGATCGCCGAAACCAAAACCGCCATGCGCCAGGCGCTGGCAAAACTGGCCGATCGCCTGGACTGCTACTTGGCCGGTGAATACGGTATTGATGTGCAGAACAAGCCGAAGGAATTCGAGAAATGGAAATCCTCCCACCAACCCTTCCACTGGTTCACAGAGTTTTACGGCGTAATGAGCCAGGGCGGTTTCGATGTGATCATTGGCAATCCGCCGTATGTGGGCGCTGCCAAGGCGCGCAAAGATTATGACGTTAGGGGATTCACACTTGCAAAATGCACGGACATCTACGCGTGGGTGCTGGAGCGGGCATCCCACCTCCTGGCCGCAGAGGGCCGCACGGGAACGATTGTACCGCTGAGCATCACGTTCGGTGGCGACTTCGATGCCTGCCGGAAAATGATATTCTCGCGTTATCAAGAGAATTGGTTTTCCTCTTTCGGCCGCATTCCCGCCGCGCTCTTTAGCGCCGAGGTGCGTGTAAGAAATACCATCCACATCGGCTCTGGCACCGCGGCGAATCCCGCGAACCACACCACGCGCTTGCACCGGTGGTTTGAGGATGCCCGCGCGGACCTATTTTTCGCAACGTCATATGCCGAATTCCACCCCGATTCCTGGGATTTCCGTATTCCGAAACTCAATACTACCCGATTGATTCGCGCATTTGAGAAGGCGCTAGCAAATCGTGGGAACCGCCTTGAAAATGCACTTAATGGCAGTCACTCAGGCCATATACTCCATTTTAAAAAGACGGCTTATAATTGGCTTAATTTTTGTGTGCAGTTACCGCCCTGTTATGATATTGAAGGAAGGCCAGTTGAACACACGAAATTCGGAGAGGTTGTCTTTCCCAGTGCTCGTCAGAGGGATATATCCCTTCTCCTCTTGAACGGAAAAATTGAACTAGCCTTCTGGATAGCGGTCGGAGATGATTTTGATCTAACTAAGTGGATGTTTGCCGAGCTGCCGATTGACCCTACGACGGTGCCCCATGCGGATGCTGAACGCCTCCTGCCGATCGCCAACGAGCTCCAAAACGCAATGGATGCGGCGGTCAGCTTCAAGCTGAATGCGGGAAAGCAGGTCGGAACCTTTAACTTGGCGATGTGTCGCCGCGTGACGGACCGAAGCGACGCAATCTTCGCCAAGCTTTTCGGGTTTTCCGCCGTCTGGGAGGATATTGACTTGCTATACTCACAAGTAATAAAAACGGATTTTGACGAAGGGGATTTGACATGAGCTTCGAACATGACCAAATGGCCTTTGCGGCACGAAAATCAATGCTCCGGGGGATTCAAGAGGCCAGCGCGGACTGGAACATTCCCTCCAGGCTATCCCCTCAGACAACCCTTTGGATTGGCACTGTTGATTGGCCAAGGCCCGACAGCGCATTCCAAGATGCACAAACGGGATCATCACTGGCGGTCGAATTCAAGCCACCAGGGCATGGTAAGAGCGAGTACATCCGGGGACTTGGGCAGGCTATAAGCTACCTAAAGGATTTCGAGTTTTCCACGCTGGTGGTGCCCCGATATTCATCCGATGGATTTTCAATCGGTGCATATTTGTCATCAGTCCTATCGCTCGAATTAGGCCGCAATTTACCGTTGGGATTACTACAATACGATAAGGATCCATCGGTGCTGACTAAACTATCAGGCCTTAACGCCCGGCAGGGTGCCACTCCAGAGATCCCAAAGAACCAGCGGCGAGTTTTTTGGGCGTATTGGCGTGATCTTTCTCAACACGAACTCCTTCAAATTCTCAGGATCATGGATAGAGATAACCTGCATTTTCAACAAGCATTTCGGAGCTTCTGGGGGAAATACCGCGCTCGCGGCCGCGCCATGACCTGGGAAGGGGTCCATCGCAAGCCCAGCGAACTGGACAGCAAATTTTATAAATCTGAGCTGCACAATGTGGACCTGAGTCTGCGCCATGTGGGGGTGACAGACTCACAGGGCGGATTAACCGATCGTGGACTCCAGATTCTTCGCTACGGGTCTATCTATGGTAGTGATAGCACCTTTTTCAAGAGTCAGGTAGGCAGATGTATTCTGCGCGACGGGGGCTACCTTGATCTGCTCTTCTGGATAGACGATGTGCAACGGAAAATGACAACCGAATCCCAACGAGGAAACGCGCTAGGGTTCTATCACGCATTGGACAATGAACTTGAAGAACAAGGAGTCATCGCTCGGGCGCCTGTTGCAATGAGCAAGGCAAACTTCATCCGCGACGAGCTTAAGATCGTCAACAAGCTCGGCCTGCTTCAAATGCGCAATCAGACCCAATATTTCTTCCCAGGTGAGGGCCTTCGAATTAATTGGCGAGCGGTGATTTCGATGCTCGGTGAAGGTAGTGCGCCCGGATAAACCCGCCTATCCGAGAATGGAATGCTTTGCGCCGGGTTGGGTACGTTCGTCAATTATGAGATCAGGCGCCGCTTCGGTGCGGACGAAGTGGCGGGATAAACACGGGGCAGGTGCCGAGCGAACCGTTTCCGGACGCTCCGGTTCGAATGCGCCAGCCAGCCAAGGTGAGGATTGGGAAGAATTCCGGGAACGCAACCGGTACCTCCTGGGCGACGCCGGGACGTTAGACTTTCCGGCCGGCGGAATCGCGGTTAGGATATTACTTGGCCTAGGGCAACGCGTTTGTAGAGCATTCTGGAAAGGAGCGTACGTGGACGGAACGACCGTTACTGGCGAAGGCGAATCCAAGGCAATTCCCGCCCTCCCCGCACTTGATATCCTCCACGAGCGCCACCGCGGATTGACCCAAGCGGTCTGCGCATCATACAGCGAAGCGGCAGGCGTGTGCCTCTCACGGCACCACACTCCGCCAATTGCGGTAGCAGTTATGAAAACAGATCGCCAGTACAGCCTGTCATGGAGGGACGCCTCCGATAGGGAAAACGTTGCGTGGGCAAATCGCGATGACGCGACGCGTGACGGAGCCTACTCAATCTCCATCGCGACAATTGAGTCCGAATACAGCCTATTTGCGGTCAGCCGCGCCGAGACGCGCACGGGTGCGGATTATTACCTTTCCGGCGAAGGTGAAACCGACAACCTCGATAACTCCTACCGTCTCGAAGTGTCGGGAACCGACTCGGGGGACATATCGCAGCGGCTGAAGGAAAAGGTAAAGCAGACACGAGCGGGAGAATCGGACCGACCAGCCATTGCCTGCGTCGTGCGATTCTGTGACGCGACCGTCGCGATTGAGAGGGTGGAGGGCGAAGATGCTGCCAAATGAACACCATCAAGCCCAAGCTCTTGCTGCTGAGGCCTCGCTTACCGGTAGACGCCCGTCCCCAAAAGCGAGGTCGCTGTACGCCGACGCGGCCAAAATGGAAGAAATTGCCCTGTCATTAATCCCCACGAATTCGCCGCGCACGCGTGGAATCTTAGGTGTGAGCCTCGTGGCTTTATTGTACAAAGCAGCCCTATATGATGAAGCAGAGCTGGCCGCCTTTCGGCTGATGCTCGAATCCGCAATACCAGCCGCCCATAGACTGGAATTGAGGAAACTGCTTGAGTCCATCTCCGATGAACGATCAATGGCAAGCAACGCCGAGGAATACGCAGGAGAGGAATTGGTAATTTCGCTAAGGCAGGGAAAAATTGGTTTCGGAACGGCACCGATCGAGGCGGCCCTATATTGCATCGAGAGCTTCAGGAATCTCATAATCCGCGCAGCCGAGCTCGTCGGCAGCCGCCCATTCCGGCCCCGTGGAAGGGCGGACCCGGAAATATCGGAATCTATCCGCGCCAGGGTAGGCCAACCCGCCGCAGGAAGCTATCGGATGCGGCTCGCCTTCGTCCAGCGCCAACAGAGCATGTTCGAGGCCGGTAGAGTGGTACCATCAGCGGTATGTGAAAAGGTAATCGAGATAGCCTCCGCCGCATGCGGTGGAACGCTGCAAAAGGTGGAGGAGGTGATACCCGACATTAGCTACCGCATTCCTCTCATGAAGTTGGTCCGAAACATCTTCCCGCCGGCCGGTGCGGTTGGGGAGGTGGAAATCTTTCGGATATCCACATGGACGGGAAATGCAGCAGCAAAAGAGTCGGTCCTCCTGAACAAGAGTGCGGGTAGCGTTGCCATAGATTTATTGCAGAAGGGGTCCGCCAAAAGTCAAGAAAAATATTTTACCATTCACGCCACCCTGAGGGCCGTACATTTGGATAAACATTGGGTAGAAGTCACCACCCCCGACGGAAAACATCTGAAGCTAAACACCGGGGAGGAGGAAATCGACGACGTGATTGGACCAATGCTGAATCATAGAGTATTGGTGAGCGCCCACCAAATCCCCAACAGCCAAAGAATTTTTATGACGGATATTCAACCCGATGTTGAAGCGACCGAAGATTAGCCCTTCCCAATTGCGCGAGCGAATATCCTCCAAGTGCGGCATTTCCCCGTCCCGCGCCTGGCGGAGAAAGACCCGCAATCCACCCCCAGCGTAAAACTCGCCGCCCGGCTGATTTGCACCACCCCCGAATTCGACGCCTTGGCCAAATCCGCTGGCCTGAAAAGCCACAAGGATGGCGCCACCGATCCCGCCGTACGTGCCAAACTCCGCGCCGAGCTTGACGCCATCATCGCCCACCTCTACGGCCTGACCGAAGAAGAATTCGCCCACATATTAAGCACCTTTCCGCTGGTACCGCAGGAGTCAAAGGATGCGGCCCTGGCGGAATTCAAACGCCAATCGCGCTGATGCCACCAAACCCCGCCGATCCAGCGAGCCGCTGGATTTATTCCAGCGGTCCGCCGGCGCCCGCCATTTTATTTGGCCGCGCCGTCCCGCGGTTGCACCCATTGCAATCGCATTTTATGGGAGGAAAACCGCGTATAATTGCCGGTAATCCTGGCGTATCGCCCGATGATCAAATCCCGGTGTACCCCAATTTCCCGGCTGAGATGATCAATTTCAGCAACCGTCCTGACCGCCTCTATTCGCAAGTTGTACGTATCGGGAATGCACCATGCAGCGGCGGCTGAGTCCGCCGTGCTGCGGTTTACGCAACTGATGCATGTGGCGGAGGGACGTGATGCACTGTAAAACCTTGTGGAGCGCAGAATGGCAACAAACTCATTTGTGGAACGTAAATCGTGTTTTACGCTCCACAAGATGGGCCTCGGGAAAAACGGGGTCGCTTAATTTACGTAAAATGGATAACAAATTTCGGAGTGGCGAATATATGAAACTTCGGTTCAAAAAACAGGCTTACCAGACCGCCGCCGTCGAAGCAGTTTTGAACTGCTTCACGGGTCAGCCCCTCAACACTGGATTGACCTACCGCATCGACCCAGGGCGGCCTGAGGATACACCGCAGCTTACAATAACTGCAATTGAAGAGCTAACCGGGTTCAGGAACTCGAACATCGCGTTGCCATTGCCGAAGGTGCTGGAGAACATTCAGGCGGTACAGCGGCACCACAACTTGCCGCAATCCCAATCGCTTGTGAGTAACCAGATCGCCGACGTTAACCTCGACATCGAAATGGAGACCGGCACCGGCAAAACCTACTGCTACATCAAGACCATGTTCGAGATGAACAAGCGGTACGGCTGGACGAAGTTCATTGTGGTCGTCCCGAGTATCGCCATCCGCGAGGGCGTATACAAGTCGTTTGAAATCACCGCCGAGCATTTTCTTGAGGATTACGGAAAGCGGACACGGTTCTTCATCTATGACTCCAAGCAGTTGCACAATTTGGAGAGCTATTCATCGGACGGCGGCATCAATGTGATGATAATCAACGTGCAGGCATTCAACGCCACCGGCAAAGATGCACGCCGCATCTACGAGGAATTGGACGACTTTCAGTCACGCCGTCCTATAGACGTTATCAAGCAGAACCGGCCCATTCTCATTCTCGATGAGCCGCAGAAGATGGAAGGCAGGAAGACCCTCGACTCGCTCAAGGAATTCAATCCGCTTATGGTGCTTCGTTATTCAGCGACGCATAAGACCCAGCACAACAAGGTCTACCGGCTGGACGCACTCGATGCCTACAACCAGAAGCTGGTTAAGAAAATCGCCGTCCGGGGATTCCGGGATGGGCAAATCCCGATCTGCCGATGTGTGACGGAATTGCCGCTGACCCCATTCGTGAAGACGGCCGCGGATTTCCATCTCGCGGCAGCGGGGGCTGGGGCACCACGGCGATAGGGTCGTATCCTCGTAATCCTGTATTCCGGCATTTCCGATGCGAATCAGGGACCTGTCCCATGGCCGTTGCACGGGGAGG
This sequence comes from Planctomycetota bacterium, assembly GCA_021805985.1. Taxonomy (GTDB): domain Bacteria; phylum Planctomycetota; class Phycisphaerae; order WQYP01; family WQYP01; genus JAMDCX01. The sequence continues at coordinate 313 of JAJZDN010000134.1, read as the reverse complement.
AATGGGGCTTCCCAACCACCGGCTGGAACCGGTGGGGGTGGTGTCTGGAATTCAAGCCCTTGTCCCCGTTTGCCTGCGCCGGCGTCCACGCCTGAAACTGCACTGCCGCCATCGCGTTAAAATGTTATCCCCAACTGCACAGTTGCCACCAGCGCATTTTGATAAATGCCGCCGGGATGAATGATGTATTGTAAATCCGGTTGTACGGTCAGCCATGGCGTAACTTGGGCGGTATAAAAGCCTTCAATCGCCAGTTCATCATTGTATGGCGTCTGGGCGTAGGGACTCAGGTGTGCCCAGGTCGCGGCTATAC
>JAJZDN010000133.1 GCA_021805985.1 Planctomycetota bacterium | reverse complement strand
AGCCTGTCCGAGTAATGGGCCAACCCAACTCACTCGGGTATCGCAGGGCATTTCTCTTAGCGCCCGTTCGCTTGCGCGCAGCCCCACATGATATTTGCCTTCTGCGGCCCCGCTGATTATAAGCCTGCTATGCTGATTGCCGGAATTGATGAAGCGGGATATGGGCCTCTGCTGGGACCGCTGGTTGTGTCCGCGGCGGCGTTTACTTTTCCTGAACCACTGGATATTAACGACACAACGGCTGCGCAGAAATTATGGAACCTCCTTTCTCCAACCGTGGTGGCCAAGCCGCCGGTAAAATCAGGGAAATTAATTATTGCCGACAGTAAAGTGGTGCATCGCCTTTCGGATGGTAATAAACATCTCGAACGAGCCGTTCTGACAATTCAGCGGCTAATTTCTGAAACTTCTGCGCCCCTGGAAAGTTACAATAATCTTCTCAATAGCCTTTCCCTGCCGACAATCAGTAGCCCTGCCGCCATAGCATTACCATGGCAAACTAATGTAGCGCTGCCCGCGTTTGGTGATGTTGGTTCGATTGCCATTGCCGCCAACGTGCTTAGAACAACGGTTCGTTCAGGCAACACGCCGCCTGTGGGGTTGTGGACACGCGTTATGGATGTTCCCGAATTCAATCGCCTGGTCGGGGCCACTAATAATAAAGCATCCGTGCTAACCAGCATCACCATGATGCACGCGCGAAATCTGCATGATCGGTTCCATGAATCAGAGTTATTGTTGTTTATAGACAAGCAGGGGGGTCGCGATCATTACACCCGCCTTTTGATGAACACCTTTCCCGATTGTTCACTGAAAGTGGTGCTGGAATCGCCTCAGGAAAGCCGGTATTTAGTTACAACCCCCGCACGTAACGGTAAAACACTGGTCATCTTCCGGGAAAAAGCGGAGCAACACTGTCTGGCCGTAGCCCTGGCTAGTATGATATGTAAATATATACGCGAATTATATATGCTCATGTTCAATCAGTGGTGGAAATTGCAGATTCCCGATCTAGCCCCCACCGCCGGCTATTACACCGACGCCATACGCTGGCTAACGCAAACCGAGCCTGAATTTTCCCGCCTGGGCCTGCAACGGCAAGATATTGTGCGAATAAAGTAACGCGATGCTTCCGAGCCTTCACTTATTATATAATTCACGGTAGTCCGGAATGTTTGAAGTCCTGGAGTGAGGCGTTAAGCTCTCTGGATATTAACGGAGGATTCCCGATGGCCCCGAAAAAACAAAACCGCCAAAATCTGATACCGGTGGCCGGTGAAATCCGACGCCTGCCGACGCCCCGGACCGGACGTAAACAATCTTCATTGAAATCCGCCCTTTCCCGTCAGCGCGTCACATTGGAAGATCTGCATAACAGTCGCGAACGCATTCAACTTAAAACTCTGCAAAGGAAAATTTCACTCTCCCCGCCCTCGGATCGCCGCCCTCCGGAAAAACTGGGAGATTTTCTGCCGCAATGGTTCCAGGCGCATGTGACCAAAACCGGCGACGTGCTGGCCACCGCCAGTGAAACCCTGCAAGCCACCCTGCCGGAAAAGCTCTGGCACAGCATCGCATTTGGTCCATTGCAACGCGGCCTTCTGACGCTCTATTGCTCATGCAGCCCCGCCAAGGTTGAAGTGGATATGCTCCTACGTCCTGGAACACCCGGGCTTCGCCACCTGCAAATTGCTACCAAAGGCTTGATTTTCAAAGTAAAGACTGTCGTTGACCGTGCCCGAAGTACGGGTTGAATTAACAAGTTATCCACAATTTATAGCGGTATGTCCATACGTCGGGGCGGCGGCGGCCGTATTAATAATTAAAGTATAAGAACATCATCATCGTTGTAAGCTCTGTCGGATTGTGGGAACCGTTAGGTTGATATTATGTAAGTGATTAATTTATATACACTTACGTCTTTATACACACTATGTTTTTATCGTGTAAAAGCCGTCGGATTAATGTCTGAATGGCCTGTCAGATTCTCTGAAACTGTTAGCCCAGCGGTAAGGGCGTGTTCATAACGCATTAAGAAATCCCTATTTATCGCACCTGCGCTGCTGCGTTAGATAATTTTTCCACCAATTATCCACACAACTACCAACACCCAAAAGCGGTGGCAGTAGGAGCTGTAGCAGCCCTGACGCCGCAACTGGCTCGCCAGACCTTACAATCTGCTGACCAATATATCGGCCCCGTGGTAATGGCTTTCCTGGTAATGCCTTGCTACTGCATTAACGCCTCAAGCGCCGCGCTGCTGGAACGGCCAGAATCTGTTTCGGCATCGCGGCGGCCAGTTTGGAAAAGTTGGTGCTCCGGCGTGACCTTGACCGGCTTATAACGGTTGGCCAAGAGAGCCTCAATAATTGCTAAGATCATCACCAATGCAAGAATTCCCGGCATCAGGGAATTTCCTTCGCTGGTTTTCGCCAATTCCTCGACCAATTTCTTAGCAGTAGCGGCGATAAAAACTGTCTGTTTCTTCGGGGCCTCTTTGGCCAGCACCGTCGCACCGGTCGCATGTAAATCCGCCTCACCCGATGGCACATTGACGATGAATTCGCCGGAATATTTCCCGTTAAAACTCTGCCAGTGATACACACCGGCGCGCTGGGCACCGGTGAATCGCCACACCAGGCGCCCGTCGGGTGTGTGCGATGCCAAAACATTTACCGCCGTGTGAGACTGCGGCGCTGTGACGTTAATCGACAGATGCGAATTCTTGGTTGGTACATGAATGGGCACAGCCTTTCCCGGTGTGTAGGACGTAATGCCCGCACTGGCTGCCGCATTGCCCAGGGCAATGCGCACCATCATCGGCAAAAACGCGCTGGTCGACGCGATATTGCTCCAGCCGCCGCCGGGGGCGGACAGGAACGTGTAGACCCGCCCATGCCCCAAAGAATGCTGCACCAGCAGCAGCGAATCATCATGCAGGCGTGAAAGCACTTTGCCAATGACTGGCGAATTTCCCGGCAAACTCCACCGCCCGACCACCACAATGCGCTGAAATGGCTCCTGGGTTTGAAATAAACCAGAAAAAATGTGGCTTTTCACATCCACCCAATTCACTGCTGCCCCGGTCTGACTGCTGACGGGCCCGGAAATTTCGCCCGGCAATAATTGCAGGTTCCCCGCCGCAACAGCGTTGTAATTGTGGGGATTTACTGCCGGGCCTAAAAGCCAGCATAACCGTCCGCCACCCACCACAAACCGGTGTAGCTTTTGTGCCAGTTGCGGCGAAATCTGCGGTACGTCGCAGATAAATATGGCCGCATAACTCGACAAACTCATCCCCGGCACAGCGCTATACGACCGGTAGGTCGGCTCAATACTCCATAGCGTCGGCTTGGCACCCGCCGAGGCGACGGTGGAAAACGGGGCCAGCGCCGCATTTACATAAAAAGCTGTGGATGCACCCGTAAGCCGCGGCTGGTTTCCTACCACCAGCGCGCGTATCTTATTTTTAACCGGCAATATTAAACTGCGGCGATCGCCCCAAGCCATAGCATGGCTGCTATCTAATTCGGTCAGGGTAAAGCGGTTAAGGCCTGGCGCTCTAAGCTGATACTTCAGGGTAACGGTGGCTCGGCTGGAATCGGTGCCGCCCGGCCCTAACGTAGAGCGGGCTTCTGTATTCGGGGCTTTTTTTCCATCCACATTCAGCCCGAAGCGCGGTGCCACGGCCGTGGCCCCATTATTAATGACCGTTCCACGGAACTGGACCGTTGCCCCAACCACAGCGGCACCATGCTCGATACCCCAGTGCGCGATGGCAACATCATCCGGCGTGCCGATTGTCTGCGGCATAAGGACTAGCTGAACTCCCGGCACTTTTTTTAGTGGGGCAAACATGCCGGTATCGGATGCCGCCGGCCCGGCGAAATCTGAAATAATAATCAGCATGCGGTTGGGCCGGATGGAATTTTTCAGCAAGTTTGTCGCTTGGGCTATTAATTGCCGCATGGGTAACGCCCGGCCGGTGCTTTTGATCGCGTTCAATCGGGCGATTTGCGCCACACGATCGCTACCTAGATGATCCGGAACAGGGCTGTTGCCCGGATTCGTCAGCAGCACCGCCATACGCGCCGGCGTGAGGCTTTGTCCAAGAAGATCGCGGGTTTGATCAATCGCGGTTTGCAGGCGTGTATGCGGACCGTCCTGCACCAGCATGGACTGTGAATTATCTAAAATAATCACACACGCGGTGGATTGCCCGTTGAAATGCGTTCCGACATTGGGGAAAAGCCTGTCCGTTCCCAAGCCAAATATAGCTGTGACCGTGGCGGCCAGGCCCACGAGCATAAAAATCACCGGCCACAATAGACCGGGCCTGCCTGGTGCCGGGCCCGGCGAGGTTTTTATACTCCCGGATGGTGCGTCCGTTGGGCCGGCGGCTTTGCGTTGATCCAATGCGTTGCTGAATATCACCGTCATCACCGCCAAAACGGCAATGCCCCCGAGCAATAATAACAACATGCCATACGCCGCGAAGGGCGATCCGCCATGGACCAGCGGCCCGGCTACAGCCATGGCGATCATCGCAAAAACCGCCATGCGCAAAAGCAGCAGAATAAATTGCTGAACCTGGCGTTTGCGTGACGTTTTCTGGGCGGTGACGCGCAAAAATCGCAGCGTCGGAAAGCGTACAATCGGTGATCGCACACGGTTCAGCAGATGCAGCAGCACAGGAATGCCCGCCGCCAGCACGCCCAGCAGCATGACTGGATCTGAAAAATTCATAGCCGCCAGCGGCAAATCATTCATGCGCATCCTTTCCAAGCGCTGTTATGCATCCTCAGCGTCGCGATGTCCGGCGCAGTAATTCACGAATCTGCGCATCCCATGGCACATCCGTAAAGGCTGTCACATAATCAATGCGGGACTGGCCGCAGCGTTTTTTAATTAAATCAAGGAAGGCCTGTACTTCCCGGCGATAATCATCGCGAATAAGTTTGGGATCAATTTGCAGGCGCGATCCGTCTTCCATATCTTCAAATGTTATGGGCCGGTTATAGGCCAGTTCCATTTCTCCGCGATCCAGTACCTGCATGAGCACAAGCTGATGCCTGGCGTGCCGCAAATGTTGCAGGGCGCTGGTGATTTTATCCGGATCATCAAACAGGTCGCTGATGACAATAACCAGGCCGCGGCGCGGAATTTTATTAGCCAGCAGATGCAGTGTGCCGGAAATATCAGTCTCCCGGTCAGGTGAAAGTTTTTCCAGACCCACAAAAATCTGATCCAGATGGGACGGGCCGTTACCTTGTGGAATTTCCAGCCGGATGGTTTTGTCAAAGGCGATCAACCCCACCATATCCTGCTGATTGGACAACATATATGCTAAGGATGCCGCCAGCACGGCACCGTATTCAAACTTGGTAACGCCCTGCAGTGTTTTGCCCTGTGAATCAGGCAGGGATGCAGCGCCAAAATTCATCGACGCCGACGCATCCAGGCAGATCGTGGCCCGAAGATTGGTTTCCTGCTCATATTGCTTGATGTAGTACCGGTCGGTTTTCGCCAGGACGGTCCAATCCAGATGTTTAATTTCATCGCCGGGCACATATTCCCGGTGTTCCGCAAATTCAATGGAAAATCCCTTATGCGGGCTTTTGTGCATGCCGGCGTACACGCCCTCCACCACGCCGCGCACCATCAGTTCCAAACGCCGCAACTGCGCCGCCTGGGCAGGCTTAAAAAACCGATATTGATATGTCGGCATATACAAAATCCGTCATTATGCCGGTACTGTGCCCGCCACCAGCCAGGTTATTGCCATCGCCCCATACTGTAACTCCCGGACCACCCTCGGGTAAACCGCCATGTCATCAAGTGTCACCACCGTGGGATGCCGCAGGATGATTAAGGCATCCGGAGCCATGGATGTTAACAGCCCACCGATAAGCTCATCCACACGCTTGCGACCTTCCGGCGATTCCATGTGGGCATAAGGCGGATCTATAAAGGCCAATCCCAGTTGCTGCCCACGCAGCTTGCCGGAAAGTAACAGCCCGATGTGATACGCATCCGCGGAAAGCACATCACACTCTTGCTCAACGCGCAAGGCCCCTATATTGTTGCGAAGACCTTCCAGCGCATTGCGATCCCGCTCCACAAAAATCACCCGCTTTGCGCCCCGCGACAAACATTCCAACCCCAGACTACCAGTGCCGGAGAAGCAATCCAGCACGACAGAATCGGGAATCGTTACAGCGCAGGTTAATGCGTCGAAAAGCGATTGTTTGGCCCGATCCGTAATGGGGCGGGTGGTCATAGAGTCCGGCCCGATAAGCCGTCGCGTTCTAAATGTTCCAGCAATGATTCGCATGGGGTAAAAGTATAACCGCAAAATGCGGTTATCACCGCCTAGTATTCTATCGGCACCCCACCCGAAAAAACGAGGGCCGTTGGTGCCCGAGGCATTCCGGGCAGTTTTTGTTATAGTGATTGGGGAGTATTCCGCTTGAAAGGTAACTGTTGGCGCGGAGATCGTGTCCGACGGAAGCGTGGTGCGTCATGCAACGGGAGTCGTAATCGTGTTTCCTGTTCGAGAGGTCTACCTCAGCAAGGCCGAATCCCTGGAACAATTGGGTACCAAGTCAAAGTTCTGGTTTACTGGCGAAAACGGAGAACGCCTGTTGTTTAAGGCCGACGAGCGCGGCACGGGAGAGGACTGGGCAGAGAAAATTGCATGCGAATTGTGCGGTTTACTGGGGCTGCCGCACGTCGATTATGAGTTAGCGGTGGATTTGGACAAACACAGACCGGGAGTTGTGTGCCAGACCTGTTCGCCGCCGCCCACATCACTTATCTTGGGGAATCAATTGTTACTCGCCCATGATCAACGATATCCGACCGAGGTAAAGAACAGGTATAAAGTGCGGGAGCACACAGTGGCGGCCGTGGCGGACGTAATAAAAACACTGAATCCCCCACCACCGAATTGGTTAAAAGGGCTGCCGAAAGGAATCACATCGGCAACCAATATCTTCGTGGGATATATCATGCTGGAGATGAAATATGAACGCCGCATTATTTGTAGCATGGAGATCGGGGGGACCAGCCAATGGCCGATGGGGACCTGTCGGGCTACTTGACCACGGATCTTCTTTGTGGAAAACCTGTCGGCATAATCTTACTTCTCGGCCGTGCAAAATCGGATCAACCGGGTTACAGTAAATGTGGCACGGTCGATGTTGCCGCGATCTGGTTTTGCAGTACGAAGCCGTAGCTTTAACGCGAGATAAAATTTTATGGAACAAGCAGCAACAACCGCTCGACC
>JAJZDN010000001.1 GCA_021805985.1 Planctomycetota bacterium | reverse complement strand
GCCCCTAAATAACGCCAACCGCATTCCGCCCCCCCCATTATCGGCCCCCGCCGTCCCATAATCGCAAAATATTTGCCCTTACCCCAACACATCTTCAATCCCTGATATAACCACACGTTGCCGCCCCTCGGTTAGCCGCATCCGCCTGCGGTGCGCGCCCCGTCGTGGTTCCCCCGCCCCTAAATAACACCAACCACATTCTGCCCCCCCCAGCACCGGCCCCTGCCGTCCCATAATCGCAAAATATTTGCCTTTACACACACGCATGTTCTATTCTTGATTGCGGATTCGATCGCCATTTCCACGTTTAATCGCGACGAATTAACCCAGGGCCATTTCATACAGACTGCGGCGGGCTGTTCGTTAACCGACGCAGGGCGCGGAGCCTTTTTGGAGCCTGGGGTCGGCGGATGGATACCGAAGTGACACATCCGGTATTTGAATATCGTTGTCCTTTCCGCGGCTCATGAGCCGCGGCCCCATTCAAGCGCGTGCGAGGGTCTTTGGAAAAAGCTGGGGCACGAAGTGGAACGGGGGCGGCGTAGCGAGGAGCCTGTCCCCCCGCTACGACCAAGGCCCAAACCCGTGAATCGCCCCGCTCAAAAAACCACCCGGTGCCAGCCGCAAATTAACCGACCAATATCGGCCAATCCCGTTTTCCCCCTTCCTCCGCGCCCTACAGCTTCCACAGGCTGATCCATGATCCATGATCCGGGATCCGTGATCATTGATTCGCCCCGCTCCTTGAAAAGTAAATAACACGCCGGATCCCGTGGTCAGGAATCCGCAAACGCCGCGCGTGGTGCCCTATACTCCCCACGCAACACGCAAATGCGCCCCGCCCTCAAAGCCTCCCAAAGCCTCCCAACTTCTCGTTTTTACCGATTTCCCGGTAAAATTCAAAATAACCTGGACATCTTGGCCACCTTGAACCAACGCCACTAAAATCAACCACTTCCGCTACCTGCCCAACTTGGACACCTTGCCTTGTAACTCGGCCACCTTGGCCATCTTGGCCATCTTGAACCAACCTCAACAAAGGCCAACCACCTCGTCAACAGGTCCACCCCTTCCCGTCCCGCACACCACTTGGACCCTTTGGGTGGATATTTATGGAGCAAATCGGCGGCGGGACATCTGGCGCGTTTGGGCGTAAACTATTCTGGTGTGCACGACGTGTGCACACACGATAATGGCAAGGGGTTGCAGGATGAAAAATACCAATCAGGGTTCACAGGTTGGGTTCGTGGCACCGGATTTTACGCTGCCCGAAGCGCCGGGTAAGAATTGGACACTTAGCCAGACTCAGGGTCGGCCGCGCGTGCTGGTGTTCTACCCGGCGGACTTCAGCCCGGTCTGTAGTGATCAACTCGCCATTTATAACGAGTTGATTGAAGAGTTCAAACGCTTTAATGCCTTACTGGTGGGCATATCCGTGGATGGTACCTGGTGCCACAAGGCGTATAGTCAGAGCCGCAAGCTGGAATTTCCTCTTCTGGCGGACTTTGAACCCAAGGGAATGGTATCGCGGCGCTACGGTGTCTACCGTAATGATGATGGCATGTGCGAGCGGGCAATCTTTGTCCTTGACGCCGCGGGCGTGATCCGCTGGCGCTACGTTTCACCGATTGACATCAATCCCGGTGCCGATGGTATCTTGCATGCGCTGGAATCCCTTCCTGCAGATTATGTTCAATCATAAATGGAATCTTCTATGCACTTGCAACCGCCCCGTCCGCCCCCGAAACCGCCTCTGACACCGCCTCTGGGGCCGGCAGATCATATTGCCGGGACCACTGACGCTATTGTGGAGCTCGTTGCCTTCGGAGATTATCAGTGCCCGCACTGCCAGACTGCCCATCCCATCACCCAGGAACTTATTAAAGAATTTAATGGCCAACTGCGCTTTGGATGGCGGCACTTTCCGTTAAGCAAAATTCATCCTGATGCGCGAAATGCGGCCATGGCTGCAGAAGCGTGTGGTGAAAAATTCTGGCAGATGCACAACCTGCTTTTTACCGACACTGGCAAATTATCGCGCGAAAATCTTTTGCAATACGCCCGGCAACTGGAAATTGATCCTCAAGTGGTCGCAACGGCACTGGATGAAAACCGATACGGAGATCTGGTCCGCCAACACATTGCCAGCGGCCTGCGCAGCGGCGTCAATACCACGCCGACGTTTTATATCAATGGCCGGCGCCATAATGGCGGGTTTGACAAGCCAACCCTGACGGCTGCCTTGCAGGAAGCAATAGCTGCAAAACTCACGGCTTCCGCGGAGCATAACCCGCGGACCTGAAACCGGCGGGTGTAACGCTGCAGGTAAGTTTGAGATGGCCATAAACCGCCATGATGGTCCCCAGGCCGATAGACTAAGGAGCCGCCACAACAATGACCATTCTTCTTGGAATTCTGGGGTTGCTGGTCCTGGCATTGACCAGCATTGATCTCCTGTGGACGACATTTGTTGAAGGCGTCGGGCCGATGAGCCTGCGCGTGTCCTTGCTGGTAGGGAAATTATTACGGTACTCAGTGATCCACCAAAAAACGCGTCGTCTGATGGCGTGGGGCGGATTATTAGTTGTTATGGCGTCCCTGACCACATGGACGCTTCTGGTATGGGCGGGCTGGACCCTGATTTTCTGTTCCTGGCCTGGTGCCGTGGTCGCGGCGCACACGGGCCTGCCCGCAGATATTGCCCAGCGCATCTATTTCACCGGGTACAATCTCTTTACGTTGGGCATGGGAGATTTTGTGCCACGGGGCGCACTATTTCAGATTCTTACTGATTTATGCTGTGCCAGCGGCTTTTTTCTTTTTGGGGCAGCGATCGCGTATTTAGTTCCGGTGATTTCCGCCGCCACGCAAAAGCGGCAAGTGGGTGTTTATATCTGGTCATTGGGAAAAAATCCGGCGGATATCATTTTTCGCGCATGGAATGGAGCTGATACCACAGCGCTACACCCGCACTTTATCGCACTTACAGGCATGTTGCTGGGGCTGGGGGAAAATCACCTCACATATCCGGTGCTTCACTTTTTTCATTCCGCAAAGCGCTCGGCCGGAGTTGGCGCGAACATTGCCATGCTGGATGAGGCCATTACCATCATGGAATGCGGCCTGGAAAAAGGATGCAGTCTGGATTTGCCCTCGCTGGGCGCGGTGCGTGAGGCCATAAGCGAATACATTGTGACACTCAAGCCAGTGTTAATGCTCGTTTACGATGACGGCGACCCACCCGCACCCTCGCTGGCACCTTTACGGGAAATCGGCCTGCCGGTGGTGGATGATGCGACCTTTGCCAAAGCGCTGGAAGGCCAGACTGAACGGCGTCGCCTTTTGCGGAAGCTGGCGCGGATTGAAGGATGGACCTGGGATGCCGTATGGCCAAAGAAAATTGATTTGACGCATGGGATCTAATGCCATCCAAACCTTTACAGTTACCACCTCATGGCCCACATCTGGTTCAAACCCTTTATGGGTTTGTTGGGAAAATAGCCAGCGGCCTCTTGTGTACGTTGCAGTGCAATGGATTGCAGCCGCTGACCGCGCGCCCCGTCATAGTGAAACCGGGGGCGACAGAAGGTGATGCAATCCCAATGCGACGGGGAATGTGCGAAGTTATTCAACCAAACCCCATTCCGCACCCAACGCAATGCTGCCGCATTGCGCTAAGGGTTTTTCCAGGGCGGGGCAGGAAACGCAGTCGGGGTAATTATCTGCGTTACGGTACGGTGAGAGCACGCGTTGCTATTCCGGCTTTTTCAGGGCGATGCTGTTGAAACTTCGGTTTTGCAGAATGTATTTTTTTTCAAAATTGGTGCCCACCAGCAGCCCATCGGCGGTGGGCAACGGGGGCACAAAATCAATGATGTGCAAAGCTTTGAATTCGGAACATACCGTGCGAATGTGTTCAAAATAACCGGCGTGATCGGTGACGATGCGTAGGACGCCGCCCGGCACAAGAATGCGCACCGCGTGGAGAAGAAAAGGTGTTTGAATCAGCCGGCGTTTATGGTGGCGGGCTTTGGGCCACGGATCAGGAAAGTAAACATGCAGGGCATGGAGCGACTGGTCCGGCACATGGGCCCGAATCCACCAGTTCGCATCGGCGCGAACCATGCGGGCATTGGGAAGTTGATGCCGCCGGATACGATCCGCGGCAAAATCACAATAGGCTCGTGCCCACTCGATTCCGATAAAATTATGATTGGGAAATTCAGTAGCAGCGGCGAGAAGGAACGTGCCTTTTCCGGACCCAATCTCCATTTGTACGGGATGATCATTAAGAAAAATATCCCGCCAGGAAAGCATACCCGCATCATCCGGGACAAGAAGTAACGCGGGTTCCGGAATTAAATTAGGCTTTAATGCCAATGAAAAATCCTTGAACAGGGAAAATTCGGAAAAGAGTAAACAATGCAAGGTCAGAAAATGCGGCAATAAAAAAGCCGCCACGGGCTGCCGAGTGGGGCGCGACAGCTTTCGTGTGGGCAAAGTGGGAACCCACACGGTGGCGGCAGTTTCAAAATCTACTGCATCCGAGGTCCGTTTCGCTCCTCCGCCAAAATGACGTACGACCTCATAATAAATAACCGGCTTACTTTTATAAACCGGTTCATTACTACTTTCGTCCGCCTTAAGTGACGAACGAACCCGGATATACGATTGAAGATCAGCCCCGCTACCGCTTAATAACAGTCGGCGGGCTTGCTCCACAAGCGTTGAAGCAGTATATCCAGTTCATTGGCGAAGTCAAGTTAACCGTTAAAATTGCGGTTGCGGTATGATATCTTCTGCTTTGGATGAGGATGTCTATGATTGATGTTGTAATGCTACCTGCCATGCTCAACGAGATGCTGCTACCGCAAAGTCAGGTTGTCGTATTTGATGTTTTACGTGCCAGCAGCACCATTGTTACGGCGCTACACAACGGAGCACGGGAAGTAAGGTTATTTTCTGATGTGGATGCGGTTCTCCACGCCCGTGGCCACGTGCCGCCGCCTGTACTTTCCGCGGGAGAACGCGGCTGCATGATGGTGCCGGGCTTTGACCTGGGCAATTCCCCCGCCGAATATCAGACGCACCGCGTCGGTGGAGCATCGGTGCTGTTAAGCACCACCAATGGTACCCGTGCCGTAGTAGCTGCACAGACGGCGGCTGACATTTTCATCGGATCCCTGCTTAATGCCCAGGCGACTGCAGAAGCGTTAAAGGGGCAACTGGATCATCTGCATACACTTATGGTACTGGCGGGAACCGATGGCCAGATATCCCAGGAAGATGTCATCGGGGCTGGCGCGGTTTTGTGGCATCTGCTCGGGGGAACCTACCGCATTGATCTGCCCTACACCGACAGCGCATGGATGGCGTACCATTGCTTTGCCTCCGTGCGCGAGCGGCTGGCCGCGGCCTTACGACTCGGTGCTGGCGGGATCAATATCATTGAGAGTGGCTTGGAAGATGATATTGATTTATGTTCACAGCTTAATTCGATGCCACTTGCGGTGCGGGTACATAAAAATCCATTGCGGGCATTGGCCGTGCCGCCGGCACATTGAAAAATGGAAAATTAACCGCACCGTTGCGGGCGTCACGCCTGCCGATGAATGGTCACCGGTTCCATCAGTCTGGCTTTGATGCTCTGGTCACCCAGCAGCAGCTCGGGAATAACGCGCTGGCGGAAGGTAAATATTTCCGTAAGTTGCCGTCGCACCACCAGGTGGTGCGCCAGAACTCCCAATGATCCCAACGGCAGGCGATAAAGCACCTCATCAAAAATAACGGTCCCGTGATCTTCGGGCCAGAAGCGATGCGTATGAACCCATTTCAGGTACGGCCCCTGGAGCTGCTCATCACGGAATTGTCGGGGCGGATTGTACATGGCGATGCGCGTTTTCCAACGGATCGGCAGGCGCAACCAGTTGATGGTGTAGTCGATGAGGGTGCCATCCCGCATGAGGATATCGCCCGGCGTGCGGATGGTGAACTTCAACCATGGCGGGGTTATCCGGGAAAGATTTCCCGCATCGGAGAAAAACGGAAAAATCTTTTCCAAAGGCAGGGGAATCCAGAGCTGGCAGGTTAGTCGATATTCACGCGTCATTAAGACTCCCCGGAATCCCATTATGTAGGCTCCTAGCCGCCTGCTGTGAGTTCCTTGTCGCCACCTTTATACGGATTATCCGGAATCGCTTTTTTTACCGGGGCGTCTTTCATGTGCAGCAGCATCGGGGATGCAATTGCTAAAGTACTATAAGCACCCGTGATCACCCCGATGAGCATGGCGTATGCGAAGCCATGCACACCCTGGCCGCCCCAGATATACAAAATCAGCACCACCGAAAATACCGTAAACGTGGTCCAAATGGTTCGGCCAAAGCACTGATTAATGGAGTCGTTAACAAGTTTGGCGGTCAGTGGTTGACGGGACCGGCCGCGGTTTTCACGCACGCGGTCAAAAATAACAATCGTATCGTTAACACTGTAACCAATAATGGTTAGATAGGCGGCGATCATGGTCATGTTGATCTTAAAATTATCCACGAGCATAAAATGCCCGAACCAGGTCCGGTGGATATACACCGCTAAAACGGTTGCGGCAACGGCGACGATAGCATCGTGCAGCAACGAGAATATGACACCAAAGCCGTAGCGCACACCACCAAATCGGATCCATACATAGGCCACAATCAGCAGCAGCGATACCAGAACCGACATCACAGCATTGAGCCGCGCCTCGCTGGCCACCTGCGGGGCAAAACTTGTTACCCCCGCCAGTCCGCCGGAGGTAGTCAACGCGGTACGGACGATGCGCCATTCAGGGGCGGCAACTTGGGATTTCCATTGCGAAACCGCGCCTGTATTGTCCGCGCGATAAAGCAAACTGGGGTCGGAAGCGACCACCACAGCATCGGTGGCGGCAGGCTTTTGACCCGGTGCCGCTGGTGCGTACTGAAGTGCAATGACTCTAAATGGGCGGTATTGCAGAGCAGCAAAATCCGGTTCCTGACTCATCGCCCGGATGCGCGATTCAATTTCCGACGCGCTTTGCGCGGGACTGATGTGCCGCAGAAAAATCGCCACACCCCCACGGAAATCACCAATGTCCGCGCGGGGTAGGCCGGGGGCCATATTGGTGAGGTTGGCATGCGTAATGGGCATGACGGTATGATCATCCAGCAGGTCCTGAATATGCCGGGATCGGACAGCCACATGCATAAATTTCAGCGTGCGCGTTACCTTAATGGAATCCGCAAATTGCGTTTCCAAAGCGTGCGTAAGCTGCTGCACCGGCACGTCGGATGGCGCGGTGGAAGCTGCAGTTGGTGCCGCCTTATTTTGCGGCGGATTGACGATACTGGTAATAATCACGAACTGGTTGTGATGCGTGCCGACGGAATAGACCGTAGCATGGCGCAGAGCTTTAAGATGAGTGTCCTGCCGGCCAATACTCTGCACACGTTTACGGACCGCCGAGACGGACATCTGCAAGCCGGGGCGCAATTGCAACGTAACTTGCGTGCCGCCATTAAATTCAGTGTCATATTTTTTATTGCCGCGCGCGATAAATGTGAGGATTCCAGCAATCATGATGATTCCGGAAATCACCCAGAAAATCCGTCGCTTGCCGATCCAGTCAAAATTAGTAACGGTAAAGACCCGCATAAACGGCCACCGGCCTTTAAGCCAGGTAAAGGTAAACAGATCGCGGAAATATTCCTGTATGGAAAGATCATCAATT
Source organism: Planctomycetota bacterium (assembly GCA_021805985.1). GTDB lineage: Bacteria > Planctomycetota > Phycisphaerae > WQYP01 > WQYP01 > JAMDCX01. The sequence goes on along the minus strand of JAJZDN010000001.1, from coordinate 149,183 downwards.
TTCCGCATGATGCCGGCCCGAATGGCCGCAATCATCAGCGTGCGGGTGACAAATAAAGCGGTGAACATGTGCACTGCCAAGCCGATTAACAGGGTAATACCGAAGCCTTTAACATCTTCCGATCCCATGACTATCAGGACGATACTGGTTAGTGAGGTGGTTAAATTGGCATCAAAAATGGTCCAGAATACGCGGTCATACCCCTGTTTAACCGCCAGCCAAAGCGACGCACCCTTATGAATTTCCTCGCGGATACGCTCATTAATAAGGATGTTGGCATCCACCGCCATACCCAGGGTCAAAACCACGCCGGCGATTCCAGGCAAGGTGAACGTGGCATGTATGAGAGCCATCACGCCCAGCGTCAGAAGCAAATTCAGGATCAACGCCACGTCAGCAAACAAGCCGGTGATGGTGTAATAAACAAACATGAAGCCCAGGACGACAATCACCGCGATGACCGCACTTCGCAAACCGGCCTTGAGGTTGTCGGCACCGAGCGTGGCACCGATGGTCTGCACGGAGATGGGTTGTGATTGCAGTGTGGCCGGCAAGGACCCAGCGTTAAGGGTTTGCACCAGCAATTGACCTTGCTGTTGAATATCCTTGGCGGGGTTGCGGGCGGATGGCATTCCCAGGGTGATTTGCCCCGAACCGGCGATGGTGCTTTGGATCGTGGGGGCGGTGATGGCCTTACCATCCAGCAAAATAGCCATATCACGATGAATGTTATGGCTGGTAAGCGCGCGCATGAACGCGGCACCGACGGTATCCAAGTTGAATCCCACCGCCAATTCGCCGGTCTGTGGATCGGTTTGCAATTGGGCGTTGCTGACCTGCCAGTGGGCACGGTTGGCACCATGGGTTAAAGCGCGGGCACTGTTGGTGTACAGCAGGATGTAATGTTGACCTTCATATTGCCCCACAGCGTACAGTTCGCGCGATCGCAAAATATCTTTGCCATCGCGCGGATCAACTTCAAACCACGCAGTCCCGGCAGGGGTGTAGCCATTATGCGGCCCCTTGGTGGCCAACTGCGCCAGCGCCCGCTGGGCACCGGCATTCTGCGGATTAACCGTAATTCGGAAGTCCAAAACACCCGCACCGCGCAACATGCGTTCGAGTTCCTGCGGGCTATCCAGACCGGCGCTGTGTAGTCGGACCTGCTTGTAGGCGGCTTGAATTTGGAGAATTAATTTGTCCCGATCTGAATGGCGTTTGATCAGATCACTTAAGGCGGCCTGCGCCTGGGGGTTTTTGCGGCCATAGGTGGACGAAAGCAGATTCGCCAGATGCTGCACGTTGACATTAAAGGCCAGCACTTTTCGCAAGGTCTTCTGGTAAGCGGCAGTCGTGTTGTTTAACAACGCAATATCATGAGCCGGCATATTTTGCGGATCGTTGGTAAATTTGGCGGCAACTTTTCGGGCGGCGGCCAAAGCGTCATAGCGCGTGGCCAGCGTTTTCAGCAGGGCTAAACGTGCGGGATTGCCCTGGGCGAGAACTTTTATCTGGGCCTGCCGCTGAGTTCCCGATAATGCCATCGCCGCGCCGATCTGGGAGGGCATGATATTATCCGCCAGAAGCTTATCAACAAGGTTCTGATAATTGCTTTGGGCTTGTCGCGACGCGGCACTGGCCAACGGCATCTGGATTTCAATGCGTTCACCGGCGAGCACGCGCCAGACCAGATTATGCACATTCTCGGGATCCACGCGCTGGCGTAATACGGAAATCACCTGCTGGGCCAGGACATTGGGATCACCTTTGTATCCTGGCGGCACATTAAGCTGATAGATCAGGTCGGTTCCACCCGACAGATCAATACCGCCATTGAGGCCCTTAGAAAAAATACAGAACAGCGCCAAAGCAATGGCACCGAAGATCAGAATAAAACGGGAAAGCAGATTGTATTTCATTGTGTTTCCAGAATTCTCCGGCCGCCGCGGCGGCCCGCCATTGTGTACCCCCCGGCGCTACCGGGTCCATAAGCCGGACATCGCGATCAGGCTTTATCCGGGGCCGCGTCACCTTCATCCAGCACTTTAATAATCGCTGATTTGGTATAGCGCTCTTTGATGTTGTTGGCCTCATCAACTTTCAAGACCACTTCATCATCGCGAACCTCAACCACCGAAGCAATCAAACCGCCCGCGGTTACCACACGGGCCCCGCGCTTCAAGCCGTTGTACATTTGATCGCGCTTCTTCTGTTCGCGTTTGCGTCCGGAACTCATGAAAAAAAACACCACAATGAGCATCAACGCCAGCGGCGCGAAGCTCATAATCTCACTGGTTAACGTTTCCGGCGGCTGGGCCGGCTGACTGGTGGCGGCAGTTGTGCTTGAACCGCCAGCAGGTGCGGTGGCCGGAGTTGCGGCGGCCGGAGCTGCGGCGGCCGGAGCTGCGGCGGTCGTGGATGCAGTTGGCAGTGCCGCTGTCGGAGCGACGGTTGGGGCCGGTGTCGCGGCCGTGGGTGCGACGGCCGCCCCGGTGCCCGCAACGGGCTTGGCCGTAGCAATGGTCGGCTGTGCTGCAGCCGTGGCCAGCGATGGTGCTCCAAAAAGTGCACAGGAAAGACACAACAAAGCAAATACGATCCATGATTTCATGGAAAATCTCCAAAAGGGGACGAGAATTAAGGAGTTAGAAGTTGGGAGTTAGAATGGCTCACGATTTACCTGCCATTCTTGTTCACCCTGGTAACTTTTCATATCCCAAATTCAAATGACATCCAAAACCTATTACTTCCGTAACAATTCGTTGCAAACGGCCAAGGCCGCCCTATCCCGCCGACATCTCGCCGGCTCGCTTCCAAACTCCCAATTCCAAACTCCTAACTCCCGGAGGTTACTCACTGGGCCATGCCCGGCGCAATGAGCATAGATCCGTGATTGTCGCGTATCGCCTGTCGAATGTCCAGCATCCACCGTTGGAAGAAGCGCAGGTTGTGCAGGGAGATCAGCGTTGGTCCCAACATTTCCCCAACCGCGAATAAGTGCCGCAGGTAACCGCGGGAAAAATGCTGACAGCACATGCAATCACAGGAAGCGTCCAAAGGATTCGTATCGCGAATGTACTTGCTGTTTCGCAGGCGGATGGGGCCGGCGGAGGTAAATGCCAATGCATTACGGCCGTTGCGGGTGGGCAGTACACAGTCAAACATATCCACACCTCTTTTCACCGCTTCCAGAATATCTACGGGGTATCCGACACCCATTAAATATCGTGGACGCGCTTCGGGCAGCAGCGGCGCGGCATGGTCAATGGTGGCAATCATGCGGTCATGCCCCTCCCCCACCGCCAAGCCGCCCAGGGCGTAGCCATCAAAATCCATGGCAATCAGCGACTCTGCACAACGCGCCCGCTGCTCCGGATTCGTTCCACCCTGCACAATGCCAAATAGCGCCTGCCGGTTTTCCGGGTCAAGCTTTTCATGTTCCTCGCGGCATATACCGGCCCAGCGAATCGTGCGGTCCATCGACTCGGCCAGCCGTTCCGGCGGACAGTCTGCCGGGGGGCAATCATCAAAGGCCATGGCAATATCGGCGCCGAGTTCATGCTGTATTTTCATGGATTCCACTGGCCCCAGGCGAATGGCCGAGCCGTCAATATGTGATTTAAACACCACGTGATCGCGATCAAAATGTCGCAAATCTGAGAGGGAAAAAACCTGAAACCCCCCCGAATCGGTAAGCATCGGACCGTTAAAACCGGAAAATTTTTGTAAGCCCCCCAAGTCGCGTACCACGTCAGATCCCGGGCGCAACATAAGATGATAGGTATTTCCCAAAATAATCTGGCATCCGGCCTGATGGAGCATATCGGGGGTGAGGCCTTTGACGCTGCCGCGGGTTCCAACGGCCATAAAGGCGGGCGTATCAAAGCTTCCATGCGGGGTATGTATGCGACCCAGACGGGCCTTGGTGGAGGAATCCCGGGCAATAATTTCAAATTTCAGCGTCATGGCCGAAGAGTATAGCGACAATGCAAATTAATGGTAAAAAAGATAACCAAGGTATTGTCTTGACATATTCAGGCTTTTTTCTTAACTTATTTAGTTCGAATGATCCGGAATGTAAAGCCGGTTGGATCGGGTATTTCGCGAAGAATCGCAGTGGCATGAGATTTTCATGCCGGCATTATGAGCGATGCAGCGATCATCAAGGACTTGAAAAGGGCCTTTGCGCAGCAAAGTTAGCGCAATGCCAAGGAGTAGACGACATGTTACCTGTTGCAAGAACCAGCAAATCCCGTAAAGGTATGCGGCGCGCCCATCAGGCCCTGACCGGAATCGCCAGTTCGCGCTGTCCGGGATGTGGCCAAAGCCGTCTGCCGCATCGCATGTGCAGCAACTGCGGCTATGTGAATCGCGGGCTAAGCGTGGATCTCGAAGAATCTACCACCAAGAAATAGTCCGCTGCTATGGGACGTTGAGATAAACCGTCCGCATTGTAGCGGCAAGCGACGCCGTGCTTTTTCTCTAAGTTAAGCTGTTGGACCGTTGTGTAATTTTTTGAGGCAAGTCGGGCGATGCGCATCGCGATAGACGCCATGGGTGGCGATCACTCTCCGGATAAAATCATTCAGGGAGCCATTGAGTCATTGGAGTTTTTACAGTCCGATGATGCAATCATCCTGGTTGGCCCGGAAGAACTGCTGCGCGAAAAGCTGGCCGATGTTATGGCAAAGCATCCCAACGTCCATATAGAACCGGCGTCTCAAGTCATCGGCATGGATGATTCCCCGGTGGAGGCGGTGCGGCAGAAACGCGACAGTTCGATTGTGCGCATGGTAAAACTCGCCGCCGCCGGTAAAGCGGACGCAATTATTTCAGCCGGCAACACGGGTGCCTTAGTGGCGGCGGGCGTGCTGATGCTTGAGGCCCTTCCCGGTGTCGAACGCCCGGGAATCGCCATACCGATTCCCAATGGTCATAACCGCGTTCTGCTTTGCGATGCCGGGGCCAATGTCCAGCCTAAAGCGGCCCATCTGCATCAATATGCCATTCTCGCGTCCGTGTATTCACAAACGCTTTATGATGTTGCATCGCCACGGGTGGGGCTTCTGAATATCGGCACCGAAGAGGAAAAAGGCACAGCGCTGGTAAAAGAAACGCGACTGCTGCTGGAAAAAGACAGTGGCTTGAATTTTATCGGGTATATCGAGGGTAGAGACATCTTCGCTGATCGGTGTGATGTGGTGATTACCGATGGCTTTACCGGAAACGTGGTGCTGAAAGTTATTGAGGGGATGGGTGGGTCTCTGCTGCGCACACTCAAAGAACAACTGGCACACCTGCCTGCGAAAAGTGCGGGCGAACTGGCGCCAATCATTAAAAAAACCTTTACCTTGTATGACCATGAAGAGTATGGTGGAGCGCTGCTGCTGGGGGTATCTGGGTTGTTTCTAAAGGTACATGGATCGGCCGGTCATAAGGCAATTCGCAACGCAGTCCATGCGGCCAAGCAGGCCACGGTGCATAACATCAATGAACGAATTTCCGCCCGGCTGTCCGAACGGGTGGCGTAAAACCTACGAAGCCGTTAATCTAATTTCAGCAATCTGCGGATGGTTCAGGTTTGTTTTGGCAATACGGCGGATTGGTACTGTCATCAGGAGTGGTTGTATTTATGGCCCGATTTGGAGCCTATATCGCCGGTTCCGGAAGTTGTGTTCCCCAGCGGCGTTTAACCAATGCCGATCTTGAAAAATTGGTGGAAACCGACGATCAATGGATTGTTCAGCGCACTGGCATCCGGGAGCGGCGCGCTGTCAGTGAAGGGGAATCCACGGTTACACTGGCCTTACAGGCGGCGCAAAAAGCCCTGGAAAGCGCCAAAATTTCTGCCGATGATCTGGATCTGATCATTGTCGCCACGTTGACGCCCGAATTAATTACTCCCTCCACCGCCTGCCTGTTGCAGGAAAAATTAGGGGTCAAGCGGCATATTGGCGCATTTGATATGGGGGCCGCCTGCTCGGGTTTTGTGTATTCCATCGCCACGGCTGCGCAATTTATTCAGGCCGGCGCGTACAAAAATATTCTTGTAGTCGGCGCTGAAACGCTTACTAGAATTGTGGACTACACGGACCGCGGAACGTGTATTTTATTTGGCGACGGTGCCGGAGCCGTGGTGCTTTCCGCCACGGAAGATACCCAGCGGGGAATTCAGGCATTTGAACTCGGTGCCGATGGTATGGACGGCGAAATGCTTTATGTACCCGCCGGCGGATCGCGCCTGCCGGCCAGCGCACAAACGGTTGCTAACCGTCAGCACTACCTGAAAATGAATGGACGCGAAATTTATAAATTTGCGGTCCACCAGATGACTCACAGTCTGAAAAAAGCCATGGAGGCCTGTAACCTCACGGCCGCGGATGTAAAGCTTGTCGTGCCGCATCAGGTCAACCAGCGCATTATTGATAGTGCCACGGAGAAAATGGGATTCCCCAAAGAGAAGGTTTTTGTGAATATCGACCGCTACGGCAATACCTCTGCCGCCTCGGTGCCTTTGGCGCTGGATGAAGCGTTGCGGTCCGGTGCCTGCGGTCCGGGCGATTGGATTATCATGGTGGCATTTGGTGCGGGACTCACTTGGGCATCGGCTACGGTTAAATTATAAATAACTTTAAGGCGGGACATGTTTCCCGTAACTCTTGGAAGCAAGCTATGAAATTTGCACTACTTTGTCCCGGTCAAGGCGCGCAGGCCATGGGTATGGGCAAAGACTTTTATGATCAGTATCCAGCGGCCAAGGCGGCGTATGACGCGGCCGATGCCATACTGGGATTCCGACTTTCCGATCTGTGTTTTAACGGCCCGGATACCAACCTGCAGGCCACAGACAACGCGCAAGTAGGAATTTTTGTCACCAGTATGGCGATTTATCAAACATTGATTTCGGAAAAGAATCTCACTGCAGTTCCGGATTTCATCGCGGGGTTATCGCTTGGCGAATACACGGCATTATGCATTGCCGGGGTATTTAGCTTTGAAGATGGGGTCCGGCTTGTGCGGGCACGTGGACAGTTGATGCAAGCCGCAGCCACCAGCACGCCCAGCACGATGCTGGCGCTGGTTGGAGCCGACGAACCGACCGCGGAGGAAATTTGCCGCCTGGCCGGTGACAAAGGCATTATCGTACCCGCTAATTTTAATGCACCGGGGCAGATTGTGCTCTCCGGGGCGGTGGCGGCGTGTCAAGAAGCGGCAACGATAGCGGAGTCGCGCGGCCTGCGAGCAGTGCTGCTGTCGGTGGCTGGAGCGTTCCACTCGCCGTTTATGCAAAGTGCCGCCGATGAAATGCGGCAGGTGTTGGAGAAAGTTCCATTCAAACCCGCTTCGTGCCCGGTGATCAGCAATGTGACGGCCCAGCCGCATGGTACGGACTTGCAAGAAATTAAAGATTTATTAGTCCGACAGATTATTGCCCCGGTTCGCTGGTATCAGGGCATGGAATACCTTAAAGGGCAAGGCGTTGATTCCTATATGGAACTTGGCCCCGGCAGAGTTTTAACCGGCCTGCACAAGCGGATAGATCGGCGGGCGGTAGTCACTAACGTATCAACGGTTGATGCGTTGAAGCAATTGTCTGCCGTTTGAAATAAGTAGTTGGCATAGCGACGGTATGTGCCGAAAACAGGTTTTTTGGCAGCGGGAATGCAAAGCTGCAGAATAAAAAGAATCAGGAGCCAAGATGGCGGAAATGAAAAATCAGAAAAAAGTGGCCTATGTCACCGGCGGTTCACGCGGGATTGGCGAAGCGATTGTAAAAGCTCTGGCACTGGATGGACACCACGTGGTGGCGGTGGCGCGCAATGAAGAAAAGCTGCGAACACTCGTCAATGAACTGGAACACCTGGGGCAAAGTGTGGAACCGGCGGTACTGGATATTGCGGATTCTGCAGCATTGGCCGGTTCCATTGAAAGTACTATTGAAAAGCATGGCCGGCTGGACGTGCTGGTAAACAACGCCGGCATAACGCGTGACGGCCTGTTTATGCGTATGGAGGATAAAGACTTTGATGATGTCATCAACACGAATTTGCGGGCGGCGTTTGTGGCCTGCCGCGCGGCTTCGCGCAGCATGATTCGGGCCAAATTCGGGCGCATTATTAATATCGCATCCGTTTCCGGGATCATGGGAAATGCCGGGCAGGTTAATTATGCAGCCTCCAAAGCCGGGCTAATTGGTCTGACAAAATCGATTGCGCGGGAATTGGCGGGCAAACAGATCACGGCCAACTGTGTTGCACCGGGGTTTACCACCACGGACATGACGGATATTCTGCCGCCACAGATTAAAGACAAAGTTCTTGAAATGATTCCTTTACGGCGCTTTGGCTCGGCGGCCGAGGTGGCGGCCATGGTGGGATTTTTAGCGGGCGATGCGGCAGGCTACATTACCGGGCAGGTCATGGTCGTGGACGGCGGGATGTGCATGTAAGGGCCAGGTGGCGCAATCGGGTAGACGTGACGGCTGGCGGAAATAGGTTATAATAAGTTGATCCGCATAAACGAACTTGGTAAAAATCCGGTTTGGACGTTGCGAATTCTTTGAGTCTGCGATACTCTATTCGCCCGGCAGGAAATCCGGGCGATTTTTAGGTTGGAACCTACTGTTAATTTTATTGGAGGCCTGTAATTATGGCTGAAATGGATGAATCCCAGCAGATTGAACAAAAAGTAATCGACATCGTCGCTGAGCAGATGGGCGTCGACAAAGCGGAAATCACCCGTGATACCAGCTTTGTCAATGACCTGAATGCTGACAGTCTCGATACCGTGGAACTGGTTATGGAATTCGAAGATGAATTCGAGATGTCCATTCCCGATGAAGAAGCGGAAAAGATTCAGACTGTCGGACAGGCAATTGACTATATTAAGACAATTGCCGCGAAGCTGAAATCGCAGGAGTAACGCTCCGGTTCCTGCCTGTCCTTACAGACACGTCTTCATGCCATTGGCGTATGATGGACACCTAGTTTTTTTTGGAGTTGCTCGGCACAATGAGCAAGCGCAGAGTTGTTATTACAGGCCTGGGTGTGGTTACGCCCCTGGGCGATGACCTTGAACAGTTCTGGGCCAGTTTGCTGGCGGGGAACTGCGGCATCCGACCTATTACCCGCTTTGATGTCAGCAAATATCCCTGCCGGATTGCCGGGGAAATAACGCCCGCGATTTTTAATCCCGAGAAGACCCTTCCGCATCGCGAGATCAAACGCCTGGATCGCTTTTCAGTGTATGGCATGGTAGCGGGCATCCATGCCGTTAAGGATTCCGGTATTGATTTTTCTAAATGCAACCGTGACCGGGCCGGCGTTATCGTCGGGTCCGGAATTGGCGGCATTGAAGAAATGGAACAGCAATACGATAAAATGTTGGCACGGGGAGTGGACCGTGTTTCTCCATTTACAGTTCCAAAATTAATGGTCAACGCCGCGGCGGGAAATCTTTCCATTCAATGGGGATTAAGCGGACCAGTATCTGCGACAGCTACCGCCTGTGCGACCTCGGGTAACGCCATCGGCGATGCCTTACGAACCATTCAATATGATGATGCTGATATTATGCTCGCTGGCGGAGCTGAGGCGGCGGTGACGAAGCTGGGCCTCGCGGCATTCTGCGCCTTGCGGGCCTTATCCACTCGCAATGACGAACCGCATCTGGCCAGTCGGCCATTTGAAAAAAATCGCAATGGGTTTGTCATGGCTGAAGGCGCCGGCGTGGTGGTACTTGAAGAGTATGAACACGCCAAAGCCCGCGGCGCTCACATTTACGCCGAACTACTGGCCTGCGGAGCCACGGGCGATGCCTGCCATATTACCGCACCCGATGAAAATGGAACCGGTGCCGCCAAGGCCATGGAAAAAGCTTTGCGTGAAGCAGGTATCAGCAGGGAGAAAATTGGCTACATCAATGCCCATGGTACGAGCACGGAACTCGGGGACTTGGCGGAATCGCGGGCGGTGCATCGCGTGTTCGGAACATTTGCTCAAAAAGTTCAGGTAAGCTCCACGAAAGGCGCTTTAGGCCATAGTCTGGGAGCCTCGGGCGGTATTGAGTTGGCGATTACCTGTCTGGCTCTGCAGCGCGGTGAATTGCCCCCCACCATCAATTATGTTGAACCCGATCCTTTATGCGATCTTGATTATATTCCGAACGTCGCACGTCAGGCCGAAGTTTCCTACGCGATGACCAATAGCTTTGGCTTTGGCGGCCATAACACCAGTATCCTCATCGGAAAAATATAACATTCCACTTAGACGATTCCGTGGCGAACAAAGATGCAATGGCCTGCATCGCGGACGAAGAAATTTATCGATCGGGCAGCGGGCTCGTTTGACGCCCGGCGCAGGGCCTTTATACTCTTACACTTTCCGCGTTCGTTGCACCGGATGGGCGAACAATCAGCGGATTTTATGTTTTCACCGGTTTAATTTTTCCCTGGAGGTACCACCACGTGGTCGATAAATTGACATATTTCTTTGGTAATGGCAAAGCGGAAGGAAGCGCTAAGGATAAAGTTCTGCTGGGCGGCAAAGGAGCCAATCTCGCGGAAATGACCAATATCGGCTTGCCCGTGCCCCCGGGCTTCACCATCAGCACGGAATGCTGTGCGGCCTATTACAAAAATGGCGAAAAATTTCCTGACGGCCTCGAAAAGCAGATTGATGAAAGTATCAAGCTGCTGGAAGACGCTTTGGGCAAAAAGCTCGGCGATGCGGTGAACCCTCTGCTGGTTTCCTGCCGCAGCGGTGCCGCGGTTTCCATGCCCGGCATGATGGATACCGTGTTAAACATCGGCCTGACTGAAAAAATGATTGACCCCTTTTCCAAATCCTGTGGTAATCCGCGCTTCGCCTGGGATGCCTGGCGGCGGCTGATTAACATGTTCGGTGACACGGTCATGGGCGTGGATCATGAACACTTTGAACACGAGTTGGCCGCGGTAAAAAAACAGCGAAAAGTGAAGCTGGATACTGATCTGGATGTTGCCGGGCTTAAGGAAGTCTGTCAGCGATACCTGAAAGTTTACGAAAAACACACCAAAGAAAAATTTCCCACCAGCCCACGCGAACAGATTGTAAAATCCGTCAAAGCGGTGTTTCAATCATGGATGAGCCCCCGTGCCATTAAATATCGGCAGATCAATGAAATCTCCGGCCTCAATGGCACGGCAGTCAATGTGCAGGCGATGGTGTTTGGCAATATGGGTGAAGATTGCGCCACCGGCGTCTGTTTTACCCGTGATCCGTCCACTGGCGAAAATGTATTTTACGGCGAATTTCTCATCAACGCGCAGGGCGAAGATGTGGTCGCCGGTATCCGCACGCCGCAGCCGATTGTCCGCATGGGCGATACCCTGCCTGATGCTTACGCAGAATTGCTGCGGGTGAAGGACATTCTTGAAAAGCACTTCAAAGATGTACAGGATATGGAATTCACCGTTGAACATAATCATTTTTATATGCTGCAAACACGTAACGGAAAGCGCACCGCCCACGCCGCCGTTCGCGTCGCCGTGGAAATGGCGGCCGAAGGCCTGATTGATCAGAACACCGCTGTCCTTCGGGTTGATCCAGCAAGTCTGGATCAGTTGCTACACCCCTCGTTTGACCCCAAGGCCCCCCGTGATCAAATCGCTAAGGGCTTACCGGCCTCTCCCGGGGCGGGAGTCGGCAAGCTGGCCTTCACCGCAGAGGAAGCCGAAAAACGCTTCGCCGATGGCGAAAAAGTTATTCTGGTACGGAAGGAAACTTCTCCGGAAGATATCGGCGGCATGCAGACGGCGGTGGGTATTCTCACCAGCACCGGCGGCATGACCAGTCACGCTGCTGTTGTGGCGCGGGGCATGGGCAAGCCGTGTGTCGCAGGTTGTGCTGAACTGGATATTGACGCCAAGGCCGGAACCGTGGCCATTAAAGGTGCCAATGGCAAGACGCGTAAGTTCGGCCGCAAGGATACGATTTCCATCGATGGCTCCACCGGCATAGTCTTCTCCGGTGCAGTTCCAACGGTCAAGCCGAAGGTTTCTGGTGATTTCGCCAAACTTATGGGCTGGGCCGATTCCATTCGCAAGCTGCAGGTTCGCACCAATGCTGATACACCTAATGATGCTAAAGTGGCCCGTGAATTCGGTGCCCAGGGTATCGGCCTGTGCCGCACCGAACACATGTTCTTTGAAGGGGATCGCATTGTTGCCGTGCGGGAAATGATTCTCGCCGACAATGAAAAAGATCGCCGCGCCGCACTGAAAAAGCTTTTGCCGTATCAGAAAAAAGATTTTGCCGGCATCTTCAAAGCCATGGATGGCCTACCGGTGACCATCCGCCTGCTGGACCCACCGCTGCATGAGTTCCTCCCGCATGAGGAAAAAAATCAGCGCGAAATGGCGCGGCAAATGAAAGTGCCATTGGACCGTATCAAGCGGCGCGTGACGGAACTTCATGAGTCCAATCCCATGCTTGGCTTCCGCGGATGCCGCCTTGCGGTCGTATTCCCGGAAATTCAGGAAATGCAGGTTCGGGCGATTTTCATGGCCGCCGTTGAAGTGGCTAAGAAGGGCGTAAAAGTTTACCCCGAAATCATGATCCCGATTGTCAACACCGTAAAGGAACTCGAATTCCTTTTGCCGCGCGTGCGGGCTGTGGCGGATGAAGTGTTTGCCAAGGCCGGCAAGAAAGTGGAATACAAGGTCGGCACCATGATTGAATTGCCGCGTGCGGCACTTACCGCCGATCAGATCGCCAAAGAAGCGGAATTCTTCAGCTTTGGTACCAATGATCTCACGCAGATGACCTTCGGCTTTTCGCGCGATGACGTAGCATCTTTCGTGCCGAAATATGTTGAACTGGAAATCCTCCCCAAGGATCCATTCAATTCACTGGATCAGGAAGGCGTTGGCCAACTGATTAAAATTGCCATTGAGAAAGGCCGCAGCACCCGCAGCGACCTGAAGGTCGGCATTTGCGGTGAACACGGCGGCGATCCGTCATCGGTGGAATTCTGCCACCGCGTCGGTTTGAATTATGTCAGTTGCTCACCCTATCGCGTGCCCATCGCCCGTTTGGCAGCCGCCCAGGCGGTGGTAAAAGCCACCACCGGCAGCAGCTATTCGACCAAGTAAGCGGAAGCGTGCGACCCGTCAAACAGAACTCCAAAGGCCCGGCCGGTAAAACCAGCCGGGCCTTTTTTTAGTGGCGGCGTGGCCGCCTGCCATAACGGGCAATTTCAAAAAAATAATCACTTATAAAATGAATTCCCGTGTCACACGTTCTTGTTCACGATTACGTCGTCGCCACATCTTCCTTTTCACGTTTCGAATATTGCGTTGGTTTTGTTTATTGCTTTTACTGATCTAGCCGATACAATCATTAGCAAGATTAACGGAGCTGTATTATGAACACCTTAACTATTGAGCCTGTACTGCCTAGCAGCGAAGATACGCAGATTGCCAAAGAGTCCAGCCGCAAGCTGGCCCCATTGGCCGCTGCGTCACCAGGTACAGTGGAAGTCCGAGTTACCGCTGCCGACACGGGTAAGGGGCAGACAATTCGTCTGCCGGCATCCGTCTTCTTGCTCCTGATGAGGATTCTGACGGAAATGGGTCAGGGCAACGCCGTCACTCTTATGCCCATCCACGCTCAGCTAACCACCCAACAGGCCGCAGAACTTCTGGGGGTCTCTCGGCCATTTCTCATCAAAGAGCTGGAAAAAAAGCGCATCCCCTTCCAGATCGTCGGGACCCATCGCCGCATTGCATACAGGGATCTGATGGATTACAAGGAGACGTGTCGCGCCAACCATAACCGGGCGATGGACGAGTTGGTCCGGCAGGCTCAAGATCTCAAGATGGGCTACCAGTGAATGGACAGCTTCACAGCCGTCGTTGACTCATGCGTGTTTTATTCAGCGCCTTTGCGCGACATTCTTCTGGAACTCAGTGGTGAAGGTATTTTCCGCGCCCGCTGGACCGACCAGATTCACGATGAATGGACAAGAAATGTGTTGGACAACAACAGTCACATCAAACCAGGACAACTGGCGCGAACACGGCAGCTGATGGATCAGGCGGTGCCGGACGGTCTGGTCCTCGGGTATGAACACTTGATTGACAGCCTGATTTTGCCGGACAAAAACGACCGGCACGTCCTGGCAGCCGCAATCGTTGCCCGAGCCGCGGTAATCGTCACTTTCAATACCAAAGATTTCCCGGAGCACACACTGAAGCCTTATGGCTTGAAGACTCAACACCCTGACGACTTTCTAATCTCCCAGTTTGATCTGGCCCGGGGGCCGGTCTGCAGAGCAATTAAGAGGTTGCGAAGCCGATTGAAGAATCCACCAATGAATGTGGTGGAATATTTGTCGAACCTACGACAGCAGCAACTCCTGCAGTTCGAGCAGAGGCTCCAGTTGTTCAAGAACGTGATATAATGACGGCAGATCCCAAGGACCTATTTCATGATTGCCTTGGTTCCCCCTTGCCAACGCGTGAGGTTTCGGAGTTATTTATGCGGTTCTTAAGTGTTCACAAGTTCAAAACGCACCTGTCCGAGATTATTGCGCGCGTGGAGCGCGGAGAAGAGATCACCATTAAACGCGGACGTGATCCGGTGGTGCGGCTGCTGGCAATCAAAGAGCGCGGACGCCGACGTCCCGGGGCATTTAAGGGACAGATTGTTATCAAACCCGGGACGTTCGATCCGTTGACTCCGGATCAACAGGAACTGTGGGAAAAGAAAGATTGAAGGCTCTTCTGGACACGCCTCAGAGCTGGTCGGGGAACACCATGACCCGTTCGACCGCATGCTCATCGCCCAGGCGCATATCGAATCCATGGCCATTATTGGAAAGGACAAAATCTTCGATAACTATGGTATTGACCGGATATGGTAGAAGTTGTTTTGATGGTCATGTAATGGTTATTGCGATCACTTTCCCGTAAAATAAAAATATTATGAACGAAAAAATGTATAAACTCGGTTTCATCGGTGGCGGCAACATGGCGGAAGCTATTGCACGCGGCGGGATCAGCGCCGGCCTTTTTAAGCCCGCTGAATTATTTATTGCTGATCCCTCCGCTCCGCGGCGTGAATTACTCGCCGGTGAACTGGGCATTGCCGCCTCGGCTGAATCTGCTGACGTGGTTAGTCAATCGGAATCTATTCTCCTGGCAGTAAAGCCGCAGAAAATCGAGGAAGCTTTGCAGCAGATAAAGCCCGTGCTGGACTCCTCCACGCTGATTATTTCCATCGTGGCGGCGGTCTCTACGGCTTTTATTGAAAAGCAACTCGGACCT
Organism: Planctomycetota bacterium; assembly: GCA_021805985.1. Taxonomy (GTDB): domain Bacteria; phylum Planctomycetota; class Phycisphaerae; order WQYP01; family WQYP01; genus JAMDCX01. Next base: position 133,876 of record JAJZDN010000001.1, on the reverse strand, counting down.
GGTGTTCGTGTGGTGCGGGTCATGCCCAATACCCCCGTGCTTGTGGGGGCCGGTGCCAGCGGTATTTGCCAAGGCAGCGCCGCGACTGGTGCGGATATGCGGTTTGCCGTAAGCATTTTCGGTGCCTGCGGCACGGTTACCACGGTGCCGGAGTCGCTGATGGATGTCGTTACAAGTTTGTCTGGATCGGGGCCAGCGTATGTGTTTTACCTCGCTGAAGCAATGACGGCCGCCGCCGTGAGTTTGGGCCTGCCTCCCAGTGATGCCCAATTGCTGGCCCGGCAAACCATTATCGGGGCTGGCCGGCTTTTGGAAGAATCCGAGGATTCCGCATCAGAGTTAAGGCGTAAAGTTACCAGTCCCGGCGGATTTACGGAAGCCGCCATTAACACAATGGCCAGCCAACGCTTCGCCGATATCATCGCCGCCGCATTGGCCGCTGCTGTTAAACGCGGCTCTGAACTGTCCCGTTAGTTGCTTGCAGGGTAACCACCGATGTTTGCTATTGAAGTACGTGCGACATTTTGCGCTTCGCACCAGTTGCGATTGCCCGGCGGGGCCTTGGAGCCGCTGCACGGGCACGACTGGTGTGTGACCGCCCGCGTGGTTTCACGGCAACTCGATGCCATTGAAACGGTCATGGATTTTCATGATTTGGAACGATCTCTCAAGGAAATCTGCGATCCCTGGAATCACCGCTGCCTTAATGACATTTCCCCGTTTGATCGCACAATAAATCCCAGTGCGGAGCGCGTGGCCCAGCAGCTGGCAGAGCTACTGGCTCCAAAAATCCCGCCGCCAGCCAAACTTTACAGCATAGCCATCACCGAAGCACCGGGCTGCACCGCCATTTACACGCTTGATTAACCGCCGTCGCGCTGCGTATTGCTAGACCGCAGCCGTCTGCCTGATGACCGCCGTAGGTTGGGCCAACGCCTTTTCTATGCCCGGCAGGACATAATCCCGCGCCACAACTTCCCAACTCATACGTGAGGCCAGTTTGTAGCCCTGTCGCAGGAGGCGCTCAAACTGCGCTGGTGATCGGGGCAATCGCCGATGTATTTCCGCCGCAATCGTCTGGGCAACCGTGCCCTCTATATACTCGCGATTAGCGCGATCAATCAGCAGACAATCCTCAATGGAGTGCGGACGCACTTCGCTGGATTGGGTGTAATCCACTTCAATGGCATTTTCTGTGCCGGCTGGTCCCGCGACATGGCGCACAAAGCCCGCGCATCCGCACAGGGCGGTATATACGCATATCGCGCCAAACGATATCGGTTCAATTTGCGCAATGCCGAACGGCTCATAAATCGATTGCCCGAATTCCAGATCCGATCCATGCCGGATGTCCATAAATTCCATATCGGCGGGCATGCGATCACCACAGGTTCGGCGATCAAAGCCAAACTGGTTGATGTATATGATTTTGGCATTTCTACTGCGGGCATTGAACTCCTGAACGCCAGCATAAAATGCGGCCTCACCTCCGGTAAGGTCCGGATAGCCCTCGCGGTGCGCGGTAGGCCACTTGTACGAGGCTTCCATATTTTGCACATCATCGGCGCGACGGCCGGAAGTTTCGGTGGAAAGCACCAGCAGTATGGCGGTTTGGTTTTCATGCCGCAATAACTTTTCCAGATGTTCCATCACACGCACATCCCGCCACAACCCCTTGGATAATACCAGACGCGTGACGTGCGTCAGCACAAAGTCAGGCCGGTATCCCAGCAGTGTTTCGCAATAATGTTGCAGGCGGCTGCGTGAGGCCATCTTTTCTTCCAGCGATAACTCAAACGCCGGAACGCCGTTATACGCCAGATCAATATTCTTATGCTTAAATGCCGCATCTAAAAATCGCAATTCATCCACAACATAATCGCCAACTGCGAAAATATTGTCACAATGTTTAGCGGCATCCACCAGCGGATATTTATAAAAGAATTTCTGCGAACCAAATACATCATTGACGTTCAGCCCTTCACGCGTGGCCTGGCGCATGGCGTTATAAAAGGCGATGTCCTGCCCGGGATGTGATTCCACAATCCGGCGCATCGGTGCCACTTCATGGGCGTAAAAGATCGTGCGGAATTGGGCCGGGGCGTTCAGGCGCGCCGCCAGCGCCGTGGGCATTCCCATATATTCATGGGAAAAAATCACTGCCGGGTGCTGCACGCTGCCGCACCCGATGGCCAGGAGGGCGTCAATGGCCGGCTCAGCGATACGCAAATACTGCTCATAATCCCAGATATATTCATACCGGTTAGATTCAATGCCGAACTTTTCAAACAGATGAAACTTAAACATGCCAATGCGGGCCTGATCAAAATGATTTACATTGATCAGCAGAACTTCCGGGTGCGATGTTACACCCGTGAATTTGTCGTGAAAAGCTTTGCGGCCGTATATTAATTCCACATGGTATTTACGCTCCACATCCGCCAGGGCACCGGCCAACGGATGGTTGGTCAATCCGTCCATGGAGCTGTATAGCACTTCGCCGTCATGGCCCAGTCGTAACTCGGCCGGGCCATCGGTATTAAACAACGGTCCGACCAGAATATTGCGATCCACATGTTCCGCATAATGTTTGGCGGTCAGCAAGCCATGGAGCACCGCCCCGATGCCGCCGATTTTTTGAACTGCTTCATGTGTGACGTGAACGACTGTCTTCATACTTCTGTTAATCCTTTCGTACCGGAACGTTACAGCCCCGGTCATAATTCCCCGTCATCATCGGCTATTTAATGGAATTGTCCACAGTAACAATCACCAAACGCCAACTGCGACAATATGACGCCGCTGGCCCTAACATACTGGCCAGATTGGCCGAATTCGTTTTAAGCTATCTAACGATGCGATAAAAATCAACTCTTCTGGAAAATGTTTACGTGGCAAGGGGATTGCATGATCGTTATCATTATGTAGGGCTGTTTGCACTTGGCTGCGGCTACCCTGTCGGAATACGGACTTGATTGCATGGATTGCATGGGATGCCCGGAATTCTCATTGCATGGGCCATGAGGGTGCAAGCCGAAAGGATATTTGATGGCAGTCGTGGAGTTTCGTTGCGATTGTTCACAGAGTATCGGAGCGCTGCCCCATTTCTGGGAACACACCGTCGGCAGCGACCACGCCCCTATGGCGCTACGGGCAGATTGGCAAGAGCAATTGCGGCGTTGCCATAAGGAATTAGGCTTTGGTCACGTACGGTTTCATGATCTGCTCAGCGACGACATGGGCACGCTGGTCAATGAACAAGATCGGTTGATTTACTCATTTTTCAACGTGGACCAAATTTTTGATTTTCTGCTGTCCATTGGCATGAAGCCTTTTGTAGAATTAAGTTTTATGCCTTCAGCCCTGTCTTCCGGCAACACCGTAGTTTTCAAATATCAGGCCAATGTCACACCGCCCAGGGATTACAAGCAGTGGGCAACTTTGATCAGGGACATCGTCACCCACTGGGTAGAGCGCTACGGAGTTGCCGAAGTGCGCACCTGGTTTTTTGAGGTATGGAACGAGCCGAATCTTGCGGCCTTCTGGACCGGCACACAGGCTGATTACTTCAAGCTGTATCGGTATACCGTCGAGGCGATCAAGCAAGTGGATGATCAGTTGCGGGTGGGTGGGCCGGCCACCGCCAATGATCAATGGATTACGGAATTTCTTGATTTCTGTGACCAGCATCAATTGCCCGCTGATTTTGTCAGCACGCATCATTATCCTACCGATGCTCTAGGCAGCATCGGGGAAGACACCGTGACCCAGCTGCAACACAGCCAGCGCAGTTGGATGCGGCAGCGCGCGCAGGACACGCACCGAAAAGCCCGGGGGCGGCCGGTTTATTACACGGAATGGAATGCCTCCTCCAATCCGCGCGATTCACTGCACGACGATCCGTATACCGCCTGCGTAATCGTCAAAACCATGATGGAAGCCAGAGGTTTAGTGCAAGGCTACAGTTTCTGGACATTCAGCGACATATTTGAGGAAAACTATTTCCCCGGACGGCCCTTCCAGGGAGGCTTTGGCCTTCTGACCCTCCAAGGCGTTGCCAAACCCTCCTTCCGGGCCTTTGAATTGCTGCACCGCCTGGGCACTGAAGAATTTCTGGTGGACGGACTGCACCAGACGCTTAATCTGTGGGTGGTAGGGAAACCTGGCATCGTGACTGTCCTGGTGTGCAACCACGCGTTACCCCGCCATCGGATCGAGTGTGAGAATGTGCATGTCGCGCTGGCGGGCCTGGATCCTCCGCGCATGGCATGGATCGAACGTATTGATCAGGATCACGCGAACGCCAAGCGGCTCTGGATGGAAATGGGCGAACCGAAGTTTCCCAGTGTCCGGGAAGTCGAACAGTTGCACGCGGCCTCCCAGATCATGCGCACGCCGCAACCTTGGACACGTCAACAGGGAACCGTACATCTGGACTTCACCATGCCCCCGCAAAGTGTGGCGGCTATTACCCTGCAAACTACGCCGGAACCATTTAGCGGAGAGCTTACATCATGAGGCAGGCCCCAGCACGTACTGACAAACTTGAAGAAATTCAACGCCAAACGTTCGGCTATTTTATTCATGAGGTTAATGATCTCAATGGGCTGGTGGCGGATACCGTAAAAAAAGGGGCACCCGCCAGTATCGCCGCAGTTGGTTTGGCGCTTTCTGCGTATCCGGTGGGTGTTGAACGTGGCTTTATTACCCGCAGCCAGGCCATTAAGCGAACGCTGGCCACCCTGCGATTTTTCAAAAAAAGTGCCCAGGGCAACGAGGTTGACGCCACAGGATATAAGGGATTTTATTATCACTTTCTTGATATGCGCACCGGAAAACGCGTCGGGAAATGCGAATTATCAACCGTCGATACCGCACTGCTGATCGCCGGCATGCTAGTGGCCGGGGCCTATTTTTCCGGAGGCGCGGCGGCAGAGAAGGAAATTCGCGTTTTATCCCAGGAACTCTACGACCGCGTAGACTGGCAATGGGCATCCAATAGTGGCTTAACGGTCGCCCTCGGTTGGACCCCGGAAAATGGTTTCCTGCCCTATCGCTGGGAAGGATATGACGAGGCATTAATCTTATACCTGCTGGCTTTGGGCGCACCGAGCTTTTCTCTGCCCCAGGAAAGCTATACGGCGTGGGCCTCGACTTATACTTGGAGAAATGTCTACGATTTTGAGTTTGTATATTCCGGCCCCTTATTTACCCACCAGCTTTCACATATCTGGACCGACTTCCGAGGCATCCAGGATTGTTACATGCGATCGAAAAGCATTGATTACTTTGAGAACAGTCGCCGCGCTACGTACGCGCAACGCCAATATGCCATTGAAAATCCCCTGGGTTTTAAAGGATATGGTGAAAATTGCTGGGGTATTACCGCCTGCCTTGGCCCAGGGCCGTTGACGCGCAAAATGGGCGGCAAAAAGTGTCAATTCTTCGGTTACGTGGGGCGCGGCATACCCGACGGGCCGGATGATGGTACTCTGGCACCCTGGGGAGTCATCGCGTCACTGCCCTTTGCACCTGAAATTGTATTGCCCGCCATCGACCATTTTGACGCTTTAAACCTCCGCGTTGGCAACACGTATGGGTTCAAGTCCACCTTCAACGCAACGTTTCCTGGCGTAACGAAAAAATTTCCGTATTGGCAGTCGCCCTGGCATTGCGGGCTGAATCAAGGACCCATTGTCCTGATGATTGAAAATTTTCGTTCAGGTTTACTATGGCGACTTATGCGCCAATGCCCGGCGCTGGTAAGGGGCCTGCACCGAGCCGGATTTACCGGTGGCTGGCTGGGGCACGCACCCCCTGATCCGGTCTTGAAATTGCGGTCCGCCGCTGTTCCGCAATAATTCCTTTGATCTGATAAAAAAGGGCAATCTTATATGAACGCACATCAAGATTACGACATGATTATCATCGGCTCTGGTGCCGGCGGGGGCACGCTGGCGCATCACCTGGCCTCCACGGGAAAGCGCATCCTGATTCTGGAGCGTGGCGGGTGGTTACCACGCGAAGTGGATAATTGGGACGCCCAGAAGGTCTTTGTCGATAACCGATATGTTTCCAAAGATATCTGGCATGACAAAGACGACAAGCCGTTTCAACCAGGTGTCCATTACTTTGTAGGCGGGGCGACCAAAATGTTCGGAGCCGCCCTGTTTCGTCTGCGGCCGGCCGATTTTGGTGAGATTCAGCATCATGGCGGGATTTCTCCCGCCTGGCCCATTTCCTTCCAGGACTTTGAACCCTATTACCTTCGCGCGGAACAACTCTATCAGGTCCATGGCCTGCGCGGAGAAGACCCGACAGAAGGACCATCCTCCGGACCTTATGATTTTCCGCCCATAAGTCACGAGCCGGTTATCGAAGGTATTTCCGATGCCTGGAAGCGGGAAGGATATCACCCCTTTCACGCGCCCACCGCCGTTATGCTTAATGAATCCCAGATGCACAACGGCAAGTGCATTCGCTGTAATAGCTGCGATGGATTTCCATGCATGGTATTGGCCAAATGCGATGCGGAAAATATTTGCATTCGTCCGGCTCTGAAACATCCCAATGTCACCTTGCTTACCGATGCGTCGGTTTACAAACTTGAAACCAGTCCCAGCGGCCGAGAGGTTACGCGTGTTCTCGTGGATCATCAGGGTGAAAAAATAGCATTTTCCGCCAGTATTGTAGTATTGTCTGCGGGTGCATCCAATTCGGCGCGCATATTGCTGCTCTCCGCCAATGATCAGCATCCGCATGGCTTGGCCAATGGATCTGATCAGGTCGGGCGGAATTTTATGTTTCATAACTCTGATGCGGTCGTGGCGCTTTCACGGCGACCCAATGACACGATTTTTCAAAAGACACTTTCCTGCAATGATTTTTATTTCAAAGCCGACGACTTTGATTTCCCGCTTGGTAACATCCAAATGATCGGCAAAACCCGCGGACCTATGTTCCGCGATGATGCCGGAACCTTCGCCCCCGGTTTCATACTCACGGAGATGGCTACCCACTCCGTAGATTTCTGGCTTACCACCGAAGACCTGCCCATGCCTGACAATCGGGTGACGCTTAACAAAGAGGGTGGTATTCAGCTTAGTTACACTTTTAACAATCAGGAGGCTACCCACCGACTGCGCGCCAAACTGAAAATTCTGCTGGGCCACGCCGCGCTATCTCCCCATCTGATTCCTAATCATCTGTACATGAGTAAAAGTATTCCAATTGCCGGCGTGGCTCATCAATCCGGCACGATCCGCTTTGGCACTGACGCCGCCTGCAGTGTGTTGGACATTCATTGCAAAGCCCATGAGCTGGATAATTTATATGTCGTGGATACCAGCTTTTTTCCCAGTATCGGGGCAGTGAATCCCTCCCTGACCGCCATGGCCAATGCCCTGCGCGTGGGCGAACATCTGAAGGAGCGCCTGCGATGAGTGCAGCTCATAAAAATCGGGTGGTCATCGTGGGGGGAGGCTTTGGCGGCGTTTACACCGCCGCAGCATTGGAAAAAGCCACTGCATCTGCGGAAGATACAGACATTACCTTGATTAGCCGGGATAATTATCTGTTAATAACACCGCTGTTATTTGAGGCGGGTTCGGGGGTATTGGATCCGCGGCATGTCGTGTGCCCGGTACGTCAGCTTCTGAATCGCACCCGATTTATTATGGCGGACGTAACGCATATAGATGTTGAATCACATCATATCGACGCCATTCATCAGCCTGGCGGTCACCGCTATCATGTGGAATATGACCAATTGGTATTGGCGGTTGGCGGGATAACCAACCGTGCAATTATTCCCGGCTCGGAACACGCCATGGCCTTTAAGACGCTCGCTGACGCTATTGCGCTGCGCAATCGGATTATTGATGCGTTTGAACAGGCCGATGTGGAAAGCGATCCGGCCCGCAAAAAACAGCTTCTCACCATAGTGATCATAGGTGCCGGCCTGGTGGGCGTGGAACTGGTGGGGGAATTAACAGAATTCCTTAGCAACATTTGCGGTACATATCAGCATATTCGTTATGAGGAAATCAAAGTGCTGATGTGTGAGGCTGGTGCGACATTTCTAAAGGAAATGCCCGACGGGCAAGCCGCGTTTGCTAAAACCGTTTTGGAAAAGCGACGTGTGGAAATCCGCATAAATACACCGGTGGCGGAAATTAGTCCCCAGGGTGTTACGCTCAAGGATAAAACCTTTATTCCCGCCAACCTTACGCTGTTGTGCGCCGGGCTGGGATCGCACCCGTTGCTGGCCGATCTTCCCATTCCCAAGCAGCATGGCCGCATTGTTGTGCAGCCTACGATGCAGTGCCAGCAGCGGCCCGAGATATGGGCAATCGGGGATTGTGCCTGGATACCAGATCCTGAAGGCAAGCCATACCCCCAGTTGGCACAACACGCCTTACGCGAAGCGCGGGTGTTAGCTGCCAACATCTGTCGCAAAGGGCGCAATGAGGCATTGGCCCCGTTTGTTTACAAGAGTCTGGGTACACTGGCGGCCTTAGGACATTATGACGGTATTGGTCGCGTGATGAAGGTTCAAGTGCGCGGCTTTGCCGCATGGTGGGTGTGGCGCACCTATTATCTCACGCAGATGCCGCACTGGTCGCGGCGATTACGGGTGATCATCGACTGGACGGTGGCATTATTTTTTCACTATGACGTGGTAAAACTGGATATGAACTCCAGCGCCCACACGGAACTCAAAGAGGATGATCCTGCTGAAGCTGCTAATTCCAAGACATGAAAAGGCAAGACTTTCCCTAAGTTGAAGCATCGGTTATGTGACGTTTTGTCTTAGTGAAAATGCCGAAAAGTGGATAGAGTTTTCCGCATATAGAAAACGACCTTGATGGTTTATTTATTTGATTTAATTATTTGACTTCAACTGATGTGAGGCCTACTGTTATACATGGGCTTAATGAAGTTGTCGGCGCTACGCGCAGCAACACTTTAAGTAGTGGGGACGCTCTTAAAGGAATTTGCTCTCTTCAACGTTCAATACTTGTCTGAAGGTGGTGCACCACCGTTTAAGCAATGGTTTGAATGTTGATTGAATGTTGTCGGAATTCTGACCGTATTTTCTAATTGGTTGGTTCCAATTATGCGGCCATTAAACTCCGGCTTGGTTTAGTTTTTGGCTCATTGCGCAACGCTTAAAGCACGTTGGCAATCCCAAAATACTTGGAAAAGGACAGTGTTACCATGAAGAATACGTTTACAAAAATCAGCCTCGCTCTTACGGCGGCTTTGGCATGCGCCGGAATGATCTCCACTTCCGCCCAGACAGCGCAAGCGGAAATCGTCCTGACTTCTGCCAGTCCCGTGGCCACCAGTGGTTCCGTCGCCGGAACATATGATTTTACCTATTATCTTATGTTTGGTGCGGCAGGAACAACCTTGCTGGGCACAGGATCAACCAATCAGGCCTTTGTCAGCCTCCAGTTAAATGGGCCCGCTTCCTCCCTGGTTTCGACCCCCAGGTTAACGATCACCAACTCCGGGGTAAGGGGATCGTTTGGCAGTGCCAGCGATACCACCGCCGATGGCGGCACCTATAAGTGGTTTTATACTGGAACAACCTATACCGCCGCTAACGGATTGGAAGCCTTGGGTTATATCACCGTGGTTTCTACCACTTCCCACAGGGTATCTGGCCCCGGGCTTAATTACGAGACTCAGGCCGCAACCAATGTGACATCCAGTGCACCCAATGGTCAGCAGGATCTCACGCAGAAGCAGGTTGACGTTCCGGGGCTGGGAGTAGTAGCGACAGGTGCCGCTCCGCTTCCGGCGGCTTTTTGGCCAACGCTTCTGACCTTAACCGGTATGGGCGTGGTTGGGGGCCTGAAGTTTCGTCGCAGAGCCCTCTAAACGAGCTCACGACCAAGTAAGTTCATTCGGATGAAGCCATGATGTGACTTTAATTAGCCGGAAATATCCTTGCAAAATGATATTTCCGGCTTTTTTGCTTTATCGGCGCACCGGTTATAGAATCATGTCATTCTCTGGTCAAGATGGAACGAGGTGGCAAGCTTATTGTGTCCAAGAACCGGTCGCCAATTTCTATATTCCGCGCCGCACATTCTGGAGCACCAAAGATATGAAGACCACGGACGAATATGAAATTCTTGTTATTGAAGATAATCCCACCCAGCGAGCCACGCTCGAGGGCCTGCTTACCCAAGCGGGGTATAACGTCAAATTGGCGGACTCTGCCGAAAGAGCTTTGCGTTTTGTTGAAGAGGGAATCGACTGCGTGATCGCGCACATGATTCCCGGTGACATTGCACGCATCGATCTTGTCGCCCACTGGAAGACTTATTTTCCTGACACGCCCTTGCCTCTGGTTCATGGAATGCAATCTGTGGACGACATGGTTAAATCCATCAGCGCTGGCGCGCATCACAGCTTGGATAATCTCATGGATGCCAAACTCATGCTCACCAGGCTCATGGGATTGGTGGAAGCCTGCCAGAAGAACACCAAACAGGAAATCAGCAACGAACCGGAATTGGATGGCTCCAAGAATGGGATGTTAGGCCACTCGCCGGCCATGAAAAATGTTTTTCGTTTGATCGCCCGCTCCAGTCAGGCCTTCAGCACCGTTCTGATTCTGGGAGAATCCGGAACCGGTAAAGACCTTGCAGCCCAGGCCATTCACCGAAATTCTCCCCGTAGTGCAGGCCCGTTTATTGCCCTGAACTGCGCAGCTATGCCTGAATCCCTGATAGAAAGTGAATTATTTGGCTATGAAAAAGGTGCCTTTACGGGAGCCGTTGGTACGCGTGTGGGCCGATTCGAAGCCGCCAAGGGAGGCACCTTATTTATTGATGAAATTGGTGATTGTTCCCTGCCGCTGCAGGCCAAGCTGCTGCGGGTTCTGGAAAACCGCATTGTGACCCCGCTGGGCGGCCATCGCGACATTAAAGTCGATACGCGCGTGGTGGCAGCCACAAGCCGGGATTTGCCAGCCATGGTGGCCAAAGGCCAATTCCGTGAAGATTTGTACTATCGTCTCAACATCATCACCATTCGCATGCCGCCGCTACGCGAGCGTGTGGAAGATATCCCATTGCTGGTGCGCGGTTTTATCGAACGCGTGAACCTGCAAAATGACTGCAATGTAAGCTCGGTCAGTGCGCCAGCGTTGGAAGCATTGGAACGTTATAATTGGCCTGGCAATGTGCGTGAACTTCTCAATGTCATCGAGCGGGCCATGGTGCTTTCTGATAAATCCAGAACCACCCTTGCTTTAAGTGATCTGCCGCCTCACATCGTGACCCCTATCGCAGAGTGTGGGCTGCCGGTGGCCCCGGATCGGGTTAATGCCACGCACCCTGCTGGCTGCGCCAACGCCGTTGCGCCGATCGGGATGGCCGGTCCGCCCCTGACGCTGGCGCAACTTGAACAGCAGGTCATTGACGCCGCAATGGTGCGTTTTTCCAATAACCGGACAAAAGCCGCCCATGCCATCGGAATCTCGGTGCGCACCTTGCAACGCAAACTCGCCCAGCGCGAAGAGGCTCCCGCAATATGAATGCCTCCGGCTTGGTCTTGCTTTAGCGGTGCATGAAGGCCCTCGAAATGATTAGTTCCAGATTGTCTCAGGCTCCATGTCCTGCCGGAAAAACCGCTGCCAGAAGAATCCGTAGAACATGATAAATACAAAACATCCCAGTGGCATCAGAAATCCGACCCGCATTGAATATTGATCCGCCAACCACCCCATAAACAGCGGCATAATCGCGCCGCCTACAATGGACATGACAATCCAGGAGGCCGCGAGTTTCGTTTTTTCACCCAAACCGCGGATACCCAACGCGAAAATCGTTGGATACATAATGGACATGAAAAAATAACTGAGCATCAAAGCAATAATAGATATCCAGCCCAGATTCAGATATACCAGCAACATCATTACCACGTTAATTGCCGCATAGACGCCTAAGGTAATATGCGCCTTGGCAAATCGCAGAATTGCACTGCCGGAAATGCGTCCCGCCAAAAAGCAGCCAAAGGCCACGGATAACATAATGCTCGCTCCGTATTCGGTGATGTGCCACTGATTGGCATGGGAAAACTTCATCGCAGCCGGCAGCCGCGATGCCAGCCATAGCGGCAACGCGGGCGAATATCGATCATCTTTCACATAATTGATAAAGAAACTAAATATCCCCGTTTGCCCGGCCACGTAAAAGAATTGCGTCGCCACCGCCAGTACAAAATGTTTTTCCTTCATCAATGGACGTGTGTACTGTATTTTCCGCGTTAAGGCTTGCTCTTCCTGCGGTGCATGCAGGTCGGGAACCGGCGAAACAATAAATGCCACAATCAAAATAGCAACCAAACCAGCCAAGATCAGATACGGTACATAGATGGCACTGTTGCTGGTATTGGCAACGGCAGTTTTGGACATAATAAAGTAGCTGATGACAATAGGCCCAAGCATCCAGCCAATCGCGTTACAGCTCTGGGCCAGGTTGATTCGGGAAACTGCCGATTCCACCGGCCCCAGCACGGTGGTGTACGGATTAGCCACGGTTTCCAGAAAGGTCATTCCGGCACCTACCACAAACAAAGCGCCCAGAAATGCCGCGAACGTGGTCACTTCTGACGCATGAAGCCGCACGGCCGGAATAAATAAAAGCGAACCCACCAGTGCCAGAATCAAACCGGCGAGAATACCGCCCCGATATCCAAGCTTTCTTGCTACCCAACCGCCTGGCAGGGCTAAAAGAAAATAGGCCCCATACCAGGATCCCTGTACCAGCGCGGACTGAGCCTTGGTAACATGCAACGAATCCTGAAAGTGTTTGTTGAGCACATCGATCATCCCGCTGAACAGCCCCCACAAGAGGAAAAGGCTGGTCACCAGCGCAAACGTAAGCCAGTAGTTAGCCCCATCCGACGTGCGGAACATACTCGTTAACCTTTTCATCCTGACTCCTTGAATGTTAAATACATGCCCAAGTAGCTGGTTTCTTTAGCGGCAAAAATTCCATCAGTCTTCCGCAAACTCTCCGCCATGCTTAATGTGACCGGTTTACATTTATTGAGTGTCGAGCCGGCCCGATGACTGGCAAAATCGTGCGTTTCATTAACAATCCCCTGAAAGTGCGATGCAACTCTCGAATTACCGGCACAACATGGAAACCCGCGTGGGCCTGCGGCAACAAGTCCCTGAAGGCCGAGTTTTACTGCCCTGCGGGGTCGCCTGCAAACCACGAGACTCTTGTTGTAACAGAAACCACGCCTTTGGCAATCATCGGTTTTACGTCAAGGCACTGCCTATATTCGTCAAGCAAGAGCATAGCGGCATCTGGTCCCAAATTTCCAGTTCAGCGATATTGTGTTACTATTTACATAGCAAGGTCTTATGCGCAGGCACGTAACGAGATGTTCGTTGAAGTTCCTGGCGTATCGGACCGTAGATCAAGCGACCACTGTCCGTGGTATATACGGCACTGGCCCAATGGAGAATCAATGCAAACGCCCCCGGAAATGCTCGTTTTTCAAAGCCCCCTGGTAACACGTAACGCTTCGGCTGAAATGCTGGAAGTGTTTTCTCCGCAAAGAAAATTTTCCACCTGGCGCAGAATCTGGCTGGCGCTGGCGGAAGCCCAGCAACAGCTCGGTATGCCCATCACCGCTGAGCAGCTCGCGCAGATGAAGGCGCATCTCCATGATATTGATTTTGATGAGGCCGCCCGCCAGGAGGCTACGCTGCGCCATGATGTCATGGCCCATCTGCATACCTTTGCCAAAGCCGCTCCGGCGGCCAAAGCGATTTTGCATCTTGGTGCCACATCCATGGATATTGTGGACAACACCGATGTGCTGCTGCTGCGCGATGCACTGGATATTATCGCCCGCAAGCTGGCCATTGTCATTGATCATGTTGCCACATTTGCCCAGCAATGGCGTGACCTGCCTGTGCTGGCCTACACCCACCTGCAACCTGCCCAACCCACGACGCTCGGTAAACGTGCGGTCCTTTGGTGCTATGATTTTGTTCTATGTCTGGCGGATATTGAATTACGCCAGCAGACGCTGATGCTGCGGGGTATCAAAGGTACTACCGGCACCCAGGCCTCGTTCCTGGAGCTTTTTGACGCGGATCATGAAAAAGTCAAAAAGCTCGAATTTGCAGTGGCCGAAAAGCTCGGCTTCAAACGGGTGCATCCGGTTTCGGGACAAACGTATTCCCGCATTGTAGATGTGCAGATTATTTCAAGCCTTGGGGCCTTGGGGGCCAGCGCTCATAAATTGGCCCAGGATGTGCGACTGCTGGCCGCCTTTAAGGAAGTGGAGGAACCGTTTGAGGATCACCAGGTTGGGTCCTCGGCCATGGCTTATAAGCGCAACCCCGTGTTGTGCGAACGCATTACCGGCCTAGCCCGGTGGCTTATGGGCATTGTGCAGCAGCCCCTCTTTACCGCCGCCCAGCAAATGTTTGAGCGCACACTCGACGATTCGTCCAACAAACGACTTTCCATTCCGGAAGCATTTCTTACTGCCGACGCCATCCTTGACATGCTGGTGCATGTGTCACGCGGCTTGGTGGTAAATCAGAGTGTCATTGCCCAGCGCCTCGCGGCGGAATTGCCATTTATGGCTACCGAAAACATTCTCATGGCAGCCGTGAAGGCGGGCGGCGACCGGCAGGATTTGCATGAACGTATTCGGCGGCATTCCATGGCGGCTGCGGCGGAAGTTAAACAGCATGGTCGGCCTAATGACCTGATCAGCCGCCTGAAGGCGGATGCGGCGTTTAAAACTGTGGACCTTGATGGTTTGATGGATGCCCGGAAATATATCGGGCGATCACCGCAACAGGTTGACGATTTCGTCCGGCAGATTGTTGAACCCATCCGCCAGCGTTACCAAGGCCGCCTCGAACATGATGTGGTACTAAAGGTCTAATCGTTGGCCATGGCGGATCGTGTGGACACAGGCGAATCATTTACCGTTTCCCGCATCGTGCGGGAGGGGGCGGCGGTAAAATTTTGCCTCCCGGCCGGAACTTACAAAGAACAACGCCTTGAATCCGAATCCGTGATTATTCCCATGAAGAATTTTCATGGCGACCAGTGGTTTACGCTGTGTGTATCTTCGCAGGTGGGTTGCCGCATGGGGTGTACCTTTTGCCAGACCGGCATGATGGGGTTACTGGCGCAGCTGACATCAGAACAGATTTTGCAACAACTTAGAACGGCCCGCGAACTATTGCGCGCTGATGCCGTGGACGGCCTGCCGATGCCGGATATCCGCAACATTGTATTTATGGGTATGGGTGAGCCTCTGGATAATTTTGATGCTGTAACTCAGGCGATTGCAGCAATTTGTGCACCGGGAGAATTTAATATCCCGCTTTCGCGCATCACCGTTTCAACGGTGGGAAGAGTAGATGGTATCCGCAAGCTGGCGGCTATGAATTGGCCATCTCTGCGTTTGGCCGTGTCCCTGACGGCCGCAACGGACGCCTTGCGTAGCACGCTTATGCCCATCAACAAAGCCGTTCCCCTGGCAGAGTTGCGTCAGGCATTGCTGGATTATCCGCGGACGCGCCGCGCGCGATTTCTTATTGAATATGTCATGCTGCACGGTGTGAATGATTCACTGGCGGATGCGGAGAATCTGGCCAAGTGGTGTCAGGGCCTGCCGGTAACTGTGAATCTTATCGCCTATAACCCCCAAACTCCGGCGCGGTTTTCCCCCAGTAATTCTGAGACTATTGTGGCGTTTCTTCAGCACTTGCGGGGACTGGGAATTCTGGCTAAACGACGCGCCACCATTGGCCAACCCCTGATGGCAGCCTGCGGCCAACTGGGAAATCCGGAGTTACGGCGGGGGCCCATCAGTGTTTCTGGTTTGCGGTAATCGTATTTTCAAAAATCGTCAGCAATTGTCGTCCGGAATGTTCCCACGTGAATTCGCTGCTGCGTTGCAACCCTCGCTGTCGCAACTGTCGGCGGAATTCCGGATCATCCGCCAAGGATGAGATAGCCTCGGCCATAGACTCTTCTTCATCATGTGAAAAATACAGTACCGCATCACCCGCTAGTTCCCTTAGCGACATCATGTCACTACAGGCCACGGCACAGCCGCAAGCCATCGCTTCAAGCACGGACAATCCAAAACCTTCAAAGCTGGACCCGCAACACGTTAACATTGCATCACGGTAAAGCTGCGCCAGCACCTTGTCGGAAGGGGATTCAATAAAGGTAACCCGCCCAAGAAAACCTGCCGCACTGATCCGGTGATATAAGGCGGTCTGATTCCAGCGGTTTCGTCCCGCCAGGATCAGTTGCAGGCGGGGATGGGCGCGCAGTACCCGCACCATAGCCGGCCAGACACGCTGATAATTACGCCGCGGAATGTCTGACCCCACCATCAGAATATAACGGCGATCCGTATGAAAGTGCTCTATGAGTTGCTGATGCAATTCGGTGTCAGGCTCAGGGGTAAATGTCGGATTAATACCGTTATGAATAATATTCACACGGGTTTGTGGCACTTTATACAGTGCGATTATGTCATCACGGGTCTGCTGGGATACCGCGATGGTGCCGCTGGCCCGCCGCACGGCAGTGCGGTGAATTTCCCGTTGCATGGCGCCTTCATGGGTGCGGCGCACATGCGGATCAAGTTCGCAGGATAAATCGTGAATGGTGTGAACCATCGGGGCACCTGAAACCCGCGGCAGCCAAGCCGAAAAACTGTGTAATATTTCCCACGGCTCTCTTCCCCCCGGCCGAGCCGCGTTTCGTCGCCATAACCCCTCAATGCTTTCCATGGTGGAAAATCGCCGTTCAGGATGAATACGGGTAATGTGAAAATTGGCAGGTAAGGCATCAATCACGCTGGAATCAAAGTCCCGGTGATACGGGAGATGATCTTCCAGCAATATGAAAAATGTATGTTGGCCTGCCAGTTTGACCCATTGGGCCACAATATTTCGCGCAAGCTGCTCAATGCCCGTAATATGCCGGGTGACCAACGGGGCGGCATAAATGGCAATTTTCACGATCTCTCCTTGGCGCTTGAAAAGATGTGATACGGAATTCTAATGTTGGACCGCCCGCAGTATTTGCACGCACTATAACAATGCTTATCTATCCGTGCGCAACGTCATGAAGGTCTGGCCATCTGGCTTTTGGCGATAGCTTCCTTCGCGGCTTTATCCGTTTCTTCCAGCACTTCATCCACCAGGCCGTAGGCTTTCGCTTCTTTGGCGTCAAAATATTTATCGCGTTCCTGATCTTCCGCGACTTTCTCGCGCGGTTGGCCGGTGAGTTTCGCCAAAAGATCAGTCAGCGTTTCTTTGGTTTTCAGAATTTCTTCCGCCTGGATGGCAATATCCGCGGTTTGGCCGTAGATACCGCCAAACGGCTGGTGAATCATCACCTTTGCATGGGCTAGGGCATACCGCTTACCTTTGGTGCCGGCGGCCAATACCACCGCACCGCCGCTCATAGCCTTGCCCACACAGAATGTCGCCACATCGCATGTCATAAACTTCATGGTGTCGTAGATAGCCAGCGTATCATCCACTGCGCCGCCGGGAGAGTTCACATACAAATTGATATCCTGATCTTTGCGGATGGATTGCAGATATAGCAATCGCATAATTACGCCGGTGGCTGAGGCGTGATCAATTTCGCCCACCAGAAACACCACGCGGTTCTCCAGCAACATTTCATCCACGGTCATTTGCCGCCATCGCTGGTATTCCGCAATCCGCGGGCGCATGGGCATGTGATCTGACGGCGTGACCATCTCCGGGGAAAATACCTGCTGCACCGGATTGGCAATCGGGGAAACCGGGCGACCCTGTGAATCAAAAAGTGTCATTGTGTTTACTTCCAATTACTTTCTTAACTGTGTCCACCTGCGACACATTCCATCATACGCGCCGGATTGCCTCTCGGCCAGTATGCCGCGCGGGGTGCCGGCCCGCTATATCTCCCGCAAGTTACTCAATGGCCTCTTTTGCGGCTGATAAGGCACCGCTGCCACCCGGATTTTTCGCTTGTGATCTGCCATGCAATCACCGCATTTACCCGCGTGCCCCAGCCAAACCGACGGTTAATTTATGTTCCGGGCCGGCAAACGGCAGGCTGGGAACGCTCTGGCCTTTCTGGTAGCTGCTGCGTGCGATACCGGAAACGGACACGCTGCTTTTAATGTCGCAGGCATGGGCGTCGGTTCCGAAGCCAAAATCGCTTTCAACCAAGTCCTGGATTTCGCGCATTTCTTCAGCGGAAAGTAAACCACCATCGCAGGCCGCCACAAATTCATTCAATTCAGCTTCCGTGGCGATATTCGGTTGCACACTAACGCAGCTGGGCCACGTCAACAGCCATTTGAGCGCCAATTGCCCCATCGTACAGCCGTGACGTTTCTGAATGTGTCGCAGTTTTTCAACTTTTTTCAATCCGTAGACCAGCCAATTGCGGTCCCGGAATTTACGGTGATCAGTAAACGTAGAATCTTCCGTGTATAGGTCCTGCAAAATGCCCGAGCTGTGCGGTACGCGGCTGATAATGCCGCCAACACCCAGTTCCTGGGCCAGTTCGCAAAATTCTCTTCCGGGGTGCTGTTCCAGCATATTAAATACAGTTTGTACCGTTGCGACTTTCCAATCCTTCAAGGCCACCACGCCCTCTTCCCGCCAGCCGATGGCCGGCCCTAACGCGATTCCCCAGTGGCGGATTTTTCCCTGCTTTTGCAGGTTATTCAGTGCATCAACCAGCGTATCATTCATTTGCGGCAGCTTGATGTTATGCGCCTGCCAGAGATCAATATAATCCGTTTGCAGCCGCTTAAGCGACTCTTCCAGAGCTTTTTGAATAAATGCCGGGGAAAAATCCTGTTTACGTTCCTTGTGAGAGCCTTCAGTTCCTGGATCAGCGTAGAAGTCGTAGCCGAATTTGGTGGAAAGGATAATTTTTTCCCGCCCCGCAAAACGCAGCGTTTCCGTCATGAGCTTTTCCGCCCGACCATTATCATACGCGTCGGCAGTATCAAAAAAATTCACGCCCAGTTCAAACGCCCGATTTTGCAGGCGAACCCCCTCCGGCTCATCAGCCGGCCCCTTGCCCCACATAAAACTGCCAAAGATAAAATTGCCAAAAGAAAGTTCAGAAACGCTAAGTTCTGTACCCGGAATTAAACGATAACGCATAACAACCAACTCCTGCATGTCGCGCACGCCCGTAGCGTGTAATCACGTAGTCTAGCCGAAGTAAACGCCGGATAAAACCTTGCGGCAAGGACCTTGCGGCAGGGCTATAGAAACGGCTATAAACTGTCACATTGTCGTACGTCAGCAGGGCGTCCACCGCTTGGAGCGCGGCGTAGAACGCAACCGTGACAATCCAGTCAGGATACTCCGGCGGAATATGCTCCAAAAGGGATCGGTTATGAACCCACTGGTTCAGGTGCGACTAGATGTTCGCCATAAATCACAAAACAGAGAGAATAATTGACGAAGCGATCTACTTCATTCCATGGAATCTGCCCGGCCTCCACCAAGCCGACATTCTTATAATTGCGGCACAAATAACTGTCCAACTCGGCAATAGCGTCAGCCAGATCGAAATCGAATTGCTCACCTGCTGGAATAAAATGCAACATCAGGCGTGCCCGCCGGGGTTCGCAAATACAGGTGCGGACGTGGTGCGGGGATTTCGCACACCATTCTTTGAGGCAAGCGAACATCAGGTCGAGTTCCTGTCTCCATAGTTCAATGCTGATGTTCAGTTGACAGGCCTCTATGAGTTGCCGTCCGGTGCGAACGAAAATATCGTTATCGGACAAATGAAATACAAAATTGCGTTCTCCATCACGCGATTCATGCACATGGGTGGCTTGGTTTTGGGTGGATTCTGCAGTCATAACCGCAACCTTTTCATGCAATGGGGGCTTCCTGAATTCCCAATAACAACATGATACTTTCTCTTCTCGCGCGTAGCAAATCCCCTATAGGTATAATAGAACGGTGGCCCCACCGATGGGGAACTCGGATAATTTGGGAGGAAGATGTTGGCTATGAAATGGCGAGATGTGGTGCTAAGTGCTCTGCACCGTTTCAGTATACGTCACGGAACGCGAAGCATTGACCGTCAAAGCTTCCTCCTGGAAGAGCGCAACGCCATGATTAATGAGGCGGGTAGCCTTGGCCATACTCCCGATCAAACCGTCAGCAGAGTCTTGCAGGAGCTTCGTGATGAGAGACTTATTGAATTCCTTGGTGATGGAAAGTATTTACTCCTCGACTCCCCATTGCAGGCTGAAATGGAAGATCTCCCGGACGAAGCTATTGATCTTGCAATCAAACACGGCAAGTTGAGACTTGGCGATATCCATGCAGATGACGTTATTGCTTTAAGACGCTGCCGTACAGGCCAAGATCGGATCAGAGCGCTGACGCTGGACAACTATCGAGGCCGTTGTGCGCTCTGCGACGTGCAGGAGCAGGGTTTCCTTCGGGCATCGCATATAGCACGCTGGACGGACAATATCGAAGCCCGGGCCAATCTGCACAATGTGATCAGTATGTGCCTCATACATGATGCACTTTTCGAACAAGGCTACTTTACTCTGGCAGATGACAATCGAGTCTTGATCAAAACTACCGCCAGCCAGACCTTAACGGTCATCTTAACGCAGCACACGAGATATCGGCCCCCGAAAGAATTTCATCCGGAGCCTCAGTTCATGCGGCAACACCGCGAGCGGATTAACTTCCAATGGAAATCGTACGCTCCACAGTAATTTCTCCTGCTTCGAGATGCGCCACGTTCGGAGGGAAGACGAACGAGCTACCGTCAGAGTCTGGCACTATTTCGCCCGGCTCATTCCGACCCCTCCGGTTCTTCGAGCGTGCGGATTGGCGCAACTTTCGGAATAAGCCATTCCTGCAGCCTTTACCATCACTTCCCCGCGCCGTCCAGCAGCGGGGTTTCGTCATCTTTGTCTTCGGGGGCGACGCGGGCGACATTCACCAGGATGTCGTCTTCGTCCAGGCGGATCAGGCGGACGCCTTGGGTTGCGCGGCCCATTTCACGTAGTTCGCCGGTTACACCGATCCGCACGACCTGACCGTTGCGGGTGATCATCATGAGTTCATCCGCGTCATTGACCGGCTTAACCGAGACTACCGCCCCGTTGCGATCTGTGGTGCGGATGTTGATAACGCCTTTGCCGCCACGATGGGTCAGGCGGTATTCTTCCACACGTGTGCGTTTGCCGTAGCCGTGTTCGCACGCCGTCAGCAATGTGACCTGATTGTCGCCATGATCCAGCCCCTGCGGCACGATGACCATTTCCACAACCGCGTCGTCTTTATCCAGTTCCACGCCTTTGACACCACCAGCCTGCCGACCCATGTCGCGCACTTCGGTTTCTTCAAAGCGCACCGCCATGCCGCCGCGAGTGGCCAGGACAATCTGATCCTTACCGTTGGTAACCCCCACGCCGATCACGCTATCGCCTTTATCCAAACCAATGGCAATAATGCCGCGCTTCATCGGATTGCCATAGGCCTTCAGGAGTGTCTTTTTGATAATGCCCTTGGCTGTGGTCATGACCAGGTGCTTGGCTTCATCCGAGAAATCCCGCACGACCAGAACCGCAGCGAGTTTTTCATCCGCCTGCATTTCTACCAAATTGGCAATGGATCGGCCTTTGCTTTGCCGACTCATCTGCGGTACGTCATAAACCTTATGCCAATAGCATCGGCCCAGGTTGGTGAAGAACATCAGGTAATCATGCGTAGAGCCGATGAAAAGATGTTCAATAAAATCGCCTTCTTTAGAATCCGCCCCCACAATGCCGCGCCCCCCTCGGCCCTGTTTGCGGTACGTATCCAGTGGCATACGCTTGATATATCCCTCGTGGCTGATGGTGACCACCACCTGCTCATCGGCGATGAGGTCTTCAATGTTAATATCCGTGGCATCGTTGGTAATTTGCGTCCGGCGTTCATCGCCAAACTTTTCTTTTAATTCAATGGTGTCTTCCCGGATGATATCCAAGACGCGTTTTTCATCGCTGAGAATCAGTTCGAAATCTTCAATTTCACCCACGAGTTTGTTGTATTCCTCTGTGAGTTTGTCAATTTCCAGACCCACCAGGCGTTGCAACTGCATGGACAGAATCGCATCAGCCTGCGCCGACGACAGCAACATGCCGCCAAGTTCCGTTGTGGCCTGATCAATGCGTTTCTTAAACGCTTTGGGAATGGCTGCCTTCCAGGTCAAAGCTTCATCAATGGTAAAGCGTTTACGCATGAGGTTGGCTTTGGCGGTGGGGACATCCGGGCTGATTTTGCGATTGCGCAACAGCTCAATAATGCCCATGACTTCAATTTTTCCGCCGGTGGATTTACCGTTGACTTCTTCCGTATGAATATCCGCCAACGCCAGAATCAAACCTTCCAGAATATGGGCGCGCTGCCGGGCTTTTTTCAGGCGAAACGCGGTTCTGCGGCGAATGACTTCCTTACGGTGCAGAATAAACTGCTCAATCATATCGCGGATGCTTAGCGTACGCGGCTGCCGATTCACCAGAGCAATATTAATAATGGAAATGGTGCTTTGCAGCGGCGTGTACTGATACAACTGATTGATAACCACATTGGGGTCTGCATCGCGCTTCAGTTCCACCACCACGCGCACCGCGTGCTCCCGGTCGGATTCATCACGCACATCGGAAATATCTTTGATCTGCTCTTCTTTTACCCGTTCCGCGATCGATTCAATAATGGTTTTCTTCAAAACCTGATACGGAATTTCTGTAATGACAATTTGTTCTTTGCTGCCTTTGAGCTGTTCGGTGTGCACTCTGCCGCGAACAGTTACCTTGCCCCGGCCGGTTTCGTAACCATCCACAATTCCCGATCGCCCGCAGATCACGCCACCGGTGGGGAAATCGGGGCCTTTAATGATTTTCATGAGATCGCGCACCGTGGTGGTGGGTTCATCAATCATTTTAATGATGCCATCACACACCTCGCGCAAATTATGCGGCGGCAGACTCGTGGCCATGCCCACCGCGATGCCCTGCGAGCCGTTGACCAGCAGGTTGGGGAATTTGCTGGGCAGGACCGTTGGCTCCATCCGGACCTCATCATAATTGGGGATGAAATCTACGGTGTCTTCCTTCAAATCCTCCATCATTTCCGCTGCCGCTTCGGCCATGCGGGCTTCGGTGTACCGCATGGCAGCCGGTGGATCGCCATCCAGCGAACCAAAGTTTCCCTGGCCATCCACCAGCAGGTGCCGCATATTCCAGCTTTGGGCCATACGCACCAGTGTAGGATAAATGACCGCTTCACCGTGCGGGTGGTAATTTCCGGACGTGTCGCCGGCGATCTTGGCGCATTTACGGTGTTTCGATCGAGGCCCAAGTTGCAAATCATTCATGGCCACGAGAATTCGCCGCTGCGAGGGCTTCAGGCCATCGCGAACATCCGGTAGAGCACGATCCATAATCGTGCTCATGGCGTAGGTGAGATAACTTTCGGAAAGTTCCGTTTCAATTTGCAGATCGGTTATCCGGGATTCATTTTCGAGCATTATCGCGTTCCTCTACCGTTTATTTGTGTGGCACCCGTCGCCATGGGAGCGGCCAACTCCAGCCGCTATTGAATCCTATTATTTTACCATAAAATGCCCCCTTCTGGCCACTGCCCGCGCAGGCGCGCCATCGTCATCAGTTCCAGCCTTCGAATCGCCGACGCTTCCCGTTTGACGAACCTGACGTTGACAATCATTTTTTTTTCCGGCAACATGGCGGTTACCTGAATTCGGAAGTCTTATTTTACGCTTGCGCCGGCGAGGGATGAATTGGAACCTATCGCAATAGATCATCCGCATCCGAAAAAGTGGTTGTACACCGATCCCATGGTCATTGTGGCGGTGCTGTTTATCATTGGAATTATCCTTGGCCGATACACCAGTTTGCCAATGACCACTATATGGATAGCCGCCACCGCGTTTTTTACCACAGCACTCTTGCTGCTAGTCGGGGCGGCTTTAGCCCCAGATAATCGCACGCGCCCCACCACGTCGCCACCCTCCGGAAAAGCGGCACTAACAAAATTAAACCGGATTTGTCCTGAATTGATTTTTAATTATCCGCGATTCGGACGGTATACGGCATGGGCACTTATGGCCTTAACTTTGGTGGCCGTTGGAATGGCTCGTTGGCAGATAAATCAACGCCAGTTGGCCAGTACGAATATAGCCCGAGCCGCACCCGCGAAAGGTCGCAGATTTATTACCGCCCGCATGCTTATTATTTCCGAGCCGCAGTTTCATCCTGCTCCGCCGCGCGGCATTCTGTTTTCCGCGGTGGGCCCGTCAACGACCTTTTTCGCCCGCGTGACCGCCACGCGCGTCAAGCGTCGCTGGATACCGGCTACTGGAAACGTGGTCGTGCGGGTACCGGGCTATTTGCCGGCCCTGCGCAATAATCAGTACGTCGCGTTAACCGGATGGCTGGCTCGACCGCCGCCGTCGGAAAACCCCGGCGGTTTTGATTATCGTCAATACCTCACGGCGTTTCGGGTCTTTGCGGAACTCTCGGCATCGCACGTGGAACAAATTCATGTCCTTTCCACCAAACAAACGCTCTTTCCTCTAAGCGGTTGGCTGGACGCCTGGAGATCGCACCTGCGTCAAAGGCTCATTGCGGATCATCCGAAAAATCAGCGCACTGACGGCTATGCGTTAATCGCGTTACTGTTAGGCTACCGTGATCCCGCTATCCGCCCGCTGGCCAGAGCCTTCTCCAGAGCTGGTGCGGCCCACCTGCTGGCGCTGTCCGGCATGCATGTTGTCATTATTGCCGCCGCTATTTGGCTGCTGTTAAAGTTCTTCATTCACCGCCCGCGTTATCGCGCCCTGGCAACTCTTATTCTTGTATTCATTTATATGCTTATGACACCTTGCGGGCCGCCCGTCGTCCGGGCCGCTGTCGGAACCGGTCTGGTGCTGATCTCCTGGATGTTGGGGCGGCCAGTTCGGGCGCTCAATATTCTTGCCACCACCGCACTGGTTGTCACGCTCTGGCGACCTGCGGAATTATTTCAGCCGCCGTTCCAACTTAGTTTCATCGTCACGCTGGGGCTTATTCTCCTGGCCCACCGGGTGCATGTGGTGCTCTTTCACGCCTGGCTTACGCGGCAGGGTGATATCGCGCGAGCCATCGGCAGTCGCTGGGCCATGTTCAAAGTCAGTGTTTTGGCTTGGCTGGCGGCCATCACCACCGCCAATATGGTCGGGTCTTTTGTAGCCCTGCCGCTTGTGGCGTATCACTACAATCAGTTTAATCCGCTGGCGATCATCAACGGCCTGATCCTGTTGCCACCGGTGGCGGCGGCGCTGCTCGCTGGCCTCATTGAAATGGCGGCAGGTTTCGGTTCTTCAACTCTTGGCCATGCCGCGGCCATGGTTGCCGGCCCGGTCGCCCATGCGCTGGCCTGGACGGTAACGCATCTGGCGGCCCTGCCGGGCAGTGAACTTATCGTGCGATCTCCACCGATTATATTGGTCCTTCTATTCTTCTTAATTCTCTTCGCCTGGATGTTCCGCCGAAATATGCGACTGCCGCGTTGGGTTATCGCCGGAGCATTTGCATGCTGGGCAGCGGGCTGCGGCGTATGGTATACCGCCGCCGCCTCAAATAATGGTGTACATATATGGGTGCTTAATGTCGGCAGCGGCGATTGTGTCGTGATCCATGCGCAGCACACGGTGTTATTAGACGCAGGCTCTCTGGGTTCTGCCACACGGATGGCTGAAACTGTGGATAGCGCCCTAAGACAACTGGGCTGCTGGCATATCCATAGCGCGATTATCACCCAGATTGATTCAGCACATGCTGCCGCCATACCCAATATTGCGCAGCGTCACGGCGGTTTGACCGGCTGGTGCGATGCCTGGGACATTCACCACCGGCTGCCTGCATCGGCGAAATTTTTAAAAGCCGCCGCTACCGCCGGATTCATACCTCAGGCCGCGCAATCGGGGCAGGTCATGGACCTTGGCCTGCATTATCACATCTCCGTGCTTTGGCCCAAATCAGGAAACAAAATAGCGCGAAAGCTTCGCGGCTTGATTCTACTGCTGCACCGCCGAACCCAACGCGTGCTGTTCATCGCACGCACCGAAGCTGTCGCTGCGGTTCTGCGGCAAATTCATACCGCCAGGCCGTTGACCGGTGTAGTGCTGCTGGGGTCAGGCGCGATCCATCCGCCGCTGGTGCATTGGCTGGTCAAGGAGAATCCGCAGTGGGTTATTGCCACGGGCGAAGCTCGCGCAGCAAGCCTGTCCGATAAAACCATGTTGGCACGTACGGCTCTGCATTTTTTCGAGACGCGTGCGATCGGAGCTATCCATATTGTTTTGCACCATGGCGCGTCATTGATTCGCAGTCAGTCGCAGCCAAGGGCACATGTCGCGGTGATTGGCACGCCCATCGCTGACCCGCGATAGCAGGCATGATGGGCCGAATGTATATCAAGCTGATTTTTCCATGCTGCTATGACTTAAGTTAACAGACTCGAAAAAGCCACATAACAACGTATCATATCGCTGTCGATTACGACTTGTTTTGGAGTGTTGTTGAATGATGGAATTGCATAAACTTATACGTGACGTGCCGGATTTTCCCAAGCCGGGGATCAATTTTAAGGATATTACGCCGTTGTTACGCGACCCTGCCGGCCTGGCGCTATCCGTCGAGTTGCTGGCTAATCCATTTCGGGGCCAGGGTGTGGAACTGGTCATCGGTGCCGAATCGCGTGGATTTATTTTTGGTACTGCTTTGGCGCAGGCATTATCATGCGGTTTTGTGCCTATTCGCAAACCCAAAAAACTGCCTGCAAGGAAAACCTCGATCACCTATGATCTTGAATATGGTCACGACACGCTGGAGATTCACTTTGATGCCATTCAACCCGGCCAGAAGTGCCTGCTTGTGGATGACCTGCTAGCCACCGGGGGCACCATGGATGCATGTTGCCAGCTTGTGGAAAGTCTGGGCGGCAATATCGTTGGCATCGCAGTGCTCATTGAATTAAGCTTCCTCAACGGGCGGAAAAAATTTGAAAAATATGATCTCCACAGCGTAATAAATTACATGCAGGAATGATGCTCCCGGCGCGATGGAAATTCAGCTTTTTGCGTACCATACATACATTCGTATAGGCGTTGAATTATTGTACCCCGGCCTCATCGAGATAATTCCGTCTCTGCATCCCCGGAAGTGCAAATTCTCTGCAATCCCGGGTCTACTGGAGCGTTGAACTCTAGAGGGTTAAGGTCGGCATCTGTCTCACTGGCGCGTGGCATTTGCCAGAAAACACGTTCCTTGGAGGACTTTGCTATGAAGAATTACCTTTTACGCTGTTCCGTTCTTGTCACTTTGTTGGCTTCCGCCCCTGTTGTTGTGGGCGACAGCGTATCCGCAAACAGCACCGCGACGACCGGTCCGGCACCGGCGGCCGCTAGCACGGACGCACGCTACGCCACACCAACCGCCGTTATCAAAACCTTGGCCCTGGCGATTGAATCCGGAAATGGGAAATCCATTTGCCGGTGCGTGGCCATTCAAGGCCATGCCGGGCGGGCGGCGGTGGCGGCCTTCGCAAATATCTCCTCCGCCAGTGAAAGTTTTACAAAAACCGCTGTCGCAAAACTCGGAACTCCGCCTTCCGGCATGGCTCATGCCTTTGGTTCTATTAAAGCGGGTATGGATCGGCTTTTGGCTCTTTTGCCCAAGGCTGTTGTAACGATTCATGGCACCGCCGCTCAAGTCACGTTTCCCGCCAGCGCCACGGGGCCTGGTCAGACAATTTTTGTACGACAATCCTCCCATGGCTGGCACGTGGATGGCGCCCGACTCCTGCATTTAAACCAGCGTGGAATAACCGCCAGCGCGGTGCAGCGTCGTGCCGCCCAGCTCAATTCCCTGACCGCCGCATTAAATCAAACCACAAGTGATATTAATTCTGGAAAAATAAAAACGTGGATGAGCCTGGAGAAGGATATGGAATTACATATCCTTGAAGCTCAAGCCGCGATGGAATCCCGCCGCCAAGCCCAATCCGCACCGCCAGTCATGACCGCGTCGCCGCCACCACCACCACCGGCCAAATAATGCCGCTCTGGGCCTGAATTTTCGTCTTCGCAGTCATCGCTTTATTCGGGGGAGTCTTCGTGTGTTTCCGTATCCGGATCGGCTTTTAGCCGCTGGCCGGCGATCTTCCACGCATCAACATGCGCCGTTCTTTCATGGCCCTTGGCCCGCTTTGCCAGCATAATTCTTCGTATCGCAACCAGCAGGCTGACCATAAAAATAAAAAGCAGGATCAAAAAAATGGTAAGAATCATCAACTGTACCAAGCTTGATACCGTATGGGCGGATTTTATTACCGGCGACATCGGCCGGCCTGTCCCATCTGCCACGCTCACTGCGGCAAACACCACCGGAACCATTCCTGCACAAAGACTGCCGCACCCTCGCCAATACGCTTTGCTTTTCACGGATATATCCCTTCCTTAACAACCCCGCCAAATTGCCCGTTTTCCGGGCTATCTGTCGTGATCAGTTGGGCTGTTCCAACCCGCATAGCGCCGCATCCCGTTCAACTTGCGCCAGGGAATTTCCAAATTACCGTATGTCGCGCGTCAAAATGGTGAGCTTGGTCCATATCGGCTAACGCTGCCTTTTCTGATTCTGTCAGAGAATCAGGAAGCACAACAAGAACCCGGCATAATTGATCGCCCCGAGTCCCCTCGCGACCGGCGATTCCCCGTTCTTTAATCCGCAATTTTTTGCCGGAGTTGATCCCCGGTGGAACACGCAATTCCACCGGTCCATCCAGCGTGGGCACACGTATCGTGGTACCGGCGGCAGCCTCGGAGGCACTTAACGGCAATTCCAGTAACACATCCTGCCCCGAACGTGTGAAGTAGGGGTGGGGGGTAATATGCGTAATAATGACTAGATCACCGCGGCTGCTGCCCATCATGGAGGGCTGCCCTTTTCCACGCACGCGAACCTTGGACCCTTCATCCACGCCGGGAGGAATTTTTATGCTGATTGTTTCAGAAAGGGCCTTATTGGCCGCGTCAAAACGCAAGTCCAAGGTTCGCCCGCGCGCGGCTTCTTCAAAACTCAACGTCACGTGATGTACGATATCCGTGCCTGCCGCTTCCGGCATATCACTGGTTTCCGCGGCAAACGGTGAGGCGGCTGCATTGCGCCGACTCTTTTTGCGTCGCGGTCCCCCCATGGAGGCAAAAAGATCCTCAATATCCACATCCCCGAAATCCACCGTCGCGCCTCCCGGCGTGCGGCGCGAATAGCGGAATCCGGAGCCTTCCCGCGGCGACCCTGCCGCGGCCGCAGCAGCGGCTGCTTCGGCGGCGGCCGCACTGCTTACGCCGGCATGGCCGAACTGATCATACGCCTGGCGTTTTTTTGTGTCACTTAAAATATCGTAGGCTTCCTGCACCTCTTTAAATTTAGATTCCGCCGATTTGTCGTTTCTGTTGACGTCCGGATGAAATTTACGGGCCAGCTTGCGGTACGCAGTTTTAATCTGATCTGCCGCTGCGGATTTGCCCACACCCAGTACGTCGTAGAAATCTCTTTTTTTGTCAGCCATAATTCAACACCTGTCTTTGCATTTCTTCAATTATAACCAATCCGTCAGGACTATCGACTCTCGGATGCCCCCTTAATTGCCCCCGATACACTACGCGCGGCAAGCTGGGCAGAAAGGCTCCTGCGCACTTGCAAAGAACATTCATGCGTATATCCTGCCATTTTGTAATTGTCTGGTGCTTTATACAAAGGTTAAGCGATGAGTGATCTGATTATCAGTGTGTCGGGGGTGCGGGGAATTATCGGGGATTCTCTAACACCCTCTGTGGCCATGGAATTAGGTCAGGCGTTCGGCGAATTGTTAAAGCAGACGGCCCTGGATGACCAGAGCGTTACGCCGGTGAAAGTGGCCATCGGTCGGGATTCACGTATTTCCGGGCCTATGATTCAAGCCGCTTTTTCCGCCGGTCTGATGTCGGTAGGGGTACATGCTGTGGATCTGGGTATCACTACAACGCCCAGTGCTGCCCTGATGGGTCGATTTCTGAAATCCGATGCAGCGGTGGTCATTACCGCATCCCATAATCCGCCGGAATATAACGGTATAAAATTTATTTCCCATGACGGAATCGCTTATTCGGGCGATATTATTTATCAGCTTCGCAAGATGTATGAATCGCGGTCATGGAAACTGGAATCCATTGATCATATCGGATCACTGACCACCGACAGCCGCTCCCATGCCAATCATGTTCAGGCCATCCTTCAACTCGTGGATGCCAAGGGTATTAGTACCCACCGGTACCGCGTGGTGCTCGACAGTATTAATGGCGCGGGCTGCGCACCGTCACCCATGCTGCTAGGTAAGCTCGGCGTGGAGCTGGCGCACGTGAATAATCAGGCCACGGGCCGTTTTGCCCATCCGCCGGAACCGACTCGGGAAAACCTCACGGACTTGTGCCATCAGGTAACGCGCCATCGCGCCGCGGTTGGCTTCGCCCAGGACCCTGATGCCGACCGCCTCGCGGTGGTGGATGAATGCGGCACGTACATCGGTGAGGAGTATACGCTGGCGCTGGCGGCTTTAAGCCGGGTAATGGTCAAGCCCGGGGTAATTGTCTGCAATCTTTCCACCAGCCGAATGGTCGATGATATCGCCGCCAAATTCCATTCCACCGTCATTCGCACGCCGGTGGGAGAGGCCAATGTGGCGGCGGCCATGATGGAACATCAGGCTGTGATCGGGGGAGAGGGTAACGGCGGTGTTATTGATCCCCGCATTGGGCTGATTCGTGATTCGTTGATCGGCATGACGCTTATTCTCGAACTTATGAACCGCACCGGGAAAACGCTCTCCCAACTCGTCAATGCTATTCCCCGGTACGCCATGATTAAAACCAAATTTTCCGCCACGCGAGCGGATGCCGATGAATTGGTGGAAAAAGTGAAGGTGGAATTCTCCGATCAAAAATTGGATTTACAGGATGGTGTTCGCATCGACTGGCCGGAAGGCTGGGTGCATGTGCGCCCGAGCAACACTGAACCCATCGCCCGGGTAATCGCCGAAGCCGCGGATGAAAAAACCGCTCAGGAACTCATCGCCCGGGTACAGCGCATTAGTGGCACCCGTTAGCGGTAACAAAACGGTTCCGTCCAGACCGTGCCCAGTATTTTTCCATAAAAGCCCCTTTTTCCGGACACTTTGATTTATTCTGGCCGGTAAAAAAATATTAAAGTTTTTTCTTCCTTTCGTTAAAACGATGTGCTAGTATCATCTCATAGCCCGGTGTCCATTGTTAATCGGGTCGGAAGAATAGTGAGATGAGGAGAGTTTTTATGGCAAAACGCATTGGCATTAATCGGTCTGAATTGCCGGTCATTCTGGCTGCGGTGATTATTATCATCGGTGTCATATCCTGGAGCCACACCGAGCAAAAGCGCACCGATGCGATGACCAATACCCGCATTACGCTGGCATCTCTGCAAGTGGCATTTCAACAATATCAGGAATTTGGCGGCCCCATGCCCAAGTTGCGGCCGGGGCACTCCAGCATTTACAGTTTTCTTGTGGCTTATCAGCGGTTTTATGCCAGTCGCAATGCACAGGGGCACTGGAATAACAGCCCGCATTTACTGATTTATCTGCGGCCGAAACTCACGACCATGGGCTGGATTTCCATGCCTGGAGGTGGGAAGATGCGGGGAATGGTTTGCGTACGCGATGGGTTCGGCCATGTGATACATTTTCTCAATAATCCCGCTAAGAATCTGCACGCCCCCTGCTTTGCCGTTGAACTCCCGATGCAGTCCGGGCAGCGTAAATGGATTTATAGTTCCGATGAAGTGCGGTAAAAGCCAGCACCCCTGATAAAAAAGCAAAGCGGTGACAGGTTCAAACAACGTTATCACGGACGTTGCCTCGCCACAGCCGCCGGAATGGACCAGAAGGTTCCTCTTGGGATTCTCAAGCCTCAGTCCTCGGATGCTTTTATTCGGGGTGGATTTGCCACCAAGTGATTGCGAACGAACAGTGAAACGTGGCTAAAGTCACCCCGCATTGCCTGGACATAATAAAATCATATGTTGGGTCTTCCGGATGCGGGCGCACGCGTGTCTGAGGGGGCACTTCGAAACGCATCAACCCTCAGGCCCAAAGCAACCGTGATGTTAGGCTATTTCCGTTGATGAATGGATGAATCTGTATAAATCGCCCCACCATGTGCCCCAGTATCACAGCCAAGCGTAGAGTCCGCTCCTTCGGCGTTAACTCCGGCCATCGGATCTCCATGGATGCCATCTGCCGATGCACAGATTCGAAAAGCCGTTCAATTTCGTCGCCGACGCGATCTGGAGATTCGCCCTGGATTCCCTCGACCTGTACGTTCACCTGCAGGCGTGGCCATAAAGGATTCATCTGGCGAAAATTGCCGGCATAATAGGCCAATGGGACATGCAATTTGAACATTATTTTGTGCCAGATGCCGCAATGCTGCGAGTTAATAATTTTTGCCGCTGCGCACCCCTGCGCCGCATGATAGGCGTTGACACACGATTGCCGGAAATCGCCGTCGCGAGGATCGGGACCGTCGGAAGACCATGGCGGACATTTATCCATCAAGCGACTGGTTATCATCTTCGACAAGTTCCTTGATAATGTCGTCTGTCAGCCGCGGGAGGGCAGGCTTGACGCTGGGTTGGCGGAAGTGTTCTGAGGCATCTGTCAGCAGGCCGTCAAAATCCACGCCGTGCTGTTCGGCGAGTTCGCGCATCGCTAAGCTGGCTGCGGCGAAATAAATTTGTGTGTCGTCATCTTGATGCAAATTTGTATGTGAGGTCGGACACCTTACTCCATATGCGGAGGATCTCATGTTGATGGGAGCCAGCATTTATGCCTTGGTCAACTCCAGCGATTCGGTGAATTGCCGGACTGATTGAGAAATGCTCATCAGATGCTTTTGCACGTATACATAGGGAACGCCGGGCTGTCCTGCAAAAAATTGACCGCTTGCCATTGGCATCAAAGGAATTTGCAACTGGATAATAAAGCCGCTACCCGCGGACGGCAAACCATTGCCTATCTCCGGCGTGGCGCGAAGATAGTCCTTAAAATCCCCAAAAATGGCACCGGCAGGTCCAGCCGATTGGAGTAGCGTACGGCAAGCCGCGTAATTTTAGCAGGTTGCATCGCGGTTTGATACCATGTCCATATGACAAGTCTTCGCGACAACCGATCGATAAATTTCTTCGAGTCCGCTGCCCGATACTTACCGCTGGAGGCTGAAGGTTGCATATAGCTTAGTCAACCCACTGTGCCAGGCTCTATCCTGCCATATTTTACCGAATCCGCAGGATCAGCGGATAATTTCGGATAATAAGCCCCCGTATTTTCACGGAGCCGGCGGTGTCCGTGAAGTCAAGGCGTTGGGACTTGCCGTATAGCGGATCGATCGCCTCAACGAAGTGAGGATGCATACCGTGGATGACAATTGTTCCCGGAACACCGGGCGCGTGGTCTTTCATCCGTACAGTGGCGATTGCCGAGTAGGCCGCCAGCAGCAGCGAGCCGTGCCGACCACGAAAAGTCCATAGCGTCTTATCGGGCGCGGCCGTACGCAGTTGAGCTTTCACGTGCGGGTCGGGCGTGGCACCACTGAACGTGGTGCATATCGCCTGGCCGGTATAAAATGCAGGCATACGGCTCATGTCGGTGGAACGCAATATGCCCCATTCCGCATCGCCGTTGTCGCCGTTATAGAACGCCCACCAAAGCGCGTGAACGCCATAAAACAGGTTAGTGACATAGAACCGCGCCAACATTTTGGCCTGGGTCAGCTCGCTTACGCCGGGGTAGGCCATACCCTGTCGATGTGCAAATACGGCCCATTCACCGGCCCAAAGCTGCGCTTTCGGGCAATAGGGCGCAATCCAGCGACGCAAGCCGGCTAGCTCCTGATCATAGTTGTGGAAGCCCAATTTTGCCGCTGAGATTAGGACTAGCTTACCATCCACCGCATCAAGGGCACCCACTGCGCCTTCGGGTTTCGGCGCGCCGTAGGGGTGGAAGGCGACCGCATTGAGATAAGGTCCGGCACCCTGTGCCAAGGCCGTCTTCAGATAAGTCGGAGCCACGTACACCGTTCCGCCGAAGACCACCTTGGCCTGCGGATCAATATGTTTAATCCGACGCGCGGCATCACGAAGCAACCGTCCGTATGCGACTGGATTGGGCGGAAGGCTGTACCAAGCGCCGCCGTTTTCTTCGTTCCAAATCTCATAGGCCGGTATCCGACCTTTGAAGTGTTTTGCCATCCAGCCGGCATAATTTACAAAGCCGCGCCGCGCCGCCCGCGTGGTCGGTCCCCCATTACCGTCAAGAGGCTCCCCCTGGTGCCATAGTGGTCCGGGATCGCCGTCCGAGGGGGTTCGCTGGTAGAGCGTATTGCCATAATCCAGCGTGCAGAGAACATGAATCCCGCGCTTGGCACACTCGGTAATCGCCGCGTCAGTCGCCGGATCCATGGCGTAGTGGCCTTTCACGCGTTCCACTGCGCTCCAGGTGGTTGGATCGCCCCACTGCCCGACGCGTATCCACTTGATGCCCAGTTTGAATAACTCGGGAAAAGTTTTCGCGATGTTGCGGCGATCCGAAAAGAAACTATGCCACGTGGGGGAGCAGGTCACATGAGCACCGCGCGAAGCCAGCGCCACGTTATGGCCGCGCGTGTTCAGCACCACGATCTCGGCCAGACGGCATTGAAACGGATTGCTGGTACTGGCGTAAAAACCGGGAACCTGGGAGAACCGGGTGACCCTGAGGCGGATTCGATCCGCGGTTACCGCCGGGAAATTGAACGTCACCGACTGCTGCTCTTTCCCGGATGCCAAGTGATAGGCGTACTTGTTCACCACGGTGCGCCACGGGCCACGCTTGGACGCCGCCGCAATCTGGAAATCAACCGGAAAACCTTGGCCGTGCCAGTAGGGCGTCAAGCCGACCGCATCCACCTTCACACTATGCGGAAGGCGTATCACCACCCAATCGGGCGGCCCGGGCATCGCGGCATCTTGTGCCTCGCCAGCCCAGTAGGTGTGCGGATTGCCGTCAATGAGAAAACGCGGCGCGAAGATGGTCTCCATATTGTGCGCGCGCGGCAGCATACAATTCATGCCAAAGGGGCTGTCGGGCAATTGTGCCGAGGTTAGAAAATGAAGCGGGCGAAGGGGAGCGTGGTCGCCTTGCTGCAGCGTTTTTAGCGCGGGATAGTGTTCCCAGTTTCCGTGGGGGCCGGTATACAGGTAACGACGGCTCTGATGCGAAACAAATAGAATCCGGCGGGTCGCCTGCACGGTGCGGCCCGCCATTTCAGCAACGATATGGAAAGTCGCGTTCATTGGCCGGCCCGCGGTAACGCGCCATTTGCCGCGCCCGGATTGCTCACTGGCGAGCGGCCCGATATGGATCACGGAGGGAAATCCCGGTGCCAACCCGGTGCCAGCCGGGGGCGTGAGTTTGACGGTAGTTGCCCCGGAACGCAATTCCCCGATATTGGTAATTTGTACGCCCAGTGTGGCGGGCCGTCCTACCAAAAGCAGAGGAGTTGGCGTCCAGAAGGCGGAGACCTGAATGTCGGCGGGACGCCGGCCCCGGCGCAGGTCCACATCATCCACGATCCAGGTGCCCTTGCCCCGCGCAGCGTCTTCATTAATCCGCGGAGCCAGAACGATCCCCTTGATTTCCGGCTCATTGCGGTAATCAAATTGCAGGGTGCCTTTGTGCCACCGCCCATCACCGACATCGGCCGCCGGAACGACGTATGCGACACGGGGGGCAGACTTAACGCCCGCCGCATTTACCCCCATGATATAGAAAGCAAGATTCTTTCCCGCCACGGTTGAGAAAAGCGCACGAAACCAAAACGTTACTCGCCCTTCCCGAACCGGGATAACCCGCGAGTTCATCAGGCAGGGCACAGGAGCGGTGGCTTTCATTTCCACCGCCAGGCTGCCGGAGTACGCAGTTTTCGTGATGGTCACCGAAGTACCCCCCGCCGCTCCGGCAGTCCACCCAACCGGAAAATGGTTGCCAGCCAGGTTGAGCTTTTCAAAGCTGCCATTGAGTGCAAGATTGGGGCCGGTGACTTGCATCAGCGGGGCTGCGAACACTGGCCACCCCACGCCAAGCGTAAGAACAAGCACGAGCATCGTTAGTATAGTTTTTTTCAGGCATTGCCAATGAATCGCATGTCTCGCACACCGCCCATCCAAACATCCACATGCCGGTGCGGAATAAATGTTTGATATGTTCCCGGGCCTCACGGCCCTATTCATAAATATTCCGCTTAATTGAGATATTCGCACTCAACGCTCCAAGAGTAAGCAACACACCATTGAAATACCCCGCAGACTTAAGCGGGTAACCCGCCCGCAACTTCTCAAGCCACATTTTACCGAATTCGCAGGAGCAGCAATACTTCCGGATGAAATATCCTAGCAACCGCGCTGGGCATATTCTCGTGGGTGAACTTTCAGGCCGGGGCCGCGAGCCTTTCCGATCAGGGTGTCAAGGGGCTGCGGCGGCCTGTCGCGCAGCGGCCAGTACGGGGGCGTAATGCGGCGGATGAGCGATATTGGGCACCAATTGTATGTAGATAATTTTTCCGTTCTTTCCGACCACAACCACCTGGCGTGCCAGCAAGCCATTTTGTTTCATCAGCACGCCATACGCCTTGGCGAAGCTATGAAAGCGGTAGTCGGAAACGGTCATAATATGTTGGATGCCTTTATCACCGCACCAGCGTTTTTGCGCAAATGGCAGGTCCATACTGATGGTGATAATTCCCACATTCTTCCCCAGCGTAGAGGCTACTAAATTAAAGTGCCGGGTTTCCAAGCTGCATACCGGAGTATCCAGCGAAGGAACGCTGGACAAGATCCACACTTTGCCGTGGCCGGGTTGAAAATGAAATACGGTCATATTGTTGGCTACCGCCTTGAATACCGGAGCCTTTTCCCCCACATGCACCGTATTACCGAGTAATGTCATCGGCTGGCCGTTAAGCGTTACAAGCCCCTTGCGCTGGACCGGCGGGGCAACGGCACATCCGGCGAGAGTCAGCAGTAATACGGACATTGACGCGACAAGAAAGCGTTGGACGATTTTCATTATGTTACTCCTGAAAATTGAGCAGCGATTGCGGGTACCGACGCGTATTATAGACCATGACGATCATTAAAACATCCCATAATCATCTCCCCTGCAATTAAGATAAACTCCCCGCGCCATTATGCCGAAGATTATAACAGCCCGTTTGGGGAATCTTATCAAACAGGATTCCCTGATAGTTTGTACCGTTCCGGGCTGGTGAAAAGTAACGTTTGGTCCGATTTGTGTTAACGGAGGTCATTTATTTATGGAAGCGCAGGAAATTCTTAAGCAATTGGAAGAAAAGCAACGCCTGGGCAAAGTTCGCGCATTGGCATCATCCGAGAATGGATCAGCTAATTGTACAGTTCTGGAAGAGCACTATGAAGCCTGCGGGCACTGCCCACCGCATTACCATGATTGTGATGAGGTGCTGGTGTTTCTGGAGGGGGAAGGGACTTTGTTTGTCGGGCAGGAGCCGCGGCCCGTTTTCGCGGGCACTACCGTAACCATTCCGGCCACCACGCCCCACTGCTTTTATAATACCGGCATCGGCCACGTACGCATGCTGGCGATTTTGCCGAAAGGCAATTCCGAAATTGTTTTTGTCGACGGCCTGTTTACCAGCGGGCCGCCGGTAATTGCCACCGAGGAAATGTTTGCCGGAATGTTGTGAGGCAACACGGCAGCTACCACTATCCCGCTACATTCAAACGCCGTTGCCGTGCTGAGTCTAGCCAACAAATCAAGGTACGTAATGAGATCGTGGGGCAGGGAGGGGTGTGATTTGAACGGATCCATCCTGAAATCTTGGTTTGACAGAGCACGAGCTGACCCCAGGCAAGAGGCACGCTTTCCGGTATGGATATTTTTGGCCCCGGCCCTTACGATACAGCTCCATAATAAGCTGCTACTAAAGGATCACTGGGATGAGCCAAACTGAACCGACCCACTTAACATCCGATACAGCTTTGCCGGAATTGCCGGTACAGGAATTTCTTGCGGCGCTGGCCGCCCGCACACCTGCGCCAGGCGGTGGCTCTATGACAGCACTAACGGCGGCTCTGGCGGCGGCGCAATTGCGGATGGTAATTGCGTATACCCGCGGCAAGCCAAAATTTTCTGCCTTTGAACACATTCTTACAGATTATGACGCTCGTCTGATGCGGGCTGGCGAAATACTATGCGAACTGATGCAAGAGGATAAGGCGGCCTATGAGGCATTGAACCCGTTTATGAAAATGCCGCTGGCGCAGCGCCGCGCTGATCCAAGGTATTCTGCGGTGGTGACGGCAGCCATCGGCATCCCGCAGGCGGTGGGTGTGACGGCCGCGCAAATTGTCGAAGCGGCAGACATTCTGCAAGATAAAGTCAATAAGATGCTGATTTCTGATTTAGGCGTCGCCGCAGGCACGGCCATGGCGGCGGTGGAATCCGCGAATTTCAATGTGCTGGTAAACCTGCCGCTGCTGGAAGATACTGCTGCAGCCAAATCTATCGCTTTATCGTTATTTGAATTACGCCAGGAGTCGCGCCGGCGATACAGGCTAATTTCAGAAATGCTACTTAACAATTTATCCGACGCCTTTTTGCACCCAGCGGATAGGAGCTAGCCGCATGATCGAACCTGCCGGACATCGCATAACGATCATTGGGGATGGTGCCACGGGTACTCTGTTCGGTGCCATTGCGGCTAACAACGGCCACTTAGCCACGCTATGGGGCCGCCGGGCGGAACACGTTGCGGCACTTCGCCAGGAGCGTGAAAACAGGCTCTATCTGCCGGGTTTTTCCATCCCGCAACAGCTTCAATTAACGGCGGACGATTCCGTGGCGTTTATCAACTGTCAGTTAATTCTTTGTGCCGTGCCAACGCAATTTATCCGTGCGACACTAAAGCGGCTGGCGGCGCATGTTCCCGCGGGAATTCCGGTAATAAGCCTGGCTAAGGGAATTGAAAATAACACGCTCCTGCGGCCCACCGAGATTATTGAACAGGTATGGGGGCCGCGGCCGACCGTTGCGATTGCCGGCCCGGCGATCGCGGGAGAAATCGCCTCGGGTCTGCCGGCATCTATCGTCGCCGCCACGACTGATTCAGCATTAGCTCAGCGAACGCAGGATATTTTAAGCGCGGCCAATCTTCGCGTTTACACCAATGATGATGTTATTGGCGTGGAACTGGCCGGGGCGACGAAAAATATTATCGCCGTGGCGGCAGGGATTTTGGATGGAATCCATGCGGGCATAAACGCCAAAGCATCCTTACTGACGCGCGGGTTGGTGGAAATATCGCGCCTGGGCGCAGCTATGGGTGCTAAACCTCTGACTTTCAGCGGTTTGGCGGGGCTTGGTGATCTGGCGACGACCTGTTTTTCGCCCTCCAGCCGCAACCGCAGTTTCGGGCAGTATATCGGGGAGGGGTTTTCACGGAGGGAAGCCCTGGAAAAATTTTCCGGCATTGCCGAAGGCGTAGCGACCACCCAAAGCGTCGTTGAATTGGCCCGAAAATACAATGTTGACATGCCGATTACCCGCTGCCTTCACGCCGTATTATTTGAAGGTAAAAAGCCGGCCGAGGGCATCGCGGAACTCATGAGCCGGCGGCAGTGCAATGAATTGCAACCAGTAGCTACCGTTACATCATCCAGCGGTGGCTGTGCATGAAAATCGCATCACTTTTATCCGCGGGGACGGAAATCGTCTGTGCCCTGAACGCCGGCGGGAATCTCGTGGGACGTTCGCATGAATGTGACTATCCGCCAGCGGTAACCGCCTTGCCGGTTATTACCCGTCCAACGTTTGATATCACCATGTCCAGCCGGGATATTGACACCGCAGTACGACGCCATCTGGCATCTGGTGAACCACTGTATCATGTTGATATTGAACTTTTGGAATCCCTGAATCCGGATGTGATTATCACCCAGTCCCACTGCGTACTTTGCGCCGCCGCGGATCATGACCTGGCGCAGCATTGCCAGCGGCTGCACGGCAGGATTGTCTCATTAAAGGCCGGGACACTGGCCGGGATTCAGCGCGACATACTGCGCATTGGTGAAGCGATCGGCAAAATAACTGAAGCGCGGCACTACGTTGAAAGCGATCTGCAACGCAGAGAGAAAATTGGACGAAGTGTTGCCGGGCGCGACAAGCCCAGCGTGGTCGTGCTGGAATGGATTGAGCCGCTATTTGCCATGGGCAACTGGGGTCCGGAGATGGTGGAACTTGCCGGCGGCGTGTGCCTGCTGGGTAACAGCGGCCAGCATTCGGCGGCCATTGACGCCCAGCGGCTGTTGGAAGCTGACCCGGATATCATCATCATTGCTCCATGCGGTTTTGATATTCAAAGAGCACGCCGAGAAGCGGCAGTGCTGGAGCTTATCCCCGGGTGGAAATCGTTAAAAGCTGTGCGCGATGGTAAAGTATTTCTGGCGGACGGCAACCGATATTTTAACCGTTCCGGCACAAGCATTACCGACAGCATTGAAATTCTCGCACAGATCCTGCACAGTTCAGGAAAACCCGCAGATTCCGCAATCTGGCAGGCGGTATAATAGCAATGGGGTAAAGCCGGATTCAATCCGCAGCGATGTTGCAGCCGTTCCCCGCGATCGGTGCCCGGCATGTGTCGGAACATTGCATATGCCGGCATGGGCTGCGGGGTTCAGTGGTATTTAAGAGCGGTTTTATAGTCGGAATTTGTGTCAAAAAGACTATCGTGAGACGTTCAGGCCAGGAAAATTCAACCCAGGACGATGCCCCGTAAAATACGCTCGGCATACCCTTGACTTTAGCGGCAAATCGATGGATGATTACGGGTCTGGACTTCGGGCGAAGCTCAGCAGTCATTTACTGTCTGCGGGTGAGGCTTTCCCGGGATGTTCGGGCTTGTAGCTCAGCTGGTTAGAGCGCGTCACTGATAATGACGAGGTCAATGGTTCGAATCCATTCAGGCCC
The DNA here is from genome assembly GCA_021805985.1 of Planctomycetota bacterium. GTDB lineage: Bacteria > Planctomycetota > Phycisphaerae > WQYP01 > WQYP01 > JAMDCX01. Next base: position 92,634 of record JAJZDN010000001.1, on the reverse strand, counting down.
ATCATATTTACACGACTATATGTGTAGTTTGTCGCATTTTCGCGAGATGGATTGCGCCACCCAGCGATCCTCTCCCACCGACATAACCTTGCCCGATACGTATGACGACCGGAGAATCGATGTTAGTGCGGCGAAAACCATTAGAATGCAAAAGCGACGATTGATACCTTTGACAGCCATTGGAAGCACCTCATGGGATGTTACTTATTTTTTGACTTTAACCCCCTGCGGATTATCATACGACCATCATAATAACGTTGCCTGCAAAAAGGGTTAGCGATGTCACGTTATCAGATCACGGCGGGACGCATCCGGTGGTGGCTGTTGGCAGGGGTGATCTGCTGCTGGCTGGCGGCGCTGTTCTGGGTGTTTGCCCCGCTCCCGTCGAACCGGCTCACTGACTTGGCTAAACCGGGCGGCTTGACCCTCGGCCGTTGGGGGTTGGAAGGCGTCATGGGGCTTTTCGCGGAGCATCAGTCTACGTACTTTTTTTCCGCCACGATTGTGGCCGGTTTCTTTCTTTTAAGCCAGTGGCTTTTTCTGTGCCCGAGTCATGGCTGGCGGATCCGCATACATGACAACGGCCGGCCATTACGGCTATCGGTGATGGTTGCATCGCTCATGGCGGCGCTTTTGAGCGTCGGATTTCTGGCCACTCTGGCGGAGCTGATCGGCGTTTGGGATAAATTGATATGCGTGTACAATCACGGCACGCAAAACGGTATGACGTTTCGCAGTTGGCCGGTACTGCTGGTTCTGGCCGCATTGTGGGCACTTTGGGCGGTGATATTTTTTTTCTACTGGCGCCCGGGCAGTCGCGGGACCCAGTTGGAACGCACCTTGCGGGTCCTGTTTGCCGGAAGCATTCTGGAACTGCTGGTAAGTGCCCCCGTGCATGTGATGATTCTGCGGTCAAAAAGCAAGGGAGAATGTTATTGCGAAACCGGGTCATATACCGGATTGATCCTCGGTGGTACGGTGCTGCTCTGGACCTTCGGGCCTGGCATTGTGCTGCTGTTTTTGCATGAAGCCGCTCGCCGAGGCCCATTGCTGCGTAGCCTTCCACCCAACGGCCAAAGCCCAGGCACCGGAAATTAAGCTTCATAATCACGAGATTCTTGATGTTGGCCGCGCAAGGGAATTGCATGAAAAGTTTGCGCCCGCACCCGGCTGCCCGATCCAGAGTGTGGGCCCTACGACGGCGAATTGTCCGGCCAAATGCCGCCAAGTGGCGGCACACCGGCCGGGGCGTATTTACCAAGTGACACAACCGGTATTTTGAAGCTTTGCCACGATTTGTCCCGCGAGTTCATACGCATCATTAAAATGAGCGGGAATCATCGTACAAGCAGCGGCACCGGCAACTTCCTCCGGGCGATAACGAATTGCATCCCGTTCAGCTCGCACTTTTTGGATATGTTCTGGCTCCGCGCCGCTCCGCTCAAGGAGGCCGATGATATGCTCGCGCCATCGCTCATCTTCTTGGCGGTTTGACGGCCACGTGTTGTATTGGGCCAGCGGCAGGCCGGTGGCGTCGAAAACAGCGAGCACGAACGTGGTGCAGGTCAGGCCATAGCCACCGGACCCGTTGCTAAATTTCCCCGATTGCTTATCAAGACTATCACTTGCGGGACTGAACGCGTACGGAATCCCATTCGGATTCTCTTTAAGAATCATGCGGCAGAATGCTGCGACTTGTCGAGACCGTGGCCTTGGTATCGGCGGCCTAATCCATGCGTAAGTGCTTTCCGGAGGTTCGGATTTTAGTTTATAATGCCATGCAAGATGCAGCATCAAAACGCCCCCATCTGACTCGCCTTTGTACAATATTCCGATGTGGCGCTGTTCGGTGTCTGCCCCCAACTGCGTGATGGCCAGTGCCGCAAAATCTATTTGCTCAAACGGCCGTTCATGTGCGGTAAAAACGCGGCCCAGTGCTGTCTGGCTCAATTTTCCAACCCCGTCAAGAGTCCATCTTCCCATTCATTACGATCTCTTATGGCCGCTTCAGATTTCTGGAAAAAAGTACTGCGAGACGGCAATTTCGTCCTGGCAGGCAAAGTCGATGTCAACAATCCCAGCATGAGGTCGACTGACAGTGACATCGGTTCCGTGGTTTCCAACACTGAGTCAACATCTTTGAAACGCCCAAGAGAGAGCTTACCATTAACGTTTTCATATAGCAGGTCCAGCGCCGCATCGGTATTTCCGGCATTGTCCAACCGCCTTGCCCGGTCGAGAAAAGTCTCAGTACGGCGCACCGCTTCTGGCGTTGAGATGGACCGCAATTTGACGGGGCTGGGGGAGGAATCGGTTACGCTGGAAATATGGAATATTAACCAACCGTGGCGGGATAGTTTATATTCCGCTACCAGAAAATAAAGCACATCTGTCTTAATATCGTTCGGTAATCCCGCAATCCCGGCCCGACGATATTCCATACAAACCTGCGCGCCAGCCAAATAAGACTCGCGATAAGATTCTGCGCCGGCTTGTTGAATACGCCCAATATTTGGCTGGACGTCGCCACGCAGTCGGTTGGTGAAACTTCTTTGGTAAAGTTGCTTTCCGCTTAGTTCTTCGCCGGAGTTGTACATCAGAGCATTCTTGTTCATATCAATCTGCTCCTGGAATTAAAGTCTCTAAATTCGCCTTCTTCTTCAGTTGCGTCTGAGTTGTCCTGGATTTTGTAAGCGCCCGTTCACACTGTCTAATGAGTGCTTTAAGGTCTCGTTCATCCAATGCCACACTTAGTCCGTGCTCACCCTCCACATCATCATAGCGAAGCAGAAGCTTATGTGAGATCGTCATACCTTGAATTTCGCTGGCATCTTTGTTGAATAGCGGCCTTATGTCGGTAATGACATGCGAGCTCTGCAGCAAATGTGAGTGCTGATAGGACAGGTCCAAAGCTTTGGCGGTAAGGTGGACAATCGGAAGATCAAATAGTTCCTGAAACTTTGCCGAGACGCTCTCCCACTGCCCAATCTGAGATTCATCCCAACCGGAATCGCAACGTATACCGGCGGTGATGCCCGCGATAATATCGCCTGAATCCAAATCCAATTGTCGGCGCATACCGTGTAGTGACAGCAACTGCTTTAGCAATACATCGGCGGTTACGGGGTCTCCGCCGAGGGCATGATCCATTAATTTCTGCAACTCTTTGGGATGAATCGGTGCAACAGCCCTTCCGCCCGCTTCCGCGATGATCTGTTTCAACTTTTCCGGGCCGATGTCCCGAATACACTGCAGGTCCTGCAGGTTTTGCCTATTCAATTTCATTTGCGGCGTCATGGTGTTTGCCTTTCCCGTTACTAATTTATCTTAACCGGTCGAGCGGGGCTAGCGTAGAGGAGAAACGAGTTTTTTCCCTTCGGCGAAATTCTATATGTACAACCGAGTTATCGGTCGCCACCCCACCCTTAAATTTTACACAGTTAGCAACCCTTTTCCACGCTCATACCTGTTATTCGTGCTCGCCCCCCCGCACTCGCAGGCCTTTTTTTTTATGCCAGCCGCTGCTACTTCGCCATGCGCCGTAGCACGGTGTGCAGAATTCCGCCGTTGCGGTAGTATTCGACTTCTACGGGGGTATCGATGCGGCAGGTGGCGGTGAATTCAATTTTTCCGCCATCCTCTTTCACGGCAATTACTTTTACATCTTGCCGCGGAGTCAGGGCATCGGTCAGATGGATTTCAAAAGTCTCTTTGCCGGTCAGGCCGCAGCTTGCGGCGGTTTCGCCTTTTTTAAATGTCAGGGGCAACACACCCATACCGACTAAATTGCTGCGGTGAATGCGTTCAAAGGATTCCGCAATCACTGCCCGCACGCCTAGGAGGAACGTTCCCTTGGCCGCCCAGTCCCGGCTGGAGCCCATGCCGTAATCTTTACCGGCGAGAACAATCAGAGGCACACCGGCCTGCTTGTAATGCGTGCTGGCATCAAAGATTGGTTTGACTTTTCCATCCAGCAGATCGGTGGTGACGCCGCCTTCGGTTCCTGGTGCGAGTTTATTTTTCACGCGGATATTGGCAAACGTGCCGCGGGTCATCACACGGTCATTTCCGCGGCGCGCCCCGTAACTGTTGAACATTTTGGCTTCAACATCGTTTTCCAAAAGGAATTTTCCGGCCGGGCTGTCTTTCTTAATGGATCCTGCGGGGCTGATGTGGTCGGTGGTAATGGAATCGCCGAGAACCGCCAAACATCGCGCCGCTTGAATGGGCTTGATCGGTTTAACGGCCGGCTCGATGCCGACAAAAAATGGGGGTTCCTGAATATAGGTACTTTTTTGATTCCATTCGAACTGATCACCCGTGCTGGTTTCAATGGCTTTCCACTCTTCGGAACCAGCAAATACATTGGCATATTCGTGCTTAAATTGCGAACTTAATACCGATTTGGCAACCGTATCATCGATTTCTTTCTGGCTGGGCCAGATTTCACGCAGATACACGGGCTTACCGGATTTATCCACGCCGAGGGGATCATTGTTTAAATCAATATCCACCGTCCCGGCCAAAGCGTAGGCTACCACCAGAGGTGGAGAGGCCAGATAATTAGCCTTCACATCGGGGCTGATGCGGCCTTCAAAATTCCGGTTGCCCGACAGCACTGCCGCGGCCACCAGATCATGCGCATTAATCGCCTTGCTGATCGGTTCGGGCAGCGGACCAGAATTGCCAATACACGTCGTGCAGCCGAAGCCCACAAGATAAAAGCCGCAAGAATCCAATGCTTTCACAAGGCCTGCAGCGTTCAGATATTCCATGACCACCTTGGAGCCGGGGGCCAGAGAAGTTTTTACCCAGGGCTTGCGCGTTAATCCCCGTGCGGCGGCTTTTTGCGCTACCAGCCCCGCGGCCACCATCACACTGGGGTTGCTGGTATTGGTGCAACTGGTAATGGCGGCGATAACTACAGCACCATGTTTGAGTTTGAACTGTTTTCCGTCATATTCAACCGGCACGCCATCCAAACCAGGATCAGCTTTTGCGGGTGCCTGGGCCAGTGCCAAATTTCCGCCTTCATCCTGCCAGCTTTCCATATTAGACCCGCGGGCAGCACCATTTTTACCGTAAGTTACTGACAAATCCTGCCGCCATTGTGATTGCATGGCGGTCAGGGCGATGCGATCCTGCGGACGTCGGGGTCCTGCCAGGGATGGCTCTACGCTGCTTAGGTCCAGTTCCAGTGTGCTGGAATAGATAATGTGGTGGCTGTCGTCCCGCCACAGGCCTTGGATTTTGGCATACTGCTCAACAGTTTTAATTAAATTCTCATCGCGGCTGGATAAGCGCATATAGGTTAAGGTCTGCTCATCAATCGGGAAATAGCCAATGGTAGCTCCATATTCCGGAGCCATGTTGGCAATCGTTGCGCGGTTGGCCACGGGCATGTCAGCTAAACCCGGACCGTAAAATTCAACAAATTTTTCCACCACGCCATGTTCGCGCAACATTTGAGTGACGGTAAGAACCATATCCGTGGCGGTACACCCTTCGCGCAGTTTACCGATGAGTTTGAAGCCCACAACTTCTGGCAATAGCATGTAAATGGGCTGTCCCAGCATGACGGCTTCGGCCTCAATGCCGCCAACTCCCCATCCCACTACGCCCAAGCCGTTAATCATGGTTGTATGAGAATCGGTTCCCACCAGAGAATCCGGATAGAGTACGCCATTTTTCTCCCAGACAACCTTGGCGAGATATTCCAGATTTACCTGATGCACAATGCCCGTGGCCGGCGGCACTACGCGAAAATTATTAAACGCCTGTTGCCCCCACTTGAGAAATTGGTACCGCTCCTGATTGCGTTGAAATTCATGCTCACTGTTAATCTGCAAGGCCATGCCATTGCCAAAAGCATCGACCTGCACGCTGTGGTCAATAACCAAGTCGCACGGCACAAGCGGATTGACTTTTTTAGGATCACCGCCGAGACGTTTCATCGCGGCCCGCATGGCGGCCAGATCTACCACAGCCGGAACGCCCGTAAAATCCTGCAGCACAACGCGTCCCGGCATGAACGGAATTTCAGCAGATCCGGTATTCTTTGCATCATACCGCAGCACCGCTTCGACATCTTTTGCAGTCACCAGGTGGCCGTCACAATTCCGCAGGCAGGCTTCCAGCAGCACCTTAATGCTGTAAGGAAGGTGACCTACGGACGCAATTTTATCCAAGGCATCCAGACGATAAATCGTCTTTTTTCCCAAGGGTGTATCAATAACGCTTTGTGCAGAGAAGGGGTTATGACTTATAGCCGACGACATTCACAAACTCGCTTTCGTAGCAAATCCAACAATTCCAAGGGAATCATTTTATCGCGCCGGAAGCGACTTGGCACGCGCCGCGAAGGCATTTTACCGCCAATGACCGCGCACCCAGACATACCGCCCCCAATACGGACGCCAGACCCAATGGCCTGGAACCCATACGGCGCGCGGCCCGGCGGGGGCAATGACCACCCCGGCGATTGGAGGTCCGGGTCGGGCGACAATAACCGCTCGTGTGGCGCAACCCGCTAAAGCCGAAGCACCCAGTAAACCTGCAAGGATAACTTTTGCGGCCGATTTTTTCATGATGTAACTCCTTCAAGGAAAGCTTCAGGCCTTCCTGTTGGAGTTACACGCACCATGCGACACAAAGTTGTCAAAAAATACCGAAGCCGGGACCTTGTGAGTTATCGGGCGGCTTTCAGTTGGCGCTCGGCTTCTACCCAGTCCGAGGTGGCATCGCCGGGGCCAAATCCGCGCTTCAGGTAAATCTGATAAGCACGTTCGGCAATTTGTTCATATGTTACGGGGACTTTCACAGCGGAAGCGCCCCCCTTGGCAGACAACGTACCGCTGCCCTTGGATTCTGATCGGGCGACCGGAGTGGCGGCGGCAACGGGGGTAGCAGCGGGTGCTTTAACCGGTGCAACTTCCGACGTTTTTGTTTTGCGAATAGGCATAATATAAACTCCTGTAATGGCGGCCTGAATAAAACAAGCCAAGAACTAATTCGTCGTCCATGACCGTCATGGGCGCTAGCATTTCAGCACCTATGCCCTCATGTAAGCCCCTCATAAGCCCCCTCGCAGGTCTCAATTCCACCGCGACGGCATGCGGGCAGTTTAAAGCCTCCAAAAAGCCGAAAATTAATATTTTTCGGCGGACGCTTTACTAACTGCGGTATCCGTTGTATGAATTTATAGGGCGTAAGTCAAGCGACCCACCGCTTATGGTCGATAAACATCAGGCCCCCCCACCGTATCGGCCGGTGATATTCGGGCATGGATCTATAGCAGACTGGGTAAGAAACCGGTGAAAATAGCAGGTTTTTCAGGTTTTTTGGCGGGACGGCTATACTGGAAGTTGACCTGCGCAGTGGCCAGCTTGTCGATAATTATTCCCGGCGATCAGGAGAAATCAGAAGATTTCCGCTTTGGGGTAGAAAGTTAGAAGTAGTTTACAGGCGCCGCAATAACAAAGGGAAAATAACGTATGGCGCGTGCACCAAAATTCGGACGCACCTTTTCCCGCCGCCCGGCGTTTTCGTTTCGTTCACGCACGCGCTTCAAACTTCCCAAAAGATCGGCACCGCGGATTTCGAAAACGCCTGGCGCGGCAACTCGAAGTATTGGCAGTGGAACCTGGCTTAGCGTGGTACTCTCGATGCTTGTGCATGTGCTGCTATTGTTTGCTTTTGTGCTGGCGATTCGGATGCTGATCAAAGCTCCACCGTCCCGGCCCCTGCCGTTGATTGTTCCGCAATCTTTTTTGTCCGGCAACCAACTTTCGCACCCGGATAGGGTAACAGCGGCCCCCACGCGGGTATCGGCCCTTAAGCGTTTTCTTTCCACGCGCCACGCCAGCAATTCCGTATCTCCGACCGCGCTAAACGCGATGCTCAATGGCACTGCCGCCAATGAGCATCTCTTTGCCATCAGTCTTGGAAAAGGCGGCGAGTTGGCTTCCAATAACGGATCCATGGGTGTCATGGGCGTGCCGGGAAAAACCATTGGCGGCATGCCGGCGGTATCTTTCTTCGGCGTACAAACCCGGGCTAAGCGCGTAGTTTTTCTGGTGGATCATGGCGGGCGAATGGTCGGGCATCTTTACTTGCTCAGGCGGGAAGTGCAGCGATCCATTCGGCATTTACTGCCCTTCCAGAGATTTGCGGTTATTAAAATTTCCGCCCAGTACAAAATTTTAGGCCCCGACAAACTCCTGCGGGCTTCGCCGGCCAACCGAGCCATGGTGCTGCCGCAGGTTCACAACATCATTGCAGAAAATAAAGACATGGGAGAATTGCAGCCTTTTCTCCGCCCCTTTAAAGCCGCCTGGGCGATGCACCCTCAGGTCATCTTTTTTCTTACTGACGGTTATGTCGATCCGCGATTAATTACGGATATTGGCGAGTTAAACAGCCACTATCCCATTCGTGTATACACGTTTACATTTATGGGTGATAATAAAAGGCATCAGGAAAACCTGCGGAAGATCGCTGCCGAAACCGGCGGAAAATTTTTATATTTATCTAAGCGCATACTGGAGCGCGAGGGTTCGGGAGCCATTCCATAACGGGGTTTTCAGGCAGGTTCTTTGAGTTGATCCGATTTGGGCAAATCTTTCAGGCTTGCTAATCCGAAAACTTCCAGAAAATGTTTGGATGTGCCATACAGCATGGGCCGCCCGACATCTTCGGCCCGGCCCACAATTTTGACCAGATTATATTCCATCAGCGTGCGGATCACTTCGCCGCAGGCCACGCCGCGGATGGCTTCGACATCCACGCGTAAGATTGGCTGCTTGTAGGCAATAATGGCTAAGGTTTCCAGAGCGGCGGGAGTCAGTCGGCCTTCATCACGCTTGCGCATTAAGCGTTGAATGTATTGAGCATACTGCGGCAAAGTCAGTATTTGATAGCCGCCGGCCCGCTCTTCAATTCTGAAAGCGGCTTCGCGCTGATTGTATAGCTCATTTAATTCTTCAACCGCCGCTTTTATTGTCCGCGCTGAATCCAAACCCAGCGTCTGCGCAATTTTGGCGGCGGACAAAGGTACATCACTGGCAAACAGCAGGGCCTCAAGCACTTGTCGCAACGGCATGGGTTCCGCAGAGAGCGGCTCTTCCGGTGATACGCGATCATTTGTCTCAAGCTCGGCGGGGGCGATTTCACCTTCGGCCGCTGCCGGCTGCCCCGGAGCAAGCGGAATATCTTCACCGGAAGCTATCTCGGTTGTTTGGGAAGGCACACTTTGAGCCGGTTGCTCCAGCGGTTCTTGTGATGCAGAGGTTGATTCAATGGCTGTATTCATGCCTAAGAATTTACATCCGGCAGCGCGCCGAGTAAAGCGCTTCGCAGGTTTGCATCACAATTGCTATCGGGGCACCTCGTTATCAGGCCGTTGCCAAAAAATGTGTGGAACCGTTCCCGGACTTCCATTTGCATGGACCAAAAGAAGTTTGGGTACGCACCATTTGGAGTAATCAGAATTTTCTTATACGAGCGTGGACATGGGGTGCCGCGAGGTTTAATCGTCGCGTTTACACGGCGCAGAAGAGGTTGATTCTATTTGATTTCTTCAAGGTCCGTCGCGGCAGCGCGGCGCTGCCGCCAGGCGGAAGGAGTCAGACCATTGAGTTTGCGAAAAACGCGATGAAAGTGCTGGTAATCACGGAATCCGCTGGCTTGGGCAATACGCGCAAGGCCTTCATCCCCGCGGCGCATAAGCTGTGTGGCATGAGCGATTCGCACCATGGACAACTGCTGGTGCATGGAGCGATGAAGTTGCATCTGAAAATAATTTTGCAGCGACTGCCGCGAAAGACCGACATGCCGCACCAACTCGGAAATTTTCATAGGCCGGTGAAAGTTATCACGGATATAACGCACAGCCTTGGCCAACCGCGGGTCCAGGCGGTGGGCGACATCGGTGGAAGCACGGGCAATGACGCCGGCGTTGGGAATCACTTGTTTGTCGATTGAGGATTTTAAGCCGGACATCATAGAATCCAATGTTTCGGCCGCCCGCTGTCCCCAGTGCTCCAGGTTCAGGTCAATACTGGATAATTGCACCGGCGCATGCAGACAGACGGTCGGAAAATTGTCTACGCCGACAACCGCAACATCATCCGGTACGGTTAAACCTGCTTCCAGACACACTCCGATTGCTTCCACGGCCGCCTCATCATTACCTGCCATCAGGCCCATGGGGATTGCCGTCTTGACGAGTTTGCGTTTCAAGTCCTTGATGGCGACGGCTTTGGCATGAATTCCTGCGGCCAGCGCCGCCCGGCGCAGGCCCGCAAACCTTGCGCGCTCGGATTTACTGCGGCGGGAGCGCATTTGAACAAATGCAATGCGTTCAAGCCCACAGGCCAGCAAATGCTCACCGGCCGCCTGCCCCACTGCTGCATCATCGCAGCAGACCGTGCAGGCACCGGGCACAGGCCGGTGCTGGTCCAAATTTACAATCGGACAATGGATCGCCCGGGCCATGCGCTGCAAGGTGGCGTCACGCCCGCTAAATACGATTACGCCGTCGTACTTACGCCGGATGGGCAAACGATTGGCAAAACGCACCCGGGTGTCCAAGATCCAACCGTGCGCAGCGCCGTGCTGGGCTATGCCCCGCAACATCCGCTCGTCCCACCACCAAAGGGCCAATAATACATGCTTAGGCCGCTTGGCACCGGCCGAGGGCTTGCGTAGAGCTGCAGAAAATGATGTCGAACCGGCATTCATAGCGATAATGATACATTATTATGGCGAAAAAGCTATAGATTGCAATACTATTTTCCCGTATCGTAGACGAAAGATTCAAGGCAAGGAGTTTCTGCTTATGGCAGTATGGGCGGCGGATATTGGAGGTACGAATATCAAACTGGCGATTGTGGATCGCGGCAGAATTCTGCGAATGCGCGAAATCGCGGCAATCCCGGCCGACGGCCTGCGCCGCGCCATGGATCGTATCGCCCCCGTCTGGCTGGAACTCTGTGAGCAAACGGGTATCGCGCAATGTGATATCACCGCGATCGGCCTTGCGATTCCCGCGATTGTGGCTCCGGAATCCGGAAAAATCTGGGCGGTGCCCGGCGGCAAGTTTGCCGACGCTCCAAAATTCAAGCTTGCCGCATGGATTGATAAAAAATTCAGCAAACCGGCGTACTGGTGCAACGACGCTCATGCGGCACTGGCGGGTGAACTAAAATACGGTGTGGCACGCGGGGCCAAAAATGTGGGCATGATCACCATGGGCACCGGAGTGGGAACCGCGGTCGTCATGCAGGGTAAAGCGCTTACCGGTACCCACGGATTGGCAGGAAACGCAGGCGGCCACAACACTCTGGATGCCGGCGGTGGGCCGTGCGGATGTGGGAATATTGGATGCGTTGAAATGCACGCTTCGTCATGGGCTTTGCCGGCACAAGCGGCCAATTCCCCTTTATTTTCCCAAAGCGCCTTGGCCGCAGAAGCTGCCATTACCTATGAGGCTGTTTTTCGACTGGCAGGGAAAGGGGACTTACTGGCCCGGCAGCTTAGAGCACACGCGCTTAAAATATGGGCTATCACAGCCACCACGTTGATACATAATTACGACCCGGATCTGTTGGTCCTCGGCGGCAAGATCGCGCAATGCGCCGATGTCATCGTGCCTTACATGCATAAGTTTATTCGTGCCCATTGCTGGGCAAAATGGAATGTACCTATCCGCCCTGCGGCTCTGGGCAATGAAGCAGGGATCAAGGGCATTGCTTATCTGGCCACAAAGGATGCTAAACGGAGCCGCTGATGGACCCTATCGGTAATTACAATAAACATCCCGTTGTCAACGTGACCTGTGGCGACAACTGCGCCTGGGACGGATGGCAATCTATAGGTAGCCACTTGCGTGAGGTTCTGCGCGAAAAACCCCGATCTTCTGGCTTAATTGCCGTAGATTGCTATACCGGTGTTCTGGACGACGAAGTCCTGGCGCAGTTGCGTGAGGCCATCAAGTCAGATTCGGTGATTCATACCCATTCGCTCATGAAGTCTGCGTCTGAAATAGCATCCATGATAGCGCCGTTTCTTGGTACGGATCCGGTTTTCGGCCGCATGACTTATCTGGAAATGCAGGATTATTTCGATACTGAAAAACTTCGGGCGGCCCAAAATCAGGTCAGGTCCGGGCAAGATCGGACGGTACTCATTTACGGGCCTGGCGCGGCACTGGTTGCTGCGTCACCGGATATTCTCATTTACGCGGACCTGGCACGCTGGGAAATTCAGCGGCGATTCCGCCAGCGGGCCATCAGCAATTTGGGCTGTAACAACATTGGGCAAGCGTGGGCGGCACAGTATAAGCAGGGATATTTTGTGGACTGGCGTGTGTGCGATCAACACAAATTCCGCGTGTTTGATTCCGTCGATTTTTTTCTGGACAGCAATACTCCCCATTCACCGAAGCTTGTAAGCGGCGATGCGCTTCGCGGGGCGCTGGGCCAAGTAGCGCAACGGCCTTTTCGGGTGGTACCGTTTTTTGATCCTGCCCCCTGGGGCGGCCAATGGCTGAAAGACAAATTTAACTTAGATCGCGGTCAACCCAACTACGGGTGGGGCTTTGACTGTGTGCCGGAAGAAAATTCTCTCAGCCTGCAATTCGGCACTATCCTTACAGAATTTCCCGCGATCAATGTGGTATATCGCCAACCTCGGGAGTTGCTGGGCGACAGCGTCTACGCCCGCTTTGGTCCGGAATTTCCCATCCGTTTTGACCTGTTAGATACCATGGGCGGAGGAAATTTGAGCTTTCAGGTGCATCCCTTGACCGGCTATATCCAGAAGCACTTTGGAATGCACTACACGCAGGATGAAAGCTATTACATGCTGGATGCCGCTTCGGATGCCTATGTGTATCTCGGGCTGCGCAACGGTGTGAATGCCGCGGATATGGCGGCGGATCTTTATAAAGCGCAACAAGGTACCACGGCCTTTCCAACGGATCTGTATGCCAATCGCTGGCCCGCGCAACGCCACGACCACTTTCTGATTCCTGCCGGAACGTGCCATTGTTCCGGGGCAGGCGGACTGGTTCTGGAAATCAGCGCCACACCCTACATATTTACATTTAAGCTCTGGGATTGGAATCGTAAGGGTTTGGACGGCGCGCCGCGACCGGTCCATTTGGACCATGGCCTGGCCAATCTGCAATGGGATCGCACGCGTGAATGGACGCAGCAACATTTGATTAACCATGTGACCGCACTGGGGTCCGGGCCGGGCTGGCGCGAAGAACGAACCGGCCTGCACGAAATGGAGTTCATTGAAACCCGCCGCCACTGGTTCACCCGTGAGGTCCTCCATCACACCGGCGGCGGAGTAAATGTATTGAATCTGGTTCAGGGAGATGCCATAACGGTGGAAAGCCCCACCGGAGCTTTTGACCCGGTGGTTATCCACTATGCCGAGACATTTATTGTACCGGCTGCGGTGGGTGCGTATACCATTCGTCCGCTTACACCCGGGGGAGATCAAACCTACGCCACGATCAAAGCTTTCGTGCGACCGGTTCCGGCCGAGAGTCGCCATGGCACACAAAATCTTATGGATCGGGTTCCCAAGCGTCTGACCAAAGTCGAATTTTCCGGCGGCTGAACAAAGAGAGTCTTAGAATTATTTCTCCGTCCTATCAGGAATTCTTTGATGAAAACAGCTAAGGCGTGCATCGGGGCGATGGTTATGACATGCGGCCTTTCCGCCCATGCCGGCGCGGCGCAGAAGTTTTTTCTTAAAAATGGGGATCATGTCTGCTTTTATGGCGACAGCATCACTGAGCAGCGATACTACGCGGTGGACGTGGAAACTTACGTGCGAACCCGCTTCCCGAATCTACACGTGCGATTCGTCGATTCCGGTGTCGGTTGTATCCCTGCTGGCCATGGTACGAGGCTGCTTTTCCACAGCGCATCGTGCTTATATCACCGGCAGCCCGCAATGCGCCGCATCCTTAATGTATTTCTGGGACACCTTTACCTGGGCGACGCTTCATGCACTCCTGGACCCGGTTAATATGAAAAATATGCTGCGACGCTGGCTTGAACTTAATATTCACAGTTGTTATGCGCAGGACATGGTCACCGGACACGGCGTGGGGCCATGGTACAGCTTTAATGATTTTGTCGTGTTTAATCAGTTTATCACCTACATAAAAACCACCGGCGATACAGAATTTTTAAATGAAATTATCCGGGGCCGGCCGGTCATCGAACAGTTAGAGCAAATGTCGCTCTGGTGGAAGAGACTGGTAAAACCCTATAGCCCACTGGCCGATTACGGTGGCCGATCTAATTTGCTGGAATGTGTTCCGACATATACCCATGTCGTTGCGTCACTCAATGCTGCCAACGTCTGGATGATGCGGCAAACCGCGGAACTGCGCCATCGTTCCCGGCAGACCGTGCAAGCCGAGGCGCTGTCGCAACAGCCCAAATGTATAATTGTTCATGTTCCGGGGCGTTCGCAGAAATTATTATCCGAAATTTTTTTGGCTTTCAATGTGATATTTCTGGTACGATCGCTCTTTATTCTCCCGGTTCCGATCGAGGCTTTACCGGGACGCTCACCCATGTACGGGCAAAGGGGAAATCATGGACGATCCACAGCGGAGCCAAGGGCCTTGCGCTCGCGGAGGAACGCGATGCCGGATCGTGAATTCCTATATAAGGGGTGCCTTCGGAAGGCTCCCTTGAGGCGCACAACTGCATCGGATCGCACCAGGCCACGGCACCATTGCGATAGGTGAAAAGCCGACTTTCGGATACCCGAGTCATCGAACGTAAAAAGGGACAGCCACATGAAAACTATCCTACGTTGCATTTTGTCAGCAACATGGTGCTTAACCATTGTCATTTTTACCGGCGTTACGCTCACTACTTTCGCGGGCAAAGCCTGCAGCAAACCGCTTAGCTTGACCCGCGCAACTCATGCGCCACTGGTGTTATCCAGCATGTTCACCAATCACATGGTGCTCCAGCGGGGGATGCGCGACCCGGTATGGGGATGGGGCGCCCCCGGCGACAGGATCATTATTCGGTTCGCAAACCATACCTTCACAACGCGTGTGCGGTCAGACGGGCGGTGGGAAACGCACCTTAATTTGCTGACTCCCAGCGCGTTACCACAAAGCCTGGATGTAAGCGACGGAAAGCATACGATTGTAGTGCATGATGTTCTCGTCGGTGACGTGTGGCTTTGTTCCGGACAGTCCAATATGCAATACCCGATGGCGGGTTGGTTTCACCGCACTAACCTTAGTCACGCTCTGGCGGCGGCACATCATCAAATGATACGGCTGTATCATGTGCCGATGGTCGAGTCGATGTTTGCCGGGAGACCGCACGTGACGGCCCCGGCGAAATGGCAACCTTGCACGCCGAAAACAGCAGCGGGTTTTAGCGCAGTGGCCTATTTTTTTGGCAACGCGCTGCGAAAGCGACTCCATGTGCCGATCGGCTTAATTGAAGCCGATTGGGGTGGCACGAGCATTGAAGCATGGACTGCCCCCGTAGGCTTTTTTAAGTACTCTCACTTGAAAAAAGAACAAATTTGGCTGAAACATGCCATGGCGTGTGAAGCGGCGCTGCATGGCTCGGCCGCGCCGGAAAATCGCGCCCACTTGGTTAACGCTCCCGGCGGATATCCTTATGATTTTCAGAGCACATGGCGCCCCGATCCACATCAAAATCCCACCACGCTTTTTAATGGCATGATTCATCCCTTGATTCCCTATGCCATTCGCGGCGTCATCTGGTATCAAGGGGAAAATAACGTTTTGTCCCATGACACGCATTATTATGCCCAGCTAAAAGCCTTGATCATGGGATGGCGGCACTTATGGCACCAAGGCGATTTTCCTTTCTACCTTGTGCAAATTGCACCATTTAACTATGGGCAGAAATGGTGCGGTCCCAACGGCAACGATGCGCCGTTTGAACCGCTCATCTGGCAAGCCGAAGAAAAAGCCGCCGCGGAATTAAAAAATTCGGGAATCGTGGGCACCATGGATATTGGACCGGGGGCCAAGCAGATTCTTGATACTAACGGCAACAACATTCATCCTAAGGATAAGCACGCGGTTGGCCATCGCCTGGCGCTTTTAGCACTCTCCAAGACTTACGGCTGGAAAAAACTACCCTTCGCCGGTCCGACATTCCACAACGCAATGTATGGCACAAATCATGTTGTCATTCACTACTCACACGTAGATGGCGGCCTGGTTTTGCGATATGGCAACGCTCTGAACTGGTTCCAGCTGGCCAGGGAGAATGACCACTTTGTCTCGGCGAAGGCGCGTATTGTCGGCGATACAGTCGTGGTATCGGCTACGGGCGTAGAGCATCCCCGCTTTGTCCGTTTTGGCTGGAGTTGTGTTGCAGTACCCAATCTGGCCAATAAAGCGGGACTTCCAGCGATGCCATTTGAGGCGCAGAAGTCGCCGTAGCGACTGCCCACGCGGCCGGCCTGCCGGTATACTTTGTGCTATGGATGAGTTAAACATATCAGACCCGCGGCGGATTGCCGCCGAGGTTGTGCAGACATTGCAGGCATCGGGTTTTGAGGCTTATTTTGCCGGCGGATGCGTGCGCGATCAGATCATGGGCAACACGCCGGAAGATTATGATATTGCTACGTCCGCCCACCCGGAACAGGTCATGAGACTTTTTCCCCGCAGCATGCATGTCGGCGCGGCGTTTGGCGTGGTAATGGTGCGCCATTGTAACCGCCCTATGGAGGTAGCCACATTCCGCACCGACGGCGTTTATTCAGATGGCCGCCGACCTGATACGGTTCATTTTACCACCGCCGAGCATGATGCCCAAAGGCGTGATTTTACCTGCAATGGATTATTTTTTGATCCCATGGCCGAGAAGCTCATTGATTACGTTGGCGGGCAGGAGGATATTAACGCCAGAATTCTCCGGGCCATTGGCGAGCCGGCCCACAGGTTCCGTGAAGATCACCTGCGGATGATGCGGGCGATGCGCTTTGCGGCGCGTTTGAACTTTTCCATTGAACCAGCGACATGGACAGCCATCGTAACCCATGCCAGCCGTCTTGCAGAAATCAGCCGCGAACGCATCGGCCTGGAACTGCGTAAAATGCTGATTGCCCCGCAGCGACACAGTGCAGTTCAGATGCTGGCCCGCAGCGGGCTGCTGCAAAGCTTCTGGCCGGAATATGCGGCGATGGACAAGGCGGGTACGAACTTGTCCCGGCTGGCGGCGCTGCCTAAAAAAACGTCTTTCCCTCTGGCCTTGGCAGCTACGGTTTTAGACCTTATTGAAGACCACAGGCATGATGCCGCAGCACTGGTCCGACAAACCACAGCATTGCAGACAAATCTGGTTCTAAGCTCGGAAGAAACGCAGTGGACGCAATGGCTTTTAACCAATTTGCCGATAATTGCCCAATGGCGCACGCTACGATTAGCCGCCTTTAAACGACTGTTGGCCCATATCTGGTCAGCGGATCTGCTGGCACTTTACGCCACGGAACAGCGTGATGATGAACTCCGGGGATTAACTGAATATATTACGGAACTGAAAAAAAAGCCCCTGGCACCGGAGCGATTCGTCGATGGCAGCGATTTAATTGCCATGGGTGTAAAACCCGGACCGCGATTTAAGCGATGGCTCGAAGAACTCTATGATCGTCAATTGGAGGACAAGTTTACTGATCGGCCCAGTGCGCTGAAGGCGGCGGAAGAGTTAATTCATGGACGATGATGTCCCCCGGCGATTGAGCCGCGCGAAATGGGCACACCGCGCCCCACTTTCCAGTTCACTACCGCAATGGCGGAAATCGCAACAACAAATAAAATCAGCACGACCATAATACATGCTGACTTAGAGGCTTGGGGTTCAGCGGGCAGTAAAATGTCCGGGTCGTGCATAGTTGCTCCAAACGCCACGCAGGCCGTGATTGCAGGATAGTGTAATACAACAGCGTGGTAGTTCAAATTTTCGCAACCCGTCACTGTGTTTGAAGAAGTCTTGACAATATGGGCTAAGGATTCTACTATTTCCCTTGACAATTGAATAAGGCTCTTATCAAGAGTGCCTGAGGGACGGGCCCGTTGACGGCACAGCAACCCATCTTTACGCCTTTTATGGTGTAAGAAGCGGGTGCTAATTCCCTCCCGCTTGCCGGAATTTCCGGCGAACCTGGGGATAGATAAGCGGATCAGCGTCTCTTTTGGTTTTATCGCGCGGCCTCTTATCGGGAATCAGCATCCTAAAACGGTGCATCCTGATAAGAGGCCGCGTTATTTTCCGGATCAATCACCATGCTGGTGTAGCCGGGCGGAGGTTGTAAATGTCGTATGTGCTGGGACTCAAGTGCCGAGAATGCGGGGAGAAATACCCGCAAAAAGGCGTGCATGTGTGCGAAGTATGCTTTGGGCCGCTGGAGGTTCAATATGATTACGCGGCCATGCGCGGCAAAGTCACGCGTGAATCCATAGAAAGCAAACCACGGAATTTATGGCGTTATCGCGATTTACTTCCCATTAATGGCGAACCTAAGGCCGGGTTGTCTTCCGGGTGGACGCCTTTGCGCCGCGCGCACAACCTGGAAAAGGTTCTGGGCGTTAAAGAGTTATACATTAAAGATGACTCGGCTAATTATCCCACGTGGAGCTATAAAGAGCGCGTGGTTTCGGTTGCCATTACCAAAGCTATTGAATTGGGCTATGACACCGTGGGCTGCGCCAGCACCGGCAATTTAGCCAACAGCGTGGCAGCGCACGCGGCGGTTGCGGGGCTGAAGGCATTTGTCATGATCCCGCATGATCTTGAGCAAGGCAAGGTGCTGGGATCCCTGATTTTTGGCCCCACCATGGTGCGCATTGAGGGCAATTATGATGATGTTAATCGTCTGTGTTCGGAAATTGCCGACAAATATAAATGGGCGATTGTGAATGTGAATCTGCGACCATTTTATACCGAAGGGGCCAAGACCTTTGGCTTTGAGGTGGCCGAGCAATTGGGCTGGCGGTTGCCGAAGCACACCGTATGCCCGACTGCGGGCGGCACCATTTTGCCCAAGATTTACAAAGCGTATCAGGAATTTATTGATCTGGGGCTGGTGGCGGATAATGCTCCAAAAATTTATTCTGCTCAGGCCGCCGGATGCAATCCCGTGGTAGAGGCGATTCGCGCCGGACATGATCTGATTAAACCGCAGAAACCCAAAACCATCGCCAAAAGCATTGCCATCGGTAATCCGGCGGATGGCTTTTATGTGGTGCAGGCGGTTAAGCAATCCGGCGGTTGGGGCGAAGATGCGACCGATGCGGAAATTGTTGATGCCATTAAACTTCTGGCACGCACAGAAGGCACCTGGACTGAACCGGCGGGCGGCACCACATTGGCTGCCACCATAAAGTTAATTAACAGTGGGCGGATTCCGCGGGATGAGAGTATTTGTGTATGCATCACGGGCAATGGATTAAAAACGGTGGAAGTGGTCGTGGATCAGTTGGAGCCGCCGACGTCCATTCCGCCAAAACTTGATGCGTTTGACGCCCTGATGGCCACGTATCAGGCACAGCAGGCCAAGACGCCGGCAAAGGTTCCGGCTGGCGTATAATGCAAACGCAATAGTGAGCCCCCGGCTTTATGCCGGTGGTAATAAGGATTGAAAAAATTGCTAAGCGCGGATAACCCCGCACTTAAATATGGAGAAAATTATGGCAGTAAAAATCAGAATTCCCACTCCCCTGCGATCAGTCACCAATGGTGCGGATATGGTGGAAGTGCAGGCGGGCACGGTGGATGAGGCGTTGAAAAATCTATGCGCGCAATTCAGCGGCATGGAAAAGCGACTCTATAAACAGCCGGGCGAATTGAATCGCTTTGTAAATATCTATGTCAATGATGAAGACATCCGCTTTTTGAATAACCTGCAAACCCCCATTAAGGATGGCGATGATATTAGCGTAGTACCCGCCATTGCCGGAGGATAAACATGGCTAAAACCAGCAAACGCGTTTGGCTGACGTTCAACGGAAAAGCAATGGTGGAAACACCAGCGCTGTGGCGTATGGCCCGGCAATTTCCCAACGTCAGTTTTGACATTCGGCAGGCCAGTGTGACTGCGGAAATCGGGATCATGGCGGTATTGTTTGAGGGTGAAAGCCGGGATGTAGCCGCCGCACTGACGTTTTTGCGGGAGCAGGGCGTCACGGTGGAACCCATTGAAGGCAGCGTAGTTGAAGGATAAATATGGCAATTTCTGAATTAGCGGAACAATTGGAGAAAGCGGACCCGTCTTTGGCGCGGTATAACCGGCAGATGCTTTGGGCACCGATTGGCGTAGAGGGGCAGAAGAAGCTGAAAGCGGCGCGGGTGTTGATGGTCGGTTGCGGAGCTTTGGGCACGGTGTTGGCCAATACACTTTCACGCGCCGGCGTCGGGCACATGACCATTATTGACCGTGACTTTATTGAACTGAACAATTTGCAGCGGCAGGTGCTCTTTGATCAGCAGGATATCAAAGATCAGTTGCCGAAATCAATCGCGGCACAGCGCAAAATCGCGGGCATAAATTCTGATGTGCACGTGGAGGCGGTGGTGGCGGATGTGAATCATAATAATATTGAACAATACGCCAAAGATAAACATCTGCTGCTGGATGGCACGGATAACTTTGAAACACGGTTTTTGATCAACGATGTTTCCATCAAGCTCAATATCCCCTGGATTTACGGGGCGTGTATCAGCGCCATGGGCTTAGGCATGGTGATCCGTCCCGGTATTACCCCATGCCTGCGGTGCATTTTTGAAACTTCTCCGCCGGCGGGAATGAATCCGACGTGTGATACGGCAGGCGTGCTGGGGCCGACGGTTAATGTGGTGGCCAGCTGGCAGGCTATGGAAGCCATGAAGCTGTTGACCGGCAATATTGATGCGGTGAGCACGCGGCTCTTTAGTTTTGATTTGTGGGATAATCGATTCCAGCAGTTGAATGTTTCACGGGCACGGGAAATTGCGGATTGCCCGGCGTGTAAACATCATAACTATGAGTATTTGTCCGGGAAATTCGGTTCCAGCACCACGGCCTTGTGCGGACGAAACGCCGTTCAGATTTCCCAGCCGGCGGGCGGCAAGGTGGATTTTGACCACATTGCGGCAAATTTGCGGGCGGTGGGCACACCGAGTTTTAACAAATTTATGCTTAAATGCGCCATTGGTGAAGGGCAGGGTGAGCGGCGGAAAGAATATGAACTGACGCTTTTTGCCGATGGTCGAGCTATTATTAAAGGCACGCACGAGGCCGCCGTGGCCAAGGCGATTTATGCCAAGTATGTTGGCAGTTAAATTTGGTATTTTGTTAACCTCTTTCAGGAGTTTTCCCATGCTCGAAGCTTTTATCGCGACAATTACCCACACGCGCAATGCCACACTGAAACTGGTCTCTGATCTGAAAGATGATCAAATGACGCTGCAACCGGCTCCCAAAACCAACCATCCGGCATGGGTGCTGGGACACCTGCTGCTGGTAGAAGGAAATTTTTTGGCATTGCTGGGCGGAACGGCTCCGGCGCTGGATGCAAACTGGAAAGATGTTTACGGCGGCGGCAGCACCCCCAGTGCGGATAAAACGCTCTATAAGCCCAAACAGTTTTATCTGGATCATTTGGCGGCGATTCGGGCACAGATTATTGAGCGGCTCAAAACTGTGAAGCCCGAACAACTCGCCCAGGAGCACCCGGACCCCGCCCGCCGCGAACGATTTCCGACCATCGGCCATACCATTTTTATGTACGGCACATGGCATGAGGGCTACCACGCTGGGCAGCTTTCCGCATGGCGGCGCGTGCAGGGGCTGGCAGCGGTGTAATGCGGCGGCCCGCGCGTAAATGTTAGCATCGAACCGCGCACAATTTTCGTGAAGAATTTAATCTTGTAACGGCGGGTTGGTGCGCTTGAGTTCAGATTTTGCCAAGGGATAATTTTATGATCAAGGACACATTTTCATTTCTCATTTCACTCCATCAGGAAGCGATGCTGCCCGCCTTGCTCGACGGCATTTCCGAAGAGCAACTTGCTGCACAACCGATTGCGGGGATGAATCATCCGGCGTGGATTTTGGGACACCTGTTGGTGGTGGAGCAGAAAATCGCGCGCGATATTCTGGGACGCCCACTGAAAAACACCTTAGATGCCAACTGGTGGGACGTTTACGGCATTGGCTCTGTGCCCAGCAACGATCGGAAAATATATAAAAATGAAGGGTTCTACATGGATGGTCTGACTGAAACTGCTGACGCGATTGCAGCCTTTGTAAAAGAAAAGACCGATGCGGATCTGGAAGCACCGAATCCGGACCCGCAGTCGGGGCAATTTTTTCCCACGATTGCTATTGCACTGGCGGTAGCACCGACGCATCGCGCTTACCACAGCGGCCAGTTGGCAACGTGGCGCAAGGCCATGGCGATGCCCCACGTGGGGATGTGATCAGGCGAAACCAGGCTTTTTTCGCTGCGTGTGCTTGCACCGCGCGTTCTTCGGTTGACTTGGTTCTCGGGGCGTTTCCGCGCGGTGCAAGCACACGCGGTTAAGTTAGCTGCGCGATGGGAATAATTATAGAAATTGGATGCGAGGCCACCAACCCATGAATTCACAAAACGATGTTACCTATCTTGATAATGCGGCAACCAGTTGGCCTAAGCCGCCGGAAGTCGCCAGGGCCATGACGGAATTTCTAGCCCATGATGCCGCCAACCCGGGGCGGGCCGGGCATCGCATGGCTGTGGCGGCGGAGAAAATGATTGATCGCGTCCGGAAACAATTAACGGAATTCGTTGGTGGAACGGATATTCACCGGCTCATTTTTTCCATGAATTGCACCGATGCTCTAAATATCGCGTTCAAAAGTATTCTGCGATCTGGTGATCACGTCATTACCACCATGCTGGAACATAACAGCGTCAGCCGGCCATTGCAGAGCATGGCGGATGCTGGTTTTATTACGTTGACGCGCGTCGGTTTTTCGCCGCAAACCGGCGTGATTGATCCTGATGAAGTTAAAAAAGCCATAACGCCCAAAACTCGCATGATTGCTATTACCCATGCCAGCAATGTGCTGGGCACCATTCAACCGGCGGCAGCGGTTGGAAAAATCGCACGTGAACATGGTGTATTGTTTCTGCTGGATACCGCCCAGACCATCGGCGCAGTTCCGATTAACATCGCGATTGAGCATGTAGATATGTTGGCGTTCCCGGGCCATAAATCACTTTTAGGCCCTACCGGCACCGGCGGACTGTATCTGCATACCACCGTTAATATGGATGATTTGATGGCTTTCCGTGAGGGCGGTACCGGCGGTGATTCTTCCACGGCAACGCAGCCGAGGCTGATGCCGTACCTGCTGGAAGGCGGCACGCCCAACACCGTGGGCATCGCGGGCCTGGAGGCGGCGACTGAATTCGTAATCAAACATGATCCCGCTAAGACACTGGCGCATGAACAGGCTCTGGTGCAACGCTTTATCGATGGCGTAGCGGATATTGCCGCTCTGAATATTTATGGCCCAAGCGGCCCCCATGCCGCCGCTAATCGCGTGGGCACCGTCTGCTTCAATGTGGAAGGGTTTAGTCCGCAGGAGCTTGGTGGCATTCTGGATGAATCCTTTTCCATCGCCGTGCGACCCGGTTTGCACTGCTCCCCTTACGCCCATCGCGTGCTGAATTCATTTCCTGACGGTGCCGTGCGCGTAAGCCCCGGCCACTTTAATTCGGCAGAAGATATTGATCTGCTGATTCAAGCGCTGCACGAAATCGCGGCGTAGCTTTCCGCGAGCGATGTTATAATCGAATCTCGGGCGTTGTCGTGGATCCCGTGACGCAGGATCCCGTGACGCGTAAGTTTGACACCGCCGCCGGGCGGCTACGTATAAATGTCGCCGGTTAAATTACTAGACCATAAAACCATCGAGTTGCAACATGACAGAAACCACGAACTGCGAAAACTGTGGCCGCGTGATAGGTGCTTTTGACAGCCCTCACGTCTGGGAACAGCATGTTGTTTGCCCCACATGCTGGGCGCGACTTTCCGCGACCCCTTCAGCAACACCCCTGCAAACAGAAGTTCCATTGGAAACTACTAGTTTTCTGCGGCAGAGCCGGCTTGTCCTGGCCGTTGCGGTCGTGATCATTCTGATCGTTGGTGGCATTGGGGCAGCGTTCATTCTGGGGTACAGTCATTTATCTTCCATGCCTGAGAAGACCGCCTCCCCCATGCCCAGACCCGCCATAAAGGCACCGCACGCCGTGGCATTGGTCGTACCCGTTAAACAACCCGTTGCGCCACTTCCCGCCCGAATTGCCGTGAAGGCAAAAGCATCCACCGCTTTTCCCAAAACATCCGCGCCTTTGCCAAAACGTATTATTCCCGCGCGCGCGATTGCCCCGTTACCAGCCATCGTGCCCACACGGCCCCGCCCATTAAGCCTGACGGCCGCTAATCCATCCGTTGATATCAACCGTGCTACAGCCCGGAAGGTACTTCGGGCTATTACCCGGGGGGTAAATTTTCTTCTCAAGCAGGAGAATGGGAAACACTACTGGAACGATGGCTTGGACTGGGTTGGTACCCCGGAGCACGGCGGTGAAACGGCGCTGGTGCTGGAGGCGCTTATTGATATCAACCAAAGTCTGCACCCGCCGCAACTGTATAGTTTTTCGCCACGCATGCACAAGGCATTGAACTATCTGGCCGCCCTGAATACGCAAGCCACGTATGCCGCGTCTTTTCAGGCCCAGGCGTTGACGCTACTGCCCAATGTGAAACGAAAAGCCTACATGGCGGCGCTCAATCGCGACCGCCGATATTTGTTCCGCGCCATGATTCATGGTGGAAGCTTTTCCTATTCCTGGCAGCAGGATGGATTTTTATGGGATAATTCCAATACGCAATATGGCGTGCTGGGCATTTGGGCGTGCGCCCACGCGGGGTTGAAGGTTCTTACCACGCAGTGGCGACTATTGGCCTTACATTGGCGCCATACCCAACACATGGATGGCTCATGGGGATACACCAGTGACCACACGCACCCGCAAAGTTTTACGCCTGCCGGGGTTGCCAGCCTGTTTATTTCCGATGAATTTATCAATGCTACTGATCTTAATATCCACCCGCATCCGGATGTCAATATTGTCCGCGGCCTGCGGTGGCTGAACACGCATTTTAACCCCACCACGATTAATCAGTATGTCATGTATGGCTACGAACGTGTTGGCCTGGCCAGCGGCATAAAATATTTCGGCAAACACAACTGGTACCGTGATTATGTAAGCACATTGTTGGCTACGCAAAAGTCCAATGGCAGTTGGAGCTCTAATTTTCCCGCTCCGCAGCAGGGCAACCACATCATTGGCACAGCGTATTCACTGCTGGTTCTTGACCGGGGCTTAAACCCGGTGTTTATCAACAAATTGCAATATTCTTCTCATTTTTATGGCCAGTGGAACGCCCGTCAGCGTGATGCGGCCAATATCACGTCTTATCTTTCTCATGAAATGGAAACCCCGCTGAACTGGCAGGTGGTCACAACAACTTCGCCGGTCAGCCAATGGCTGGATTCACCAATTCTTCTGATTACGGGCCACAAAAATCCGCATTTTACCGCGCCGGTTCTTAGTAAGTTGAGACAATATATTCAGGCCGGTGGGATGGTGGTGTGCTCCTGTGATGGAGATTCCAAACGTTTCCGCCGGGCGATGATACAGGCGGGAGAGTCATGCGTTAGAAATTCCTTCAAATTTCGGCCGGTGCCCGCCACCAGCCCACTGATGACCATGCAGCCATGGTTCCATATTGCCTCTCCGCTGCTGGCGATATCCAATGGCGTGCGGTATTTATGGATCATCAGTCCTTCCGATATGGCCGGCGTATGGCAAAGCCGTCTGCACAACCACAAGCAGTACTGGGAACTACCGCTGAATTTTTATCTCTATGCCACGGGAAAAGGGTACCTTGCTAACCGCCTTCAGAGCCTGAGCGTCCCGCGGCCCGACGAGCCGGCAGTGCGAAAACTTTCCGTAGGCTTATTGTCATTTCATGGCAATTGGAATCCAGAACCCGGCGCGTGGCCGCGCCTGGCCGCCATGCTCGCCGCGTATGATCGGACGGATGTCTCGTTGCAGAGCATTGCCCCGGCACAGCTCAATGCGGCTCGGGCCGGCATATTACCGCTGGTGCACCTCACGGGCGTGGGCGGCATTGCTTTTTCTACGGCAGATATTGCAGCATTACGCGTGTACCTCAACGCTGGTGGGATGCTCTTCGCCGACAGCAGCGGCGGGAAAACCGCGTTCACCCATTCCTGCGCTCTGCTGATTCAATCACTTTATCCCGGCAGTAAGCTTGAGGATATTCCGGCCCACAGCCCCCTTATTACCGGAACGATTCCCGGCGGCGTCAACGCCAGCAAGGTGACCTACCGGCAATATGGCGCCGATGCGAATCACCCGCGCACTACGCCGCAATTATTCGGCATTCGCCTTAATCACCGCTGGGCCGTGGTCTTTTCCTCAAAAGATATAACCTCGGGTCTGCTGGGAACCAACACGTGGGCCATCCGGGGCTACTCACCAAGGTCCGCACAATCCCTGGCGTGTAACATTCTTATGTATGCCATTGCGCATCGCGTTAACGCATCAGCGCATTTGCCGGCCCACTGATACGGGTCAGTCACGCCCGTTACATGGGCTGTTACCAGGGACTGTTACGGTGGGTGTTACGGTGGGCTGGCCAATTTATAATCTGTCGGTCATACTGCCACAGGATCGAAAAAAGGAAGCTATACCATGCCCCTATCTCCCGCAAATGCTACAGCATTACCGCCATTACCCGCAGACTTTGATGTTGCTGTCGAATTTCCGATTACTCGCCGCTGGACTTTTTTTAACCATGCGGGCGTAGCACCCATTTCCGGGCGCGCCGCATCGGAAATCGAACGCTTTGCGCGTGAAGCGCGTGATGACGCCTATCTGACCGGCCGTTGGTACCAGAAAATTGAGCTGGTGCGGAAATTGGCTGCCGCATTCATTGGTGCCCTGCCGGAGGAAATGGCTTTTATCAAAAATACCAGCGAAGGACTTGCCTTTGTCGCCAACGGACTGGACTGGAAAGCCGGCGATGAAATTATCTCAACCTCTGTAGAATATCCATCTAATGTATATCCATGGATGGATGTTGCACAACGCTACGGAGCCAAACACATCATGCTGCCGGAGGTTGACGCTCGCGTGGATATTCAAAGTATATTCCAAGCCGTCACCGCACGCACGCGCATGATTGCGCTGTCACACGTTGAATACGCCAGCGGCTTCCGCCATGATATTGCCGCGATCGGCCAATTCTGCCGAGCCCGTGGAATTCTACTGTGCGTGGATGGTATACAAGCCTGTGGCGTGTTGCCGGTAGATGTGCGGGCGATGAATATTGATTTTCTTTCCGCCGATGGACACAAATGGTTGCTGGGGCCGGAAGGAGCCGGGATTTTTTACTGCCGCAAAGATCTGCTGACATCCCTGCGGCCGGAAATCGGCTGGATGAATGTGGTTAACGCCAACGATTACGGCCAGTATGATTTTACGCTGCGCACCGATGCCCGGAGATTTGAATGCGGATCGCACAATATTCCGGGCATACTGGCACTGGGTGCATCTCTGCAACTGCTTTCAGATATCGGGTCGGACATCGTGATGGGACGTGTGCTGGGTTTAACTGCGCAGCTTTGCTCTGGCCTGGCACAAAAATCTTACACCCTTATTTCCAGCCGGCGGGATCATGAAACCAGCGGGATCGTAAGTTTCAAAAGTCGCAGCCACAGCCATGCCGAGATTATCAGCAATCTGGAAAAGCAGAAAATCATCATTGTCGAGCGCGAGGGACGCTTGCGCGTCTCGCCGCATTTTTATCAAAGCGCCGAGGATATATCCCGGCTGTTAAATGCTCTGCCTGATGATGCCCATACATGATGCCCGTAACCCGCTGAATAACGTATTTACAAGCCACAATGCACTGATAAACCGGCGTTAAGACGCGGCACTTCTTTAAGGATCGAGATGCGTATACTCATTGCGACAACCAATCTAGGCAAAGCACGGGAAATTAAGGCGGAATTGCTGGGTGCCGGCATAGGCGGACTGGAATTGCTCACGCTCCGCGACTTTCGGGAAATTCCCGATGTCGTTGAAGACCAGCCAACGTTTGGCGGAAACGCCATGAAAAAAGCCCGGCATTATGCGGCACACAGCAATGTGCTTACCTTGGCGGATGATTCCGGACTTTGCGTTGACGCACTTAACGGTGCCCCGGGAATATACAGCGCCCGCTATGCCGGCCAACCGTGTGACGACGCGGCGAATAATCGCAAACTTCTGGCGGCACTAAAAGATGTCCCGGCGGAGAAGCGCCATGCACAATTTGTCTGTGCTCTGGCGCTGGCTTTGCCAAATAGGCCGCTGGTGGTGCTGTCGGATTATGTCATCGGGGGGATCGCCTTTGCGCCACGCGGGGATAACGGCTTCGGCTATGATCCGCTGTTTGTACTTCCGGAACGCCGGCTTACCACCGCCGAATTATCCATGGAGGAGAAATCCCAAGTCAGTCACCGGGGGAAAGCCGTTCGGCGGCTGGCCCAGTGGCTGTTGGAAAATCCGATTCCCAGCCAATAACGCACCTCGTTTTTCGAGCCGCAATAACTTTTCCTGACAACGCCGGGCACTCAACCGCAAGATCGGCGTTAGCTCAATGCGGAATCGTTGAGTTTGCCGTGGAATGCGGTTTTATGGCGCAATGCGCTTCGCCCCGGCGGGATTGGTCCGGCACGCGCCGCGTGGGAGTGCAGCTATTGTCCACGACCGTGTTCCGCATCCAACCGTGACGCTGCCGCGTCAGGCTAACATTTGTTTTTCTTGCGTTTCGCATCCAATCATGACGCGCGTATTAGCTCAATGCGGAAGCGTTGAGTTGGATGCGGAATGCGTTTTGATTGAATGGCGCAGTCCTCCCCGTCGCGGTGTTTGCGGCGGAATTTGAGGCTTTTTTTCGGCCGTCCTTGACATCTTGGTTTAGTAGCCTACTATTTGCATTGAGAAAATGCGCACGATGAAAACGCTTATTGCTATTCCGGTCTTCAACGAACAACGCTACCTGCGCAAGGTGCTGGGCGAAATCCGTCTGCACACAAATGCCGACGTGCTGGTTATTGATGATGGCTCTACCGATGCCACGCCGCAAATTCTCCGTTCAATGTCCGATATTTCCATCTTGCGCCATTCCCGGAATATGGGTTATGGCCAAAGCCTGATTGATGCCTTCGATTATTCATCCCGCCATGGTTACGACTGGGTTATTACCATGGATTGCGATGAACAGCATGAGCCGGCGGCGCTGCCGGAATTTATTGCCGCTGCGGAAGCAGATGATGCCGATATTATCAGCGGCTCGCGTTACCTGCTTACCAAGTCGCGGAAAGATGAACCGCCCATGGATCGTCGCTTGATCAATCATCTGATTACAGAAGTCATTAATCGCAATCTGAATCTGGACCTCACGGACAGCTTTTGCGGCTTTAAGGCCCACCGTGTGGCGGCGATGGAAAAATTGGAGCTGTGTGAAACCGGTTATGCCTTCCCGCTGGAATTCTGGGTACGTGCGGCGCAGGCATCGCTGCGTATTTCCGAGTTGCCCATTCGCCTGATTTACAACGACCCCAATCGGCACTTCGGCGGCCGACTGGATAATCCGAATCATCGCCTGCGACATTATCTCAACGTCTTCTTCCGCACCTTGCATTCCAACGAATGCTGCCAAACTTTGGCGGCGGGATAAATCGGATGTTCAATTAATGGATGAGATTTGAAATATCCAATGCTCCCGCGTATGTTTCCATAAGAGGAATCAGTGTATCACATGGAAACGCCCGCTGAATTACGCCCGATATCCCCAACTCCCGAAACCCTTATTCCTAATCCGGCCGCCATCATCGTACCGCGCCGCCATCATGAAGTTCTTATTGAGCCGCCCGCTGCGGAACTTGCCCAGTTTCTTGCCGCGTATCTTGCTGCGTTTCCTACCACGACCCGCCCTTCCCCCGCGCCTTGCGATGCGGTCTGGGATACCTCGATAGATTCTCTTGCGAACGTGGCGCGGCAGGAACTTATGGACGCGATCAACCGCTTTGCCCAAGAAACCGGCTTTCCCCCCCCGCCGGCGGTTTCTTTCACCCGGCCCTGGGTTATCACGGGCCATCAGGTGGAGTTTTATCATACCGGTGTATGGAGCAAGGTTATTTTAACGCACGCTCTGGCTAACCACAGCCGGGCCATGGCCGTTGATTTACTGGTGGATCACGACACGGTAGATCATCTGGGATATGCGTTGCCCCAATGGAACGGCTCCCGACTGGAAAAAAAGATGGTAACGTGGGGTGACGCTTCAGCCTTACCGGCGGAATTCCTGTCATCACCGCAAGGCGAACAAAAGACGCAGTGGCTGCGTGAACTTCAGCAATTTCCCCTGGTCCAGACGGATGCCTTGCGGGATTTTACGCAGGGCCTGCGGCAAGATCCGGATGCGGATTATGTGCGATGGATGAGCCGGGCACGGAGAAACTTTGAACACTCTTTCGGGATCAACGTGCAGCATGTGCCATGCAGCTATATTTGTTCCGGTCTGGCGTGGCATAGTTTTGTGCTGCTGTGGCTGCGCCATGCCCGTAGTTGGTGTGCCATATACAATTCCGCCCTGGAGCAATATCGCGTTGAACAGCGGATCGTCAACCCCGGTCGCCCCATGCCCAATCTCGCCATTACCCCGCAAGAACTTGAACTTCCCTTCTGGATTTATGCCAAAGATCAACCCCGCCATCGGCTTGCGCTATACCAGGACAATGGCCTGTATTTGCAGCTTGGAACCCAACGTATTGATGTTACAGATTTGATGACCGGGGAACTCCTGACTGCGGCCGAGACCCTGCGCCGGCGATTGGCGGTAGCAGGCCTGCACGTGCGACCCCGCGCCCTGACCCTGACGATGTTTGTGCGACTATTGCTTTCGGATCTGTTTATTCATGGCATAGGCGGAGCCATGTATGACCAGATGACGGATCGGGTCATGGATCAACTTTTTGGCGTTCACCCGGCGTATGCTTGTGCCTCGGCCGGCTGGCTGCTACCCGTGGCTGGACAGATTAATCAGAGCGGAACCAATATTTCCCAATTGAAATGGCGGCAACATCATCTGAAATCAAATCCGGAACTTCTGGCACCATCCTCCCTGACGGACGAAGCAGCGGACAGGGCTAAACGGCGGCATGATCTTATTTCCGACATTGCCCGGTCGCTGGCGGAAGATCAGCGGCAACACCGTCGGCGGGGTCCACATTGGTTGCTGCGCCGCGCCAAGTTCCGAGATCTCCATGAAATCAATGCGCAGTTACTGGCCATGTTTCAGCCGCAAGTTGATGCGATGGACTTACACATGCGCCAGGCGGAAGTAACACAGAACAATCTGTCGGTGGCTTCGTGGCGCGAATATTTTATCGCACTGCACCCACGTGCATCCCTGCAAAGGCTTATTACGGAAATTCAATCACGCGTTAGCGCGTAGCGTGGGAATGCACAGTTTGGCGAGCTTATGCTGGCTCCGGCGGCGGCGGAACGCGGGCGTCCTGTGCGGCATCTGGTTTGGCCGCACCGGCAGCGCTACGCTTGGCCGGAATATCGGCATCACGGTTGTAGGCCTGAACAATATTCTGTACCAGTCGATGGCGCACAATATCGGCTCGGCCCAGCTCAATAAACGCCACGCCCTTTACCCCGGAAAGTTTGCGGTGCGCATCGACTAAACCGCTGACCTGCCCCGGCTCCAAATCCACCTGTGTAGGATCGCCCGTTACCACCATTTTGCTGCCTTCACCAAGGCGGGTCAGGAACATGAGCATTTGGGCGGGCGTGGTGTTTTGCGCTTCATCCAACAGTACGATGCTTTCGTTAAGCGTGCGCCCTCGCATGTAGGCCAGGGGAGCCAGTTCAATCATGTCATTGGCCATGAACCGCCGAATCTGTTCATAAGGCATCATATCATTCAGAGCATCCAGGAGGGGCCGCAAATAGGGATTGACCTTGGCCTGAATATCCCCGGGTAAAAAGCCAAGCTTTTCACCGGCCTCCACCGCGGGCCGCACCAGCACCAGCCGCCGCACTTTATTTTGCCGCAACAGGCTCACCGCCAGCGCCACCGCCAGAAAAGTTTTTCCTGTACCCGCCGGCCCGGCACAGAAGACCAAATCATGTGCGAGCATGGCGTTGACATAATGCCGTTGACCAGCCGTGCGCGGATCAATGGCCCGACCGCTGACCGTGACATCCAAAAGCGCCTGATGCTGCACCGGCGATTCGGGCGCTGCCAGACGAATAGCTGCCGCAATATGTTCCTGATTCAAAGACCGGTGCTCTTTAAGCAACCGCCGCATCTGATGCAAGGTGGCCACGCAATGTTCCACCGCCGCCGGGTCACCGCTGATTTTAAGTTGATCATCGCGCGCTATCAGCGTAACGCCCAGCAGCTCGCGCAACGTTTTCAGATGCCGATCCGCCGCACCATATAACCCCAGCCGCTGCTGGGCCTCAATTTGAACTGTGACAACCATGTGGCCTCCTTAAATTCATTATACCGGCGGGTTGGCCAATAGGTTTCGTAAGACGTTTAACAGCGTTTGGCCTTCAAAATAATTGGGGGGCAGCCGCAGGTGAATGGCTTTCTGGTCCACCGGCCTTACCGATCCCGGCGACTTGCTTAACAGCGGTCCCAGCTTGGAAAGATCCTGCATGGCAAACACCAGGTCCGGCGGTTGGCTCATGAGGTTGGTGATTGTCCAGGCGGCGGCCAGCACGCGCAATTCGGTGAGCTGGAAAAGTGTTTCCGCTGCTTTGGGCAACGGGCCGAACGCATCGATAATATCTTTTCGCAATGCTTCGATAATCTCCATTGAATGACACCGCGACAAGCGACGGTATAGTTCCATGCGCTGCTTTTCCGCCATGATATACGTGCGCGGAAAACTTCCGGAAATACCGATGTCAATATTTACCTCCGGCGGGCGGTCAATGGGTTGATTTTTCACCCGTTTGACGGCTTCTTCCAGCAACTGGCAATAGAGTTCATACCCTACGGCCGCAATATGCCCAGACTGCTCATCACCCAGCAGATTTCCTGCGCCGCGAATTTCCAGATCGCGCAAGGCGATTTTAAATCCCGCACCCAGTGAGGCGTATTCCTCCATCGCTTTGAGCCGCTTCGCTGCCGATTCGCTTAACGCTTTATTTTCGCTGATTACCAGATAGCAATACGCCCGGTGCCGCGAGCGGCCCACGCGGCCCCGCAACTGGTGCAGATCGCTTAACCCAAAATTTTCAGCCTCATGAATAAAAATCGTATTGGCGGTAGGAATATCCAGTCCGCTTTCAATAATGGTTGTGGAAACCAGAATATCCGCTTCCCGCTTTACAAACGTGTGCATGACCTGTTCAAGTTCATGGTCCGGCATTTGGCCATGGCCAATGACGATCCGGGCATTGGGCACCAGCCGCCGTATTTTGTCCGCGACAGATTCAATGTTCCATACGCGGTTATGCACAAAATAAATCTGCCCGTCGCGGGCCAGTTCGCGCTCCAGGGCCTGTTTGATTCTGGCGCTTTCCCACCCCATTACTTCCGTCACCACGCTGCGACGATCACGCGGCGGCGTGGACAAATTGGAAATATCCCTGATGCCCAGCAAGCTCATGTGCAAGGTGCGGGGAATGGGTGTCGCGGTCATGGTCAGCACGTCCACGGTCAGTCGCAATTTTTTCAAGCGTTCTTTATTTTCCACGCCGAAGCGCTGCTCTTCATCAATAACCACCAGCCCCAGATCGGCGAACTGCACATCTTTGCTGATCAACCGATGCGTGCCGATAAGAACATCCACTTTGCCCTTGCGTGTGCGATCCAGAATGTCATGAATCTGGCTGGTGGTTTTAAAACGCGATACGCTTTCAACAATAAAGGGATACCCCGCCATACGCTGACGAAAGGTTTCTTCATGCTGTTCCACCAGCACCGTGGTGGGAGCCAGCACGGCAACCTGTTTGCCGCCTTCACAGACCTTAAATGCGCTGCGGATAGCCAGCTCTGTTTTGCCATAGCCCACGTCACCGCACAGGAGGCGATCCATGGGGCGCTTTTTTTGCAAATCTTCCTTGATTTCCGCGATGCACCGCAACTGATCTTCCGTGGCTTGAAATGCGAAGGAATTTTCAAATTCCTTCATATCGGTGGTGTCGGCGCTGTATGCAAAACCGGGAAATTCTTCCCGGGCGGCCTGTACTTCCAGCATTTCAGCCGCCATTTTTTCAACTGCTTCCGAAGCCTTTTCCTTCTGCTTACTCCAACTCGTGCCGCCTAGCACTGACAATGGCGGCCGGCCCTGTGCTCCGCCGACATATTTTTGCACCAGATGAATCTGCGTGATCGGCACATGCAGCACGGCTTCGCGGGCAAATACCAGCGTCATGTATTCCGCCTGGCGGCCATCGCGATTCAGCGTGGTCATGGCAGTAAACTGCGCAATGCCGTGATTCACATGCACAACATAATCACCTGCCTGCAAATCAAGAAAATGATCAATCGGTCGGGCACCTTGAATGGCCCGCAGGCGTCGCCGCTGATGATAGCGATGGAACAATTCATGGTGCGCCACCATAATCAGCCAGTGTTGCTGATCCGTGGGCGTATGATCCGCCCCCGTCTTTTTTTCCGTTACACCAGTAAGCTGCCAGCGAAAGCCCACCGCCAAATCACCCACAGGAATGGAAATTTTATCCAGTACTTCCGGGTGTTTGACATGGATCAGATCGGTTAATCGGGTGCGCTCGGATGGATTTTGGCACACTACAAACACCTGATTATCCGCCGCCAGGGCTGCCAATTCCGCCAGGGCCGCATCTGGTTCCGTATCAAATTGCTCCACCGAGCGGCATGGCAGATCAATGGTGGTGCGATCATCGCGACCAAATTGCCTTATTTGCGCCCATGCAAAGTTCTGCGCCAGACGGAAAATCGCCTCCGCCGGATAAATGCCCCGGCCATCCGGGAGCCGATCCATGTAACTGCGGCCCTGCTCCTGGATTTCCTGAGGCTCAATAAGCCAGATAATCGTTTCCTCCGGCAACGCAGAAATAAAATTAACTGTCTGCTCCTTGGGCCAGGTGGCCTGCTTCTCCAAAGCGCTTATACGCAGAAGCTCTATCGGATCCGCCGGCCCAAGCGTTTCCGGGTCAAAACTGTGGATGCGTTCAATTTGATCGCCGAAAAAATCAAGGCGGGCCGGTTGCTGGCGTCCCGCGGCCCAGACATCGAGAATATCGCCGCGCACGGAAAAATCACCTGGATTTTCAACAGCTTCCAAGCGGGAATAGCCATTTCCCGATAGCCAGTGAACCAGCCCATCCCGATCCATTTTTTCGCCCGGCACCAGAGAAATCAGCTGCTTGGCCAGCAACTCGGGATTGGGGCAGGGCTGCATTAACGCCTGAATTGGCGCAACGTAAAAATTTGCGATTTTTCCCGCCGCAAGATCTGCCAGCAGGGCCAGACGCTCAGCAATGAGTTCATGGGAGATGCTGGATTCACCGGGCAGGACTTCAAATGCGGGAAACAGACGGGCCGTGGAACCCGGGCGGAAAAACTCCAGTTGATCTATCGCATCATCCGCATCATCCAGATGGGCGGTGACAATCAACACCGGTCGCTGCATGTGGGCCTGTACCGCCGCCGCGACTGCTAAAGCGCAGGATCCCCACTGTCCCGTAGCACCGACATAGCGGTTGCGGGTTAGTTCATCAACCATCCGCGCAACAACCGGCGATTCCGCCATACCACGCAGGATGTCGGATAGGACAGATTTAGCCATTAGTCACCATCATCTTCCATCATCGCCAGCAACCGATCCAACGCATCCTCAACAAACTCGGCGGGTGCTTTTCCGGCATAGGCGGCGGATCGTGCCCGCCAGTCGATCTGGCGAACCGCATCACAAAACAGAGTTCCTTCACCGCCGGGGTTGGTGCGGGTCGGAGGAATTAAGCCGCACGGGATCGCTTTAGTATTTCCAGAGCGCGGATGCGATTCGGGTTTGAATTTGCCTGTGCCGATTAACACAATCGCCATTCCGGTTTTCTTCTGGTAGGCCAAGG
Source organism: Planctomycetota bacterium (assembly GCA_021805985.1). Classification (GTDB taxonomy): domain Bacteria; phylum Planctomycetota; class Phycisphaerae; order WQYP01; family WQYP01; genus JAMDCX01. The sequence goes on along the minus strand of JAJZDN010000001.1, from coordinate 56,342 downwards.
GGCTTAGAACCAATGCAAAATGCGGGCCGGCGGTCTCATGTCCGGCCGACGGCGAAGCCTGGAAGTGGATGAAGTCGCCACGATTTGGAAAATAGGTGTTATGACTCACAGGATTTCCCTGCCCACGGCTGGAAAATCCAGTTGTTTTGGTGGCTTGGTGTAGTTTTGGAGCACATCTTTGAGCTTGTGGCGGCTACGGCGGCGCGGTTGAGCATCCACGACCTGAAGACCGTCAATGCGCACCGTAGTACCGTCCACAATCGTGTGGGCTACGGTAAATGATTTGGGCAGCCGCAGCCCCAGGCTGTTGCCCCATCGCCGAACTTTTACCACCATGGGCATCAGAAAAACTCCCTTAGCTATACAAAATGATACGTGGCCCGGCACCGCAAAGTCAAGTGATGCGTCGCGTGGGAGTCTAGGACATTTGACTCTTGGCGGCGGGAGCATCATCGGGAGCATTAGCGGCGGTTCCGGAGGTTTGCTGCCGCAGGTAGTTGCTGAAGCTTTGAGAAAGCGTCACGAAATCCGAGGGGATCATCAGAACTGTCGTGCTGTTATTCTCCGCACCCACTTCCGTTACCATCTGCATACGTCGCAACTCGATGGCAACCGGATTATTGGCCATCTGCTGCGCAGCGTCGCTTAGCTTTTTCGAGGCCTCCAGCTCCGCTTCCGCCTTGATGATACGGGCCCGTTTTTCACGTATCGCCTCGGCCTGCATGGCCATGACCTGTTGCATAGCTTCAGGCAACTCAACGTCCTTCATCTCGAAGCGTTCAACGGTTATTCCCCAGGGGACCGTGGAACTGACCATATTTTCACGCAACAGCCCGTTGATCTTGTCCCGCTCCTGCAACACTTCATCAAGGTCGTGGCGACCGATGATGTTGCGCAGGCTCGTCAATGCTAATTGGTAGACGGCGGACGACGCGTCGGTGACCTCAATAACCGCCTTGGACGCTTCGGTAATCCGATACCAAAGCACCGCGTTGACACGGATCGTTACGCTATCGCGCGTAATGGTCTGCTGCTGTTCAGCGGAAACCGTGCGTGTACGTGTGTCAATGATGATTGATCGTTCAATGCCCAGCGGCAGAATCCAATACAACCCTGGACCACGCAAGCCAATGTACCGGCCCAGACGAAACACAACGCCGCGCTGGTATTCCTGCGCAATTCGGACCCCCGTAAGCAGGATCAGGGCAATAATTGCGATAACGATAAGCGGCATCATAGATCCTCAATAAAATGAACCAAATCTGATCTACTCATTAACTTTGGGCTTAAGGCTAAACCTCGGAGCGGATAACGTCAAACTATTCTCCAAACGGCAAAGGTCGGACGGCTCTGGTGGAACAATGTGGCGTTCCTTCCGAGCGAAAAATTGCAAAACCAATGGTACAATTTGGGTGAGGCCAGCACGCGGCGAAGTCTGGAAACCGCGTCGCGGGAATTTTACGATGCTTGCTCAGCAATTATTAAGCGATGCGAGGTCCTATGCAACGATCTATAAAGCTTACAAAAAAATAAGCTCATGCCTGGTCCTTCATCGGTCGGCAACCCAAGCTGACGCAAATCAAAGATGTCGGATACGTCTTTTCCGGATGCAACGGGGCAGGTGTCGCGGGAGGGCCGGGGTGTGGGGCTTGGAATCGCGCTTCACGCAGGGGAGGGGAACTTTGTGCCAGACCGTATTTCGCATCGAGCCGTGACACTGCCGCGTCAGGCCAATGGGTCACAATTCGGCTTGGTTCAATCGCTGTTTGTTGCTGAGTGTTGCGGTGTTGACGGACCGATCATCCGGATATACTATTGGCACAATTCGTTGTATTCATAGATGTTTATCCCGTGCTCGAAAAATCGAGCGTCAGGAGGTTGCCCATGCCCGGCGTCAAGCAGCTATTCCATCGTGCGGCGTTATTTTTCCTGCTGGCCTTCTTTGCACTCGGCACTCCATGCCACGGCGCTGCGCCAGCCCCTGCCACAGAGCATAACCCTTTACTGGCTCTGCATTGGCAGCGGGGACCGACATCGGCTGCCATTGGTGAACACGCCACGCTGCAAGTGCCCAAGGGATATGCCTTCCTGGCACCGGCGGATGCGAAAACATTCCTTGAGCTGAATCAGAATCCGGTTGGTTCGACCCACCATTACATCCTGGCTCCGGATTCGCTTAACTGGTTTGTTGATTTTTCCTTCGATCCGGTGGGCTACATCAAAGACACCCACAAGATTAACGCCAAATCCGTGCTCCAAACGGTGCGGGAGGGAACGGTCGCGGCAAATCAGCAACGGACTGCGCATGGCTGGGCGGACTTGAACATTGTCGGCTGGCAATTTCCTCCGCGCTATGATGCGGAAACGCGACGGCTCGAATGGGCCATTCTCGCCACCGCCGGCAATCAACAGATTGTGAACTACAACACGCGCATCCTTGGTCGCTTGGGCGTCACCAGCGCCTTACTGGTGGATAATCCGCAACATCTCAACACCAGCGTCGCAAAACTCAATATGATTTTGGATGGCTTTAAATACAATCCTGATGAGCGTTATTCAGCCTACAGGCCAGGCGATAAAGTTGCGGAGTATGGGTTGGCCGCTCTTATTACGGGCGGTGCCGCGGCTGTAGCTTTCAAAACCGGTCTGCTGGCGATCATCATCGCCAAGCTCGCCGCAGGTTGGAAGCTTATTGTGGCGGGCGGCGCCGCCGTGTTTGGCTATATCACTCGCCTGTTCAAGCGATCCAAAAAAAATAAAACATCATAGTGCCAGCCAGCACGATACGGTGCCACGTGCGGGAAATATTGAAAAAGCGTCAGGTACTTTTTCGCATACATCCGCTTTTGGCCTTAGCGTTTCCATGTCCAATCCACATGTTCGGCTTTGCTCATGGCCTTTGCGGCCTGATGCAAACATTCTTGACAGACCAGCTTTTCCGGGCGGTTGGGAAAGTGCCAGCGGGGCAGTGAGGGCGGGATATTGATTCGCAAGCAGAGGGTGCATTGATATTTCCCTTCCCCCGCGCCCGATTCTTCCAGCGCCTTTTTCAGGCATTCCAGGCATATCACTGAACCGTGATGCCCCTCAATCATGGCGGATTGGCCGTCCCAATCGGTTTGGCAGAAATCACAGGATACGACAATGCCATCTTGTTCGGTACGCTGCATGGAACAATTCCTAAATGTGAAACCAACGGTAACCTTGGCGAACTTCACCAATATTTGGTATCTTAGAGCTTGTCGGAGGACTTGGCGAGAGCTTTTTTCCATGAGCCTCATCGACCCCTTAATACGCGGAGAAATGAATGTCGGATAAAACTTTTCACACCTCAGTGGTAACTCCCCAACGCATCGTTCTGGAAACGCCCACTACCTTTGCCGTTGTACCCGCGGATGACGGCCTGTTGGGAATTCTCACGCATCATGCGTCGATTACTACCAAATTATCCACCGGCACGCTGAAACTCGAAACGCCCGATGGCGTGCATCAGTTTATCGTCCATGGCGGCTATGCCCAGATGAAAGATAATGCTCTGACGGTTATTACCGAGGAAGCTATACCTGAAGCCACTATCACTCCGGAATTTGTTCAAGCGGAACAAGCCGCGGCCGAAGCCATGCCCGACGGCGATATGGCCCAGTCTGAAGTACGCCGGCAGGCCTTGGCGCGCGTGGAAGCCATGCGCACGTTGGTGAATCAGCGGCAGTAGCGCCGGCGATATCCGGGCGGCAGGTTATGCGGGCGCTTTGGCAACAACCCGTTGAAATACGCGTACCCGGATCGGGCTATAAAAGTAATATTGCCACTCAAAATACCAATTGAATCGCACCACTTTAACAAGCTTCCACTGCTTGCCCAGAAGTTTTTCCACCGCAGGCGTGCTTAACGGACCGGAATGAATATCTCCCATGCGGTCGGCCAGAACCAGCGTGTGCAATCCCTTATTGACGTGGGCCCAGCGAATCGTGGATATCCAGCGCCGCGGATTATCCCCCAGCAGGGCCAACCGTGGCATTTTGTACCATAAACCGCCCGGTATGTTCCACACCGGAAGGGTGTTAAGCGGGACATGCTCTAACTGCAGCAGCGATACCGCTGGATCATCTTTGGGATGATTCGACTCCATCGAATAAGCAATATACATGCCTAGATGATTCTTCGGATTGTAATATTTTATGATGGGCCGATCAATAAAGGCCCAAGGCTCGCCGCGGCAGATTAAATTATTGGTCAGTGCTGAAGCCAGCATCGCCACCACCATCACCCCGCCGATCACCACCCGCACTGGCCAGCTTGGCAGCCGCGCGATGGCAGCTCCCAACCAAAGCAGCCACGCCACTGCGACAAACCCCATATAACGTTGCAGCCATATCACACGGTGCGGATACAGGGACCAATGATTACTCGCCGGCAACGACGCCAGGGCAAAATAAACCGTCGGCAAAAAAATCCATATACCCACCTGCCACCAGCGCCCGGGATGCTGCTGTGTGTCTTGCTTTTTGTCCAGCCACCTTCGCCACGGGACCAGGCCGATAATCAGAATGACTATCGTAAATACCGCCAGGTACAGCTCTAATTCGGCCAGCCAGGGCAGCGTGCGCGTCGGTAAATGATGCCGGTAATCCCCCCCCAGGTCGTACCAGTCAATGATCCGTTGGGAGGGAGGAAAAATCGGCCAAAGGATGCCCAGAATATTAACGGTTGGTGCCCCCAGCAACGTATGCCAGTTAATGACGTTGTAGCGCGACAGCCAACTGATTCCCATGCGGCCGTGATGTACCACAGCACGGTTCAGCCATGCGCTGTGAAATTTATACCAACCGGCCGTACACGCAGCCATGACGGCAACCGAGACGACCCAGATGGGCGTATCCAACGCGCGGTGCCGCCGTTTGAAAATCAAACAAATCAACTGCACCGGAATTAAAAACCAGCCTAGAAGATCAAACGCGATCAATCCGATACCACTTAGAATATACAGAGGCCCCCATATCCAATGGCGACCATTCTGCCATCGGAAAAACAGAGCCATATTCAACGTGACCATCAGATAAAATGCGGAATACATTTTCAAATCGCGGCTGTAGTAAATCAGGAAAGGATTTACCGCAACCAGCAGCATGACAAACAAGGCGGTGCGGCGCGACATAAATTGGCGGGCCAGAAAATAGGCGGCCGCCACATTGAGCGTACCAAGCATCGCCCCCAAGGCTCGCAGGTATGTGGAACCCGTGACCATACCCGGAGAAATATGGAGTACATTTTTCAAAAATTGAAGCCAAGCCCATAGCGCCGCGTACCAACCGGGTGGAAATCCCTGTCCCCAGAGTGTATTGAGAAGATAGGTAAAATTACCTGAAACGCGCGAATACGTAGCGGTTTCATCACACCAGAGAGATTGCAATCCAAGATGCCAAAACCGTAAAAATGCTCCCAACGCAAAAATCGCGGCAAATCCTAACCAGAAAATAATTCGCTTCCGCCCAGGCGTAAGCGCCCAGCGGCCGCGTGGCTTACCCTCCTGCAACGGAGGCGCAGGCTTAGGAAGTGGTGCGGCAGGCACACTGGCCGCCGCATCTGGTTTTGCAAGCTGGGGCTGATTCATAACGGTACAACGCACAGAAACATGTTTTGTTGTATGGCACCAATGCCCCGAGCTACCGGCGCCGGGCGATAGGCCCCACAAATACATGGAGCTTGGCCGATCCAATAGGCTATTCATCAAAAACGCGGCAAGCGCAGTACCATCGCACTGCGCCTGCCGCATGAAGTTCATAGTATCTGGTGCTGCTCCAGTTTACAGCACCAGTTTGGCAAGTTCCTGATGCGCCGCCGCCACGCCGGCTCCAAAGGTGAAGGAATATCCCTGCTGCTTGAGCACCACCTCCAGGGCGCTGATAACCCCCAGGGTGTCAAACGCATCCACATATCCCATGTGGCTTATGCGGAAAATTTTCCCTTCCATCGAGCCCTGCCCGGCGGCAATATTCATGTTAAATTGCTTACGCAGCGCACTACGGAACGTTTTGTCCTCAAAGCCTGCGGGATAATGAATCCCCGTAACTGAATCCGAGGGATCGCTCGAAAACACTTTCAGGCCCAGGGCCGTGGCCGCGCTGCGTGTGGCACGTGCCAGCCCGGCTGTGCGCTTCCAGACATTTTCCATGCCTTCCCCAGTGATCATCTCCAAGGATTTATGCAACCCCCGTATCAGCGTCACCGCTGGCGTCCAGGGCACATCATTTTCCGCCAGGCTCTTGAGATAGTGCGGTAAACTCAAGTATAAATTCGGCTGCGTAACGGATTCCATTTTCTTACGCGCTTTTTCCGAGACGCTCAAAAACGCCAACCCCGGCGGCAGCATCATCGCTTTCTGCGATCCGGTTACCAGAATATCCACGCCCCATTCGTCGGGCTTCACTGGAATAGCGCCTACGCTGGTAATTCCATCGGCAATTAAAATCGCATCGGTCTTCCGAACGTGCCCCGCTATGGCCTGAAGGTCATTGACCGTGCAGGCACTGGTTTCACTGTGGCAGAGTGTCACAGCGTCAAACGTATCCTTGGAGAGCGCCTCGGCCACCTGTTGAGGCGGAATGGCATGGCCATATTCCGCTTTAAGCTCAGTAATCTGGCATTTGTTGCGCTTGGCGATAGTCACCCATCGTTCAGCAAATTTTCCGTTGGAAAGGCACAACACTTTTCCGCCCTGCGGAATCATATTGATCATGGCACATTCATAGGCCGCTGTACCACTGCCGGAAATCGTCACAACCGGATTGGTTGTCTGAAATACCTGCCCCAGCAGTTTATTGACCGCCGCAAACAGCGTTTTGTATTCCTGCGTGCGGTGATGAAATACCGGCCGAGCCATTTCTAACAGGACCTCTTCCGGAACGCTCGTGGGACCGGGGGTAAATAAACGCATACGATTCATATCATAACTCCAGAACTAAACAACACACTTCCAACCGGTGGCCAACCCCGATACCTGCCACAAGGACCGGTTCAACGCCACCCAAACCATGCAATATAAGCGAAACGTCATGATTCTCAATAGGCCATCTAATAGGCCATCTAATAGGCGGTGAATTGGTGCCGAACACGGCGGACAATGCAAAGCGGAAAATATAGAAAAACTGCCGAAAAAACCGTCCAATTCCCAGGGAACCAAAAAAAGTGTGCAAAGCGGTCGGATAGCATACAATAGTAGTGCTGGGAAATTGAGCGTTTTGTTATCACAGGAGTTTCTATTATGCGAATCGCAAAAGTAAAGTTGCTACCCTTGCTGGCGGTGGCGGGATTATTAACAGGTTGCTCCTATGGGCCTACCACACCGGTAACCCAGGCGGGCAGACAATCCCTTTCACAGCGCTGCAGTGATGCCTTAGCACAATTCAAGGAAACCCGGCCCGGTATGAGCCGGTGGATTCACTCGGCTTATGCTTGCACTATTCTGCCGTCCGTGGGTGCCGGAGCTATTGGAATCGGCGGCGCGTCCGGGCGCGGAGAAGTAATCCGCCATGGCAACTTGCTGGGCTATTGCAAAATGACACAGGTGAACATTGGTGCACAAATCGGTGGACAGAGTTTTGCCGAGTTAATTCTTTTCCGCAATCAATACGCATTAACCCGATTTGAAACCGGACAAACCACGTTTGACGCACGGGCAACTGCCGTCGCGGCGGCCAGCGGGGCCGGAACGGCAGCAAATTATCAATACGGCGTGATGGTCTTTACCCTTCCGCTGGATGGATTAATGGTACAGGCAGCCATCGGCGGCCAGCACTTTACCTTTGCGCCGGCAGGACAATGAGGCGATGAAGGCATGGCATCAGGTGAAATTCCAGGCAAGCCGGAGTTTTTTCCCGGGGCCAACCCGTCGCAAAATGGCATAGCGATTTTGAGTTCGCTGGCGCTGGTTGAACGCTGTGCCTTTACCACAACCGTCCCCCGCGTAGAAAACCTTTTACCCATGGGCACGTTGCGCAATGCGACCGTGCATCATACGGGTTTTCCCGAGCCGTTCCTGACGGATGAATTTGCCGCGACCGCAACGCATCTCTTGGAGATACAAACCTTGCATTGCGATCCGGCCGGCCGAAATTGGGCGGACATCGGTTATCATTATGCCGTGGATCGGACGGGCCGTATCTGGCAGCTCCGCGATCTGCTATTTCAAGGCGCGCATGTAAAAAATCATAATGCCCATAATGCCGGTATTGTTGTATTGGGAAATTTTGATTTGCAAACGCCGACGACACAACAAACCACCGCGTTAACCGCTCTGCTGAACTTTATGAGCGATGCATTCCACGGCATAAATGTTGCCACGCACCAGGAATTAGCCGATACGCCAACCTCATGCCCGGGCAAATATCTGCAAATGTTTATGGATCAGAATTTTCGCACCTCAAATAAGGAATTCGCATGACGACATCTGGCGATATCAAAGTCGATCCTGCCACAGAAATGGCCGCTGAACGTACCATGCTGGCGTGGATCCGCACGGGTCTGGCCCTGATGGGCTTTGGCTTTGTGGTGTCCAAGTTCGGACTATTTTTGCAGAAACTTGCGGAGATAAAAAATATTCACATGAAAGTGCAGGCCAATCAATCCGCATCCGTATGGATTGGTATTGCGCTGGTGCTTCTGGGCGTGGCCGTAAATATCGCGGCCGCAACCCGCTTCGCCGGCCTGATTCGCCGCCTGCACTCCGGCGAAAAAGCCAAACCCATGCGCTGGGAACTCGCCGGCAGCGTAGCCATTATCATGGCCTTGATCGGCCTGGGAATTGCCGGATATCTGCTGCGGTTAAAGTAACCTGTCAGTAATTACAGTACATTCCAGATTCCGGGTTCTGAATGTACTGCAATTACTGCTCCTAACCAACTCCTCCCGGCCGCATCCGCGTTATCCGCGTTATCCGCGTTATCCGCGTAATCCGCGGTTAACCCGAACCAACCACCGGATTATCACCACGGTGCTCCATTACGCGATGCTCCCCGGGAGCACCGGATGGTAATCCGGTGGTTGATCCAGTGCCGCGAACCAACCTGCGGGTTGGGCGAGGTTACAGGTTACGGGTTACAGGGGACAGGGGGTTATTGATCATCGGAACTTCCGAATTGCTGATCCGTGACTCCTGGTCTTTGATCAGTGAATGCCCCTGCAGCGGCTGACAGGGTGTCCGCGGTCCGGTGCCGCCGCTGGCACCAAGAGGAAGTTGTTTCGGTAAGCGTTACCATAAACGATCACCATTCATTTCTTGCTTACAACTTTCACATTTCCGCAAGCTGGGCAACGCCGCTTCTTCTCACAAAATGAGTGCGCCCGCGATCCACCGGGCCGGGATTTTACATGAGCTTGCCTCTGATTGGCGACTGCCTTCGGCTCCGCTCCAATCGCCGCCAAAGCGATGCAAAAGGACCTTTCCGCGCCTGGCGATCGAAGTACGCGATTTCTTCGCTTGGGCTTAAAGTCTTAATCTCCGCGTAGATGTCTTCCTGCACCTTGTGCTTGAAGGCCACAGCGCTAAATGTCTTGCGGGTCTTCCTCGTAGATGGCACGAGTCACCTCCAATGGAGTCACAATGGTTAATCGCCGGAAACCCCGGCTCTCATTAACGGCATTATACGCATTGATCCGATCAAGGCAGCCGCCAATGACGGACGTATCGACATAAATTCTTTGCTTTTCCTTCTGCGTCATTCCAAGAATTCTAGCCGAGGGGAGTAGTACCCGCCAACGGCCGGCGGTGAACGTAAATGCCGATTCAGCGTCGGCTTGATGTTTTTGCGAGCTGGTATAACACTACCCGCCCGCATAGCGCCCTGGGATTCAGAACGCCCGAAGAAGCTCACTGCGGGAAAGCTCTTCCCAAACCGGTGGCCTACCGAACCCGTGACGGGCCCGACATTCAAATCGAGATCGCACGACGACATTATCGCGGTGACCCCCGACTGCCGATCGTTGAAATCCATGTTCGCAAAGCGGCTTGAGCAGCGGCGGCAAAATGCAGGGCGAAAAGATGGAAATCCCCCATCCGCGCCTCTTTCGCCATAAATGAAAATTATGCGAACCTCGGACTAATAAATGGTCAACTGGCCGCAGCAGAAGTTTCCTCTTTCGGCGATAGCCGCCATCTCTGTTCCAGCCTTATTTGCTCCACTGTTCACCTCTCTAATGCCCCCTGATCTCGGCGAAGCCGCTGCCATAATTCCATATCACACGACAGTTGGACAACCACCAAATCACCCCTTATCATAAATATTAGCCCCTTCACAATTAGCTGGGCCGGTACAGACAGCCGGATAGTCCCAATGGAATCAGCGCAACGATGACTGGAGATTCTGTCAGAATATTTGCCATCATCTGCCAATTCGGAAATCCCTGCGTACAGGCCGCTTACCGACCACGATGATACACGGTTGTGAGAAGTACTTTTTCCAGTCCGCATGCCCTAAGTATTTACCAAACGGAACATACCGCATCGCATAATAACCTTTTGCATTGGTATAGGTCGAAGGAAAAAGGAACTGGTTCGATTGAGTTGCCCCACTCAGTGAGACTCTCGCCCCAGCCATAATGCGACCCTTGGAATCTATCACGCGCCCCTCAATTACACTTGGGCTCGCCTTGAGCCGGAGTACGATATTTGGTCGCGAGAAAGTGGTGACGGTCAGGGGTAACACCGCAACGGTCAAAGGGGAAGATACGTCGACATCATCAATATTACGGTGTCCTATAGACAACGCCATAAGCCAATATTTTCCCGGATTGAGCTTACTCCTTACGGAAAAAAGTCCTAGCTTGTTGGTCCTACCGGATTTGGTAATGAACCGCAATGGGCCGAACCCGCGCCTTGAGACCCCAACGGCCACCAAGGCCCCGACGAACGGCGTTACCCCATCAGGTTTCGTAACCTGCCCAAAAACTGTTACGCCGCTTTTCTCTTCCGTCATCGACGTCGCGCCCGCTCCGGAGGCAGTTTGTGGTAATGCAATGGTTAATAGCTTGTACCAGCCCGCAGATGAGGCTATTGTCACCGGCACACGCGCCGTGACCTTGCCCTTGGAAACCACAAAGACGTATTTTCCAGAGCCAAGTTCGAAGTCCAAGGCGAACACGCCAAGGGCGTTGGTCAATGCCGACTGCCCGAGGGCTAAATGAGGCTCGCCCAGCGAGAACACCTCCACATGGCAGCCGGATGCCGGAACCGTAGTGTCCGCTATGGTTACAATTCCAAAAATGGCGACGCGAGTATTTGGCCGGGTTGATGGCCCTCGCACCGATGCCTTCGCGATAATCTTTACCGCTGGGGATGAGGCTGCGGAAGCGCGCGATCCGGGACGTCGCGAGCACCCGGACATTGCAACCAGCAAGATCGCGCCCAAAATCAGCCAGGCACCCAGCCCATATGCCCGCCCAAGGCGTAAGCCCCAGCCTGACCGGCGCATCGCTCGCATGCTGATAGATCGCGCCAGCAACGCCCTTGGCTGTATAATGAGCAACCGCGTATCGGCGTTGCCTTCCAATAGCGTTCGGAAGTCTAGCATTCCCATTCCTTATACTGGTCCTAGCAAAATAGTAAATATTCTTCATAATTGGAGAAATCAGTCCATGTATTCCCAAGTAAAGTATTGTAGGCCACCCCTGCCTGGTACAATTGCGCCCCTGCTTTTATGTATGTGTCATACAAAGAGTTTGCATCATTCGTTATGGTACTGACCTGGGGTTCAATAAACTTGATGTGAATTTCAGCCGTCTGTATCGCCTCTTCTACCCCGGGTATATCCGCTGCTAAGTTTGCCAGCCTAAGCGCCAACAAATCGAGATCAGCCAGTTGCAGATTGCCTTGGGCATTATCCGCCGTGTCCCCAACAGTGGAAAAGGCAATCTCGTCAGATCTCATGACGTTATAATCGAGCACTAAAGTCGAGTAGGCCATCTTGGCTTTTTGATAGCCAGCCAGCCACGCTTTCCAGGCGTTCACGAGTGCCGGGAACGACGGGCAGCACTTTTTGGGGGCCGCTGGTGGTACCGGAGCGCTGAACGGGGGCGGTGGGCCAAAGTTATAAAAGCCGCCGCCAAGACCGCTTGCATCGGTGTTCACTGCCGGATTACTCATCACAAACTGATACGTATTGGCACCATTGATGTAGCCCGCGGGGTCCTGGTTGATCCAACGGCCGAGGGATGGCGAATAGTTGCGATTTCTTGCATAATACAAGCCAGTCACCGAATCCAGCGTCATGCCTTGGTAGAGATTGCTTACCGTGGGTTGCGTACCCGCAGGCGGCGTGGACCAGTCTGCATTCAGGACGGTGATTGTGCCGTAGGGCGAATAAACGTACCGTTGCATTACACCCCATGTGCCAGTGGGACTGTTGTAACCAACAACGGCGGTGGTATCCCAGTTTGCGTCCTGCAGGAAGTAAATGCGCGAATTGGGTTGGATTACACCGCCGCTGTACGTGTCCTGTAAAACTGCCGCGTTGGTATAGACGGCGGACCAGACCATCTGCGATGTTACGTTGCTGTTGGCTGTTCCGTTGGTGCGGGTTTCAATCGCCTGCCACTGCGAATCGTAATAGATGTAGTTAATCTCACCGGCAGGAATGCCGGTGCCACCTTGCGGATAGGTTTCGCTGACACGATAGCCACGGGCGTCGTAGGTATATTGCGCGATGACCTGGCCGCTGGAGTTCTTGACTGCTACGAGTCTGTTCCAGGCATCGTAGACTAAAGTGCTTACGCTCCCAGCAGGCTGGGTGGTTAACCCCATGGAAACTGTGTTTCCATTTCCATCATAGGTCGGCGTAGCCGACGTGCCGCTGATGGACATGATCTGATTTTGTGCATTGGCAGTTTGGGTTTGGGTGGTACCGTTGCTGGTAAATGATGACCAATTCCCCTGGCTGTCCAAGTTCCAACTCTGATTGGCTACGCCGCCCAACGTACTTGCAGCAAGGCGGTTGAGCGGATCATAAGTGAACGCCTGGGAGTACGCCGTGTTGAGCAGATTGTTTTCGGCGGTCACATTTGAATTTGCATCATAAGAATACGTGAAATTATCCACAGATTGGCCGGATGACACAGATTTCCAGTTTTGGTCAACGATTCGACCAAACCGATCCAAGCCGACGTATTGATCGCCACCTGAGCCAATGCTGCCGGCGCTGCCAAGCAATGTCAGGTTGATCCCCGTTTGCGGATGATTTCTTGCGACGATGGTGCTTGATCCGAGGTAGGAATATTGTTCCAGCACTTGCCCGGGATCACCTGAGTTGGTACCGTCACTGATAGAATCCAATCGGCCGATGGCATTATCCAAGGCGCTATTCTGGTTCGTACCTGAATAGTTGTAATCAATTGTTCTGCCGTTGGGATAGACCATGCTTGCCAACCTCGAGCCGTTCGATGGACTGGTGTAAGTATACTGCACATACGGCGTCGTGGAAACATCCACTGCGCCGAGGCGTATTCCCGTATTCCCGGCGACAGCCGCCCCTTTGCCACGCAGCCCTATTTGCTCAACTGTTCAACTCTCTATATTCACCTGATCTCGGCGAAGCCGCGTCATCCGTTGACTTGCTTTTTCGACTTGCTTTTTTTGGGGCCGGGGATATATTTCGATTAGTTTCCGGAAGAGTTTGGCTGGCTGGAAGGCCTGGAACGGTTACATAATCATACCGAGGGTAATGCGATGAAAAATGGAAATCATAGTGGAATGTTACTTGCTGGGGCTGCCGCACTGGCGCTGGTCGGAATTGGATGTAACGCCGGGAGAATTCAAGCCGCAGGACTGCCATTTAATAATATGGTGGTATTTGGTGACAGCCTTTCCGATAATGGCAATCTGTTGACGATCGCGACGCCTTTGGAAGCGAGTTATCCGCAAATCGCTGGAAGCTTGCCGGATACCGCCAATAATTATGCGAACGGAGAATTTACCGACGGGGCCAACACCACGCCATCCACTTCTGTTCTGGGCCTGTGGGACGAACAGTTCGCTTCCCAACTGGGGTTACCGGCGCTGGTTCCGGCCTTGGCATCGAATTTCCTGATCAATTACGAATTCACCGGTGGATATGCACTTAATAGCGGCGGCACCAACTTCGCCGTGGCCGGTTCGGTAAGCGGGAATACCATCATCAATTCCGCCAGTGGCACGTTTCAGGCGGGTATGTCCACGCAGGTGAACGCATTTAACTCGCAATATACCGGCGGGGTTATTCCGTCGAATTCCCTTTATGCTTTTTGGGGCGGCGCCAACGATATTCTCAATGCGCCGTCCGGGTCCACATCCACTACGCTGGACACCATTGCCACAAACGCTGCGAATAATATATATGGATATATTAATACTCTGGCCAATGAGGGCGGCAAGGACTTTCTTTGGATAAATCTGCCGCCGCTGGGGGCCACGCCGGAAGGGGCCACCAACGCTTCGGCTCTGAATGCCGCGGCCGTTGCTTTTAATTCGCAACAAAGCCTGGACCTGGGCAAAATTGTTACGGCTCATCCCGATGTGAAAGTTATTACAGTCAACGCCAATGCGCTATTTACTCAATTGGCCGCCAACCCGAACAATTACGGGTTTACCAATGTCACCACGCCGGCCCAGGGGCATAACGGTGTGAATCCAAATCAATATCTATTTTGGGATTCCTTGCACCCGACGACAGCGGCGGACAAACTCCTGGCCCAAGCGGCCGCTGCGGACACCATTGCCGCCGTCACGCCGGAACCCGCAACGTTGTTGCTTCTGGCACTGGGATCCTTGGCGGCCCTGACCCTGCGTCCCCGGCGGCGGTCCGGATTTTCAGTATGACGTCGCGATCGCCTTTAAATATTGCGGCGGCATCAGGGCCATCACCTATCGGCAAATTGAAATAAATCGCCAACGCTTTTCTTGTGCTTTATTCAGACAGGCTCCTGGGACCGGCTGCTAAGGCGTGCTGGCCGCCAGACGCGGAAATATTGGGATCCGAAATAGGTGCCGGCGACGAATAACAGTGCAAAAAGCTGGCAGCCCAGGCCTTCGCAGGTGGGGAAGGTGGCAAACCAGTTTTCGATCCAGCCGGGAAATGCGACGGGCAAATTATGCGTGGGCAGCCACTTGGCCTGCTGCATTTCCTGCACACTTTCCCCCACCATGACCAGCAATACCGCACCGATCATCACGCCGGTGAGAATCAGCATTTTGCGGTACGGCAATTTATAATGCCCGGCAAATGTGAGAAATGCGACCATGACCGTCAGAGCTAATCCAATGCCGGCCCCGGCCAGAACCACAGTTTGCCCCGCCAGCAGCCGCCACGATTGCAGCATGATGACTACTTCAAAACCTTCCCGATAAACCGAGGTAAAACCGATGGTCAACAAACCCCAGTAGACCGCGGATTTGCTGTTGCTGACGGATTCAACAATGTTACGTTTACGCCGATTGTGATGGGTAATCCAGCCTGTCCAATATATTTTATGGAAGAACCAGTTCATAATGACCATCAGCACAATGACCGCCAGCAGCCCCGTGCCGGCTTGTACATTCAGCATGCTGGCACTGGTGTTGGCGTTGATATCCGCCAAGATCGCGACCACCACAAAATAGGTTACGATCGTGGCAAGAAAAGAAAGGCTTGAGCCCACGGCCACGGGTTTCCAGTAATTGCGGTCGGTGCGGGCCAAACTTGACGTAAGCGCCGCCAGCACGAGGATTGCCTCAAGCCCTTCCCGAAATACCAGAATACCGGCGTTGACCATCACGGAAACATGGCTGATATTTTTTGAGGCCGGATCAGTGGGGGTCGGCGGATTTCCACTGGCCGTGATTCCCTGCCAGGCCAGCACGCCCAGAAGAACCAAAAAAATGGAGATAAGCGCTGATCGCCAAATGACGCGAAAGCCTGAGGTTCGCGGAAGCTTTAGCCCTGCGACCAAGTTCTTGTTGATTTCCGAACCTTCAGACTGACTCATCGCCAACACCGCATAGCTATTGAGATTGTGTCTCAATTTTCTAGTTGAGACTCATTCTCAATTAATAAGGCAAATAATATCGCGGTTTTGCAGCGGTGTCAATTACGAGGGCGTGGCAATATTTCCGGGCACGCGGCAAAATCGACGGCATAAATGCCGGCGCTAAGAGAAGGTTCGTCTTGGAAACTCACACACCAGAGTCCTGCCCGAGTTTATTGCCACGCCCCAATTAAAACTGGCCGCGGCGTGAGAGCGGCTACTCCGGCGGCAAATAAAAGCGATATCCCACGCCGGTTTCAGTATGGATATACTTCGGCAAAGATTGGTTGGGCTCCAACTTTTTGCGCAATTGATTCATGTACACCCGCACGTAATGCGTTTCAAATGCGTACCCCGTTCCCCATGTTTCCTTCAGGAGTTGCTTATGCGTCATAACCTTCCCGGCGTTCCGCAGAAGCACGGATAACAGGCGATATTCATGAGGGGTTAAATGCACAACCTTGCCAGCTACCGTTACTTCGCGCGAATCCAGATTGATGCTTATATCCCCCACCGCCAACACGCCCCGGTCCGGTTGTAGACTATTGGCTGCCCGCCGCAATGCCACACGCAAACGCGCTAAAAGTTCGCCCACTCCGAAAGGCTTGGTGAGATAATCGTCGGCACCGGCGTCCAAAGCAGCAATTTTGCCCTGTTCCTGTCCCCGCGCTGACACGATGATGATCGGCAACTGGGACAGTTGCCTGAAATCTTTAATTAAGGCTACGCCATCGCGATCCGGCAGACCCAAATCGAGAATAATGGCCTCCGGAACATCCTGCCCGAACTGCCGCATTCCCTCGGCCGCCGTCGCCCCTTCCAAGACGCGATACCCCTGGCCCTCCAGAGCAATTCGCAGAAATCGCCGAATCGGCGGCTCATCTTCAATGACCAGAATTAACGCACCGGCAGACACCATAAAGCCTATCTCACCCGCCCCACAAAGTTTCGTCAATGGTCTTCAGCTTGAGAACTCCGGCTTTTTGGCTATGATACGTCGTTTTGATGGGTTGCCTTGGAGCCAACATGCTGGGCGTATTTATTGCACATCTAGTTTTCACACTGGCCATGGTCGGTATCAGCACAGGTCTAATTGCGTATTTGATTCTACTGGAGCGAAAAACCGCTTCCTGGATTCAGGACCGAATTGGCCCCAACCGCGTAGGGCCGCACGGATTGCTCCAACCGCTGGCGGATGGCGTGAAGTTCATCCTGAAAGAGGAATTCATGCCCGCCAATGCGGATCGGTTCCTCTTTATCCTGGCACCCATGATTATTATCGCCCCGGCCATTTGTGGGTTTGCGGTTATTCCATGGGGCGGCGTCATTGCCAAAGGGACGGCGTTGCCGAGTTGGATTCCGCTGATCGGTGGATGGGCGTTTCCCAAAAATTTCCATGTCATGGTGGCCAATCCGCAGATTGGCGTTTTGTTTGTTATTGCCGTGGCATCGCTTTCGGTTTATGGCGTGGTACTGGCCGGCTGGGCATCGGGGAGCAAATGGAGCTTTTTGGGTGGTTTGCGGGCAACGGCTCAGATGGTCAGTTATGAAATTCCCTTGTTTTTGTCTTTGATTTCTGTGGCGGTGGTGGCGGGCACGTTGCGGCTGGATCCGATTATCACGGATCAGGCCTCTTACTTTTCGGTTTTCAAATTCCTCCCGGCCTGGAATATTTTTATTCAGCCGGCGGCTTTTATCATGTTTGTCGCCTGTATCTTTGCGGAATCAAACCGCACGCCGTTTGATTTGGCTGAGTGCGAACAGGAACTTGTTGGCGGCTATCACACCGAATACTCTTCCATGAAATTCGCCTTGTTTTTCCTGGCCGAATACAGCGCCATGATCACCGGATCGGCCGTGGCGGTGGCCCTGTTCCTGGGCGGCTGGCATCTGCCGTATATTGATCTGATTCTGTATCACGGTGCGCAGCCCGTTGCCACGGGTTGGCTGGGGGCGCTGCTGAAGTTTGTGGTTTTCTGGGGCAAGGTGATCGCGTTTTTGTTCTTCTACATGTGGGTACGCTGGACTTTGCCACGGTTCCGCTTTGACCAGCTTATGAACCTGGCGTGGCGTGGGATGATTCCGCTGTCTCTGGGAACATTTCTTGAATCCGCAGCGTTTGTTTATTTCCGGCGGGCCGGGGTTCTTGAAAACCGCTGGTGGCTGCTGCTGGGCAATATTTTCCTGCTGGTGGCTGTGGCGTTTTTAAGTCAGGTGCTGCCGGGTGAACCCACCAACCGGCGCGTGGCCGTGCCCAACAGCCGGTACAATCCGACGAAACGTGCGGCACCTGAAATAGCGATCGAATCGTAAGCCTGATGAAGCGGGACAGGTTGGGGCAGGCACCAAGCTATTCTGATGGCATTTCTGCGGCTCTACCGCCTTGTAGATGTTGCCGGCAATGCTGTTTTGCAAATATTTGAGGAATTATTATGGCTGATATATCCAACAGCAAAATGGAAAAAATTGTCGCCCTGTGCCGCCGGCGCGGCTTTGTGTTTCAATCTTCTGAAATTTACGGGGGCATCAACGGCTTTTGGGATTACGGCCCGCTGGGCGTGGAACTCAAACGCAATCTGAAAGAAGCCTGGTGGCATGATGTGGTGCGCTGTGCACCGAAAGGCCCGGACGGCCACCTCATTGAAATGGTGGGTCTGGATTGCTCTATTATTATGAATCGGCGGGTGTGGGAAGCCTCCGGCCATGCCACCGGATTTAATGACCCCATGGTGGACGACAAAGAAACCAAACAGCGGTTCCGGGCGGATCATCTCTGCGGGCTGTTTACCGGGCCGGTTGCGGAAACGCCGGAACTTTCCCGACAGCAATTGGGAACCGCCGTTGCAGCGGGGCAAATTCCGGTTGTTACCATGATCGCTGCATCCGCAGGCGAAGCGGCAGAAATATTCGATAAGCAGGGGAAGAAGCTACTGAAGGATGCCGAATCCGGCCTGCGCATCCGGGAAAGCGGCAGCGACTGGGTGCTTCTGGAGCAACGCGGGCAGGAAGTCGTGGGTATGATTGCTCCGTTACATCCTACCTTGCTGCGGCAAAATCCGACGGCCATTCCGTCGCCCTTTTCACAAAAGGCCGGGGCACTGACGGAACCGCGGCAGTTTAATCTTATGCTTCAAACCCATACCGGTGCAGTGCATGATGACGCGTCAATGACGTATCTGCGTCCGGAAACCGCGCAGGGAATTTTTGCCAACTTCCGCAACGTTACCGATACCTCGCGCGTCAAGATCCCGTTTGGTATCGCGCAGATCGGCAAGGCCTTCCGCAATGAAGTTACGCCGCGAAATTTTACGTTCCGTTCGCGTGAATTTGAACAAATGGAAATTGAATTTTTTGTCCATCCCTCTTCTGCCAAGCAATGGTACACGTGGTGGAGAGACTGGCGCTTCCAATGGTGGCAGGGTATCGGTTTAACCAGCGGTAATTTGCAACTTCGGGAACATGATCGCGATGAGCTGGCGCATTATGCCAAGGACGGCGCGGGCACCAGCGATATTGAATATCGCTTTCCATTTACTGATCCCGGCTTTGGCGAACTTGAAGGCGTGGCGCATCGCACGGATTTTGATCTGCGGCAGCACGCGGAATTTTCCGGCCTTGGTGATAAACTCAAATATTTTGACCAGGAGCGTAACGAACGCTACTTCCCCCACGTCATTGAGCCATCAGCGGGAGCCGACCGCGGCACCTTGGCGCTGCTGTGTGAAGCGTACCACGATGATCCGAATCGGCCCAGCGGCGTGGTGATGAAATTTCATCCGCGCATGGCCCCGATCAAGGCGGCAATATTTCCGTTGGTGGATAAAGAAGGTATGCCTGATATTGCGGAAAAACTTTATATGGATCTGCGCAAAACGTGGAATATTCAGTTTGACGTAAAACAGAACATTGGTAAGCGCTATGCCCGGATGGACGAAGCCGGAACCCCTTTCTGCTTTACCATTGATACGCAGACGCTTGCTGATCAAACTGTGACTGTTCGTGACCGAGATACGTTGCAACAGCAGCGATTGCCGATAGAAAGTGTAAAGGGGTTTTTAGCGGACAAAATCGGCGGATAATCGTGGAAAATCGCGTTTTTATCACCTTCTGTCATATTTTATAGGTCATTGGCCGCGGCCCATTTAAAAGAAACTGGAAAAATATTGAAAAAAGAGTTGAAGTTTTCTAAGAGGATGCTACGATATATAGAGTGTGAAGTGAATATTAATCAGCGAATAGCTGATTATGATACCAATCTTGCTCTCTCTCTCCCTCCCCAGGCTGGCGTTCCTTCGGGCCGCCAGCCTGGTTTTTTTATTACTGCGAATAAAAGCTCGCGAATTTAATCGTAACCAGATCGAGACGATTAGTTATATTCGCCCCGATGAACAAATCCACTTTAAAGCGTATAATATTTTCGCGTATATAAATAAAATTAAATTTTCGGGGCTGGCGCATTCGCCGTGACATGTTATCGCCAATGGATCTTGGTGTGCCCTTAACTTTTGCAGTTTCACTGTGGGGGTCCGCATTATCGGATGTCTGCATACGCAACGGCCACGTTTCTTTAGCAAGCCTGTCTGTAGCAAGCTGTCTGGCAGCAAGCCGTTGCCGCTAAGGTGAAATTCGATTAAATTCTCGAGATGATGAAAGCACCTGATCAAGCGTCGCCCGAACCTTCCAATGAGCCAGCCCCACGTAACTTAACGGGTAACGCGCAGGAGCACGAAGCCCCGCTGCTGCCGCCTCTGGCGGTAGTCAAAACGCCTTACTGCCATTTGCTTGGCTACAGCGTGGCGGGAGAAGAATCGGTGATTCAAGCTCCTGAGCTTAATGTGGTATTTGATATCGGAAAATGTCCGCGCCCCGTTCTCACCAGTGATTTCTGCCTGCTTACGCACGGTCACATGGACCATAGCGCGGGTTTGGCTTATTACTTGTCTCAAAGATTTTTTCAGGGCATGACGCCCGGCACCGTCATCTGTCACGCCGCCATTGCCGATGCGGTTTCCGGGGTCATTAAATCCTGGACCGCACTGGAAGGTAAAGCCATCGCCCATCGGGTGATTGGCCTGAATATCGGAGAAGAGTTTGAATTGCGCAAGGGGTTGATTGCTCGAACTTTTGCCACGCGGCACACCGTGCCATCGACAGGCTTTTTACTGCTGGATCGCCGGGAAAAACTTAAACCGGAATTGGCCGAACAGAATTTGCCCGGGCACATGTTGCGTGATATGAAAGCCCGTGGTGAAAAAATTACGTACACTCTGGACGTTCCCCTGATCGCCTATACCGGCGACACCAGCATGGGTGAAACCCTGTTGCAGGATGGCGTGCGCGACGCCCGGATTCTGATCACCGAATGCACGTTTTTTGAACATGGCCACCGCAAGCGGGCGGCCGTGGGCCAGCACATGCATGTCAATGAATTTATTGAGGTACTGCCCAAGCTGGAAAATGAACTGGTGCTGATTTCCCATTTATCCCGGCGCACCTATTTACGCTGGGCGCAAAAGCAACTGGAAAAAGCCATGGCAGGTTTAACCATCAAGCCCAGGGTGGAATTTTTCATGGACCACGTCCAGAAATTACAAGTCCGCCCCAGCAAAGCCGCCACGTTTACCCCCGCAGAACCCGTCGACCAAGACGACACCGAAGACGCATAAAACCGTGTTTCAAATGTTCTGGTCACTATTTGCGGGGCAGCCGTAGAATATTCCGCGGCCCGTCGTACCGACGAAAACACCGCCAAAAACTCTCCAATCGCCGGTCATGGTGTTGGGAGCATCGCCCACTTTTTGTAACGGCATGTCAATGCGCACCCAGGTTCGGGCCTGATCATCAGATCGAAAATATCCGGCGGTGCCTTCCACTTCACCCTGAACGAACAGGGCGGGAAAATTTGTTCCGGCGGGTGCTTTGCCGAAGCAGAACATATAAGCCGCCTGAATACCGCTGACCCGGGCAAAAGACCGACCGCCGTTACGCGAACGGAACAAGCCCTGCGTGCCGCCTGATACCCAGACATCGCCGGGATGGCCGGAGGTAAGCACCTTATGATTCCAGTCAGCGGGTGCTTTGGTGAAAGCGACGGAAAAATGTTCTCCCGCATCGGTACTCACAAGGAGTTTGGACCCCTTGAGAATATAGACACGATTTGCGTCAGCGGCATCGACAGCCACCGGCTGATCATAAACAAAAATATTGTCACCATGCGAACTGCCCGCCAGGCTTTCGCGGCATTTTACCTTATTCCACTTTTGGCCCAAGTCATCGCTGTAATACGGTGGCCCTTCCTGCGGGACCCAGAGAATCCGCCGGTGATTGCCGGTGAGGACTACCCGGCCGCCCTTGATTCCTTTGTAGGGAAGCTTGGCAAACGTGTTCCAACTATTTCCACCATTAACAGAATATGCACCTGTACCGGGTGAACTCCAGTTGATGGTGCCGACGCATACGACAAAATTGGAATCATCAGGAGCAACGGCAATTCCCGTGCGGTCCAGGCCGGCCGGCAGTCCTTTAACCCAGAGCGATCGTCGTGGAGGCTTTGTCAGGGAAATGTGATCGCCTCCGCCTTCATCGGCGGCACCGCTGTATAAACGGCATCGGCCCCCGGGTGGTGCGGCCAGTGCACCGATGATACAAAGCTCTTCAATGCCGGCGACAAAATTGGTCCAGACGGGTTCGGGCCGGGTAACATCGTCAGCACAATACGTTCCGTACCAATCCGTGGCCCAAACACAATGCTTGCGATGCGGGTCAAAAGCCAGGCTGAAAGGGCTGGAAAACCATTGCCATGCCGCCCACCAGGTAACCGTCTCATGGCGCGTACCGGAAATATCCAGCCAGCTTTTTCCACCATTGGTTGTGCGAAATACCGGTATGCGATTCATCAATCCCAGCGTTGCTACAATGTGATTGGAATCCGATGGATCAATCGCTACGGCGCAGCACGTCCCCTTTTTCGGCGTTGTCGGCGTTGTCGGCGTGATGTTCGTCCATCGGCCTGCGGCAAATTTTGCCACTCCACGACGATGGGATACCACCAGAACGCCATCGGCTCCAATAACCCCCTTTCGGGGCCCATCTGGCCCCCCCAAAAGCAAATGCCAGCTTTTTCCGCCATCGCCGCTTCTATAGACTCCCTGTCCGGTGGCACCGATATACATTACCCGGGTCCGGGCAGGTGTGCCGGTAATACCCGAGGAAGGATCGAACACAACAAAGGCCAGGCCGTGTCCGCGTTTTTTTTGGGAAGCACTCTCAGACGACCATCCAGACGGTGCCGCACGCACCGGGTTCCATGTCTTAGCCGCATCAAAACTTGAGAACAGTCCATTGAGTTGCGACGCATATACCACATGCTGCCCATTGGCCGGATCAACAGCAAGTCGCTCACCGCAACCCTGTGATTGGTTGCTTCCGCCGGTGGGGGACAGCGTGGTTCGGGTCCACGTTTCGCCGCGATCGGTAGACTTCATCAGCATTCCTGCCGGGGAAGCCCAGGAATCAGCATACTTACCAGTCGAGATATATACAGTATCTCCGGTTACATCATTGGGATCGACGGCAATGCTGTCAACGCCGTAAAGATTCCACTGGGTAAATGGAATGCGATCTAAAAGCGGTATCCATCGCTTATCCGCGGAATCCCACCGATAGCATCCGCCTACGTCCGTATGAATATAAGCCAGCCCGGGCACCTTGGGATGCAGCACAATGCCTGGAATCGCTCCCCCGCCGCCCATTGCCACATTGAGCCATCGGTAGTGAACCTGGGAAATGCCTCCTGTACCGGAGGCAGCTTGGATTTTACGTTGCGCGGATGTCAAGGCAACGCAGGCCGCAACGGTTGTGCAGAACCTCCTGCGGGTAATGGAGGAGTTGCGCTTTCCGGTTTGTTGATCGTGGTTATGAATCATTGGGGTATTACTCCAACTCATGGTCTATCATTACCATCCCAGTTTTTCACGCAGTGCACGCTCAACGATCGTGGCCATGTAGCGATGTTCACCAACACTTGGATGCCAATCTGCTCCGAATCCGTACTTACCCGTTTGCATCGGAAAATCCACAAAATAGACCTTGCCATAGCCAAGTCGATGGCACCTTCCAACTACCGCCATAATGTATTGACGGCACATGGAACGGGCATTTTTACTGGCAGACCAGGAGTTTGAAAGCATGGGACTTAGAGCACAAAAGATCGAGACTCCCGGATCGTGTTTTCGCAGCCGCCTGATAAACGCCACGTAGGCAGCAACCCAGCCACGTTCTGCCGGATCGCCCCCCGCAAAATCATTGGTACCGAGGTTGATCAGGATAGCCTGGGGCTTCCACGCGTAATTCCAGTGACTCGTGCGGTCTTGCGGAAGCACTCTGCCATAGATTTTGGGAACTGTGTTTTTTGGCCACAGGCACTTTCCAGACCAGGCGATGCAAACATATTCGGCTTTCAGATCTCGAGCGGCCACAGCCCCGTAGGTCAGATACGCGTTTTCCGTTTTAGCTGCAAAGTGATAGGTCTGGTTGGGTGCCTGATCGCCGTATCCGGCGCTTATGGAATCGCCGATAACCTCGAAATGTCGAGGATCTCCCCGCATTGGCAGCAGTTTGCTGTCTGGAGCTAATCTAAAAGACATGATTTGAGTTGTGCCCCAGATCGGCTCACCCAATTTGAACAGTGTAATAGTATGAACGCCTGGATGTAAGCCCGACGCCAGCGCGAATAACGCCGGCTTACCCGCCATGGTCAGTTTTTTTGTCGCGTGTCCATCCACAATAATCTGCCAGCGATCATTGGAGCCTCCTGACATACGCGCTTCGGCCGCTGTGCCCTCGAACCGCAATGTAATACTACTGGCGGACCAGGCACAACGAGGCCCGGCAGGCTGCGAATCATCAAAGCGCCCCACATAAAGTATATCCCTGTTGTATGCGGAAATTTTAACCGGCAAGGACTTCGTGGCCGCGATAGCGGCCCCGGGAGCACCTCCCAGGAAAAGCGAACCGTAAATAACCGCTGCAAGAGCTAATCCGCTGGTATAAACCGCCGCGAAAGTTTTCGCCATTTCCTGTTCTCCAGTGTGCGATCATCGAACCATTTACGCTATTACTATATCGCTACTGCATTGTCATTTGGCGTCGCGGGCGATGTCACTTTGCGCAGCCACGCGCTTCATGCCGTGGCATATATTGAGGAACCCATCAATCGATGCCACCCCCAATGAAGCGATTCTTATGCAAAGCCTTCATAACTTCTCGGATTTATTCCCCGAGCACCATTAGCAAATCTCTCTTTCCCCTCTGGCCACCCATCGCGCGTTGCGCAATACAACATCATTTTTGTCGCAAAAGGTCAAGAGCCGCCGAGTATGATTGCGTTTTCGATCGGCTGTGAAAGCGTCGTTTTATGAGGCTGCATGAATGGCTCGCCGGCTGTTTGCAGCAGAGGTAAGCAAGGTGCAGGCGATATAAGATATTACAGAAGGTCGCAAAGAAGGCGCCGGTGAATCAGGCAGGAATAGCGGTTGCTATGCGACCTCAATAAAATGGCCGAATCACACATAGGAGTGTTTAATGAACCAACCCACCTTTCTTAACCGAAGGAATCTCATGAGAGCCGCCGGCTCCATGGCAGTGTCACTAATGGCATCGCCCAGGGTGCTTCGAAAGCCTGCATTGGCGATTGGAAAAGACGACGCCGTAGTACCTCCGACATCGTTCCCGCTTCATATTAGCGGCAACCGGCGTTATCTGATGGATCAGCACAAAGCGCCTTTTTTAATCGCCGGCGATGCGCCCCAGGCGATGGTCGTAAAACTGAACGTTCAGCAGGCATCCCAGTACTTTACAAATCGGCTGACCTATGGATTTAACTCCATGTGGATCAACCTCCTGTGCGCGGGGCCTTACTTCCCGAGTTGTAATAAAGACGGCAGCACCTTCGACGGTCTACGGCCGTTTACCGGCTATCTATCTGGCGGCACAGATTTAGCGCACTATGATCTTGCCAGACCGAATGAAGAGTATTTTTCCCGGGCCGATGAAATCCTTGGGATCGCAGACAAAATGGGCTTTTTAGTTTTTTTGGATCCCATTGAAACCGGCCAGTGGCTGAAGACCTTGCGAAACAACGGCCCCGAAAAGTGCCTGAAGTACGGAAAGTTTCTCGGCCAACGGTATAGTAAATTTAAAAATATTCTATGGCTCAACGGCAATGATTTCGGAAGCTGGGCGAAACACCGCAACGACGCGGTCGTTCAGACCGTCGCAGAAGCAATCCACGCGGCCGATCCCAGCAGCCTGGAAACCGTTGAATTATTATGCACCCCATCGCTTCAAGATCCCACGTGGAAAAATCTCATTTCGCTTAACGGGGCCTACACGTACGGTGCCACGTATCAGCAGATGCTACAGAATTATAATCACCAGCCGCCCATGCCCACGGGCCTGCTCGAGGCGCACTATGAGATGGAAAATGTTGGTCTTCCGCCGGATTATGGCACGCCGGCGGTGCTGCGGCGACAGGCGTATTGGACAATGCTTTGCGGCGGCTGCGGACAGATTTACGGCAACCATTACGTCTGGGGCTTTTCCCCCGACTGGCAATCCCACCTTAATACGCCAGGTGCCGCACAGATCAAGATATGGAAACATTTTTTTAGTTCCATTCCATGGTACGCTCTGATACCGGATCAATCACACGATATGGTAACTGCGGGACTTGGAACTTATGGAAATGCCAAAACACGTGTCAGCCAAGCCGATTATTGCACGGCAGCGTTTACTGCCGAAAGAACACTCATGGTGGCCTATCTGCCCACACCGCGGGCTATTGAGGTCAACATGGCAAAGCTCTCTAGGCCCGCACACGCGCGGTGGTTTGACCCGACGAGCGGCACCTATACCGCGATTTCCCGTTTACCCCTGATAAATCGCGGAAAAATGCGGTTTTCTCCCGCACATAAAAACCATGCCGGGTCCCGCGACTGGGTCCTGGTGCTCAATAGCAAACAGGATTAATTACAGGGCGGGTATTTTAACTGTACAATAAAACTTGAGATAATGTAGACCTGAAGCTACGGCGGCAAAATGCAAATTAAATGGCAGTTCATTTTTCTTATCGCATCCCTGGTTATCACAGGACCATCCCACCGCAACTATGTTGGGGCAGCGACAGCAGCCAAATGGCATCTGGTTTGGCAGGATAACTTTGCCAAGCCGGGACATCCTGATCCCGCAAAGTGGAGCGACGAACGGGGGTTTGTGCGTAATAAAGAGCCGCAATATTATCAGCCAGGCAACGCGGTCGTTCGTGGGGGCATGCTGGTCATTGAGGCTCGCAAGCAGCGCGTTGCCAACAGGCAGTATCGTCGCGGAGCAAAAAATTGGCGTTACGCCCGGAAATGGGCGCAGTACACGTCCGCGAGCCTCACGACCTTAGGCAAGGAGAGTTGGCTATATGGCCGCTTTGAAATGCGTGCCAAGCTCCCCGCCGGAGCCGGAATGTGGCCCGCCTTCTGGCTGCTTGGGACGGATATTTCTAAAGTGGGTTGGCCGGAATGCGGCGAGATTGATGTCATGGAATGGCTCGGCCGAGAACCACGTGTGATTCACACCACTGTTCATTGGGAAGGTGGTCACCATACCCACCAATCTCAGGCCCGACTATTCACACTCCATAGCTCAGCAGCGAAGAAATTTCACACCTATTGCATGGACTGGTCGCCAAAGCACATCACATTTTATATTGATGGAGCTAAATACTTCACTTTTAATGTTTCCGCTGCCGGCACCGGCGCAGACAATCCGTTTCGCAAAAGGATGTATTTAATTTTAAATCTGGCGATGGGAGGAAACTGGGCCGGGCCGATTAATAATAAAGCCCTGCCTGCGAAATATGAAATTCGATACATCCGGGTTTATCAGAGGCAAGCGGCCCAAGCGTCGGGGCAACACAGTCCGCATCCGCCGGCTCAAAAGTCTCCGGACCGGCATGTTGGCAAAGCCTCAGCCCGGCGATGAGACGACATCCCATTACGCCAATTCACCGCGCCGTCTGAAATGGGCAGGAGTTTCTCCGCTGACTTGATGAAACATTCGACACAGGCGGCTGGCGCTGCGGAAGCCGCTACGCTGAGCTATTATAGAAAGTTTTAAATCAGTGGATGAAAGCAACATTTTTGCCCGCTCCACACGCAGCCGCTGGATCTCATCGAGAATGCTGCGTCCCACTGATTTTCGAAAGCTCATTTCCAAAGTCCGCCTTCGGGAAGGAACTGTCATTAATACTTCCCGCACACCGATGCCGCGATGGACATTGGCTTGGATAAAGCGAATCGCAGAGGTCACATCCGGGTCGTCAATCGCCAGAATATTGGTGGACTGTCTTTCAACCACCCGCACCGGTTGGAGAAGTTGACGGCTTGAAACGGGCTTTCCCTCCATGAGTTTCTCAAGGGCAACGCCCGCTTCCCAGCCGACCTTCTCGGCAGGAGTTTCAATGCTTGAAAGCGGAGGTCGGCCCATCTGGCAGAGCAACTCAGCATTATCCACTCCTAATATGGCCACCTGCTCCGGAACCGCAATACTCTGGTGATTACACTGATCGACAATCATCGTTGCCCAGTCATCGTTGAGAGCAAAAATCCCGGCCGGCTTGGGCAGGTCCGTAATCCATTGTGAAACTGCGTCGCCCCATTGTCTGCGAAATCTCGATGACCACGCAGTTGCTGAAAAGGTATGCGATCCCGGTGGGACGGCCGAGGCCCCCCCGCGCCGCAGATTTTCAACCGGCGGACGAAGTTTCTGGGTGGGATCCCATTGGTAGCATTCCAAATCCTCAGCTCGCAGAATTTTCAGGAATGCGTCACGGCGCTCCAGGGCATAACGCGTTGAGCAATCACCCACCAACGCAAGATTTTTAAGCCCCAGCGACAAGAGGTACTTAGCGGCCATGTCCCCCACCGCTGCATCATCGATTCCAACCTGCACAACGCCGGGCAATTCCACGCAGTTATATACATCAATAATGGGCGCATTGAGTCTTTTAAGCGCGCGGCCGAGTTTTATATCGTGTAAACCCGCTACGATCCCGTCGGGCTTCCAGTTCCGCAGTGCGTTAAGCTCACCTACATGCAATTCACACCCCTGGTGTTCCCATAGAGGTCGAGTCTGAAGAAAACGCCAGAGTCCGCGAACCACGGCTTCGCGATATCCAACGGCCAACTCCACGACGATTGCTATGCGTTTATTCTGCGCCACCATGGCCTCCAAAGGGGACAACTCCATCCAGCAATCATACAGAATCCCAGCGTGTTTATCGCCTCAAGAGACAATGCGGCATGACTTTCCGGACTTAAAATCAGCACTGATCGCCCGATTTTGAGGGGTCAATACCAACGCCTTTATGGCTGAATACCGCGGCTTTTCCACGTCACGGTCCTTTTTAAACGTGCTTTGCAGCTATGCGCAAAGCAACAACATTTTTGACGCCAAAGATCAAACCAGCCCGTGTATAGTTTAGATCGTTAGATGCATGCGGCCAACCACGTTCTGCCGCAAGAAGCATCCGGTGAGATAGTATTAGATGGTCCTTTTTGGAGGCTTTATTATGTCTGGCAAGCAAGTCATCTCACGCATTGGGACGGGGCGAGGTTTTACGTTAATCGAATTACTGGTGGTAATCTCGATTATCGCATTGCTGATCGCCCTGTTATTGCCGGCGCTGGCAAGGGCGAAGGATTTGGCCAATTCCGTGGCCTGTGAATCCAACCTCCGGCAAATCGGCCTGACGCTGGTCACCTATACGGAGGAAAACAAGGATTTCGTCCCATTTGGATTCGGCTACGCCAATACCATCAACTGGGTCGCTCGGGATTGGACGCAACAACTGAGCATCGAAATGGGGGTGCAGCCGACCATGACCGGGACCAACATCGGCCAAGTGACTGATAGCAACGTATTTATGGACCCCGGCGCACCATTAGCTCCGGCAGGGACCGACCAATACACTGGAAATCCTCGCATCTTCAGTGGCGAAGATGGTGATTTTGGGTATTGGTCAGGCCAAACGTTTAATCCATGGTGGTCTCAATACACGCCGCCGGTCAGGTTTTCAACGGTTAAGAACATCAACCAGACTGCCATCGCCTGGGATGCACAGCTGGCATACGATGCCAACTGGCAGGCCGATCCAATTGAAATGCAGCTGGATAACTGGGCCATTGTACAATCCTGGCAGGATTACATGGTCGCGGATGGCCCCAACAACTCTATATCCTACTCACCCTATCCATGGACCTACAGTTCCAGTGCGATCGCGCCCTACAATGTCGATGACACGTATGCTCACATTTTCTATCACAGCGGCCCGATGACATTCCACGGATTCAGATATCGCCATAACAATAACATGGATTGCAATTTGGTCTTCGGGGACGGGCATGTTGAATCGCGGCCAATGGGAACCATTACGCGTCGCGATTTTTGGCCGCATATTCCGCTGGTCCAATAGTGATCCAATATAGATTGGTCATTACGCAGAACTTTTCAAAATACTGCAGAAAGGAGTGTCCGAAGGGAGAACACACATCTGCACGCTGAATCCCCGCGCACGTGGCAAAAGCGATTCAGGTGCGGGAATGATATTAACAGGCCACCATCCGTCATCGTTGATGCGTGCTCTGGCCGAAACAATGAAACACTATTTACTGGAGATACCACAATGAAAAACAAATCTTATTCACGTTATACAATCGGACTGCTGGCTTCCAGCGTTATGACGGTTGGACTGTTAAGCGTTCCGGTGGCGCAGGCGAACATGCTCACCAACGGCGGCTTCAACGCAGGGTCAACATTTGCTACCAGAACGGCGCGTCCGACAACACAAACGTTCCGGGATGGCAACTGAGCGTTAATCCGGGTGCCAATCAATATGCGTATTACGGCGTCATCGGACCGACGGGAAGTACCGACAACAACGGCCAGACCGTAGCCCAGCTCGGAGGCGGTACCGGGAACGCTCTGGAGATTATGACCGGGACTTTCCAGACTTCCGCAGTAGATCGTGCGGCGGTAACGCCCGGCGAAGCGCTGAATCTGAGTTTCCAGTGGGCGCTGTCCGGGAATGTCTATGATTCGTCGCAGGTTTATCTGGACTTTTACGGCAACAATACGGCGGCCAATTACACTCCGATTTCTTCCTCGGGAGCTTTTTACCTTCCCAACCTGAATTCAGGCCAGGGAGCTGCGGTCGGCAATCCATTTGAAACCTTCAATGATAGCGCTACGGTTCCCACTGGAACAAGCTATGTGGGGGTACGCGTGGTACAACATCAGGCCAGTTACGATTACACGGAAGTGTACGATAACTTCAATCTCACCTCTGCCGCCGTGCCGGAGCCGGCGACATTGGCGATGCTGGCAGTCGCAGGCAGCGGGTTATTGCTGTTGAAACGCCGCAAGCGTATCACAGATTAACGCGGATAAACCGACGGCGGTACCGCAGCATGTCTGCGGTACCGCTGTTTTTGAATAGGGCTGCAAACTGACGTTTCAGAACGATTTTATGATGATCCCGCCCCGTTGTTTAAAGGAAAATCACCTGCCTTCATGGTTCGCAGTGGTTCAAAAATGTTGCCGGATGTTTGGCTTCCGCGATCAATTTAAAGCGCGGGTCGAAGATCAGAAAAACCTGACACGTCGGCGTAGTGGCACCACCATAAGTTTCTCAATTCGCACAATGCCCGTGGGCATCGAGGAATTATTTTTATGACATCCAGTAAGCTTCAGATAGAGACCTTGTCTATACTCAGAGCAGCTGTAATTACTTCATGCGTGGTGCTGACAGTGCCCGCTATAGCCCACGCCACGACCGCTAGCATCCCCGGCGCATCAACCAGCACAGGGGGATACCGGGGAGCCAATGCGTGGGATGTTTACGGCGGCAACAGCGCTGCAGGAATGTCCGCGTGGGGAATCAATATTATTCGGGAAGATATTCCAAATTTTGACGTAGTTCCCATGGGAACCAATACCGTCCAGGCTGATGGAAGTTATCTGCATGGCCTGCGAAGCATTGTAAATCAGAACTCTGCCGCGGGCGATACCACCATTCTTTGTCCTTTTACATGGGCCGGCTCGCAGATTCTGGGCGTGACGCCGTCACAGACGTCGTATTGGAATTCCTATAACAGCCAGCTTGGTGCCATGGCCCGGCAGTTCGCGGGGCAGTCCAATGTCTGGCTGGAGGTGTGGAACGAGCCGTACGCATGGAATACGCCAACGGCAAGCAGCCAATGGCTTTCGGATATGCAAACCATGGTAAACAGCATTCGCAATGGAACCGGTTTTACCGGAAAAATTGTAATTCCCGGGGGCCAGGAAGCCGGAAGTGTGACCCCTGTGGTCAATGAGGGTTCGGCCTTGGTGCAATATGATCCCCAGCACAATCTGATGTTTGATCTTCACGCCTACAATTCGTGGTTTTCAACCGGAACAGCGGGAATGGAGAGCAGCTTCGCCAGTGTTCAGAACACCGGTGTTAAAATGATCGTGGGAGAATACGGATGGTCTACCTCAGCTGGCGGTTATAACGTTTCTCCATTCCTGCAGGCGACTACGGCAAAAAATGTCGGTGCCATTGCCTGGAACTGGAGCGATGCGGACAGCGATACCTTACATAACAGTGATGGCACACTTAATGATTCCCCCCAAAATTACAATTGGGCGTCGCAGGTATTAAACTATACACTGGGCACGGGGCGTGCAGCATTGCCGGGGGCATGGTCAGATGCGACTATAGGCTCTCCAACGATTCCGGGCGCGGGCAGTTATTCCAAGGGAGTCTATACGCTCTTTGGAAGTGGCTCAGATATATGGAATTCTTCCGATCAATTCAATTTCGCTTCCCGTCCCCTGACGGGCAACGGTGCCATCACGGCACAGGTTGCTTCGCAACAGAACACGGATCCCTGGGCGAAGGCTGGCGTCATGTTCCGCGATTCGGCGGCGGCAGACGCACAGTTTGTAGCGATGGAATTAACCCCCGGCAATGGTGTGCAAATGCAGGCTCGTACGACCGCCGGTGCCAACGCTATCGAAATCGGAAGTGTCGCGGTAAGTGGCACAATCTGGATGCGTCTGGTGAAAACGGGAAGCACGTTCACCGGATATTATTCAACCGCGGCACCGCAAGGCGGTGCTTTAGACTGGATCGAAATAGGCTCGGTGGCCGCACTAAACTTCACAGATTCAAGCTTCCTTGCCGGGCTGGCCGTGAGTTCTCACGATACCAGCAGCATCTCCACCGCATCCTTTGTCGATGTTACCGTGACTCCAGAACCCGCGACGATTGCCCTGTTGAGTGTGGGAATGCTGGGAGTATGGCAACTGCGGCGACGAATTAGAGGGATACAGTGATTATGAAAAAAAAGATAGTCTGGTTTTTACAGAATTGCCGCCGGTCACTAGCGCCCGCGGCCCTGGCTGCTGGTTCAATTATGCTCTCGCCCGCTTTGACCCACGCGGATGGGAAAATATTTCCCATCCTAGGCCAACGCCCCTGGTTAAACGCCGCGAAGCCCATCGGCCAAAGAGTCTCTGAGTTACTTTCGCGTATGACCCTGCGCCAGAAGGTGGGACAATTAATGCAAGTGTACTGGGGAACACAGCATCTTCCAGCCCTCGCACCAGCCATCAAATCCGGCGATGTATCATCTTTTCTGGGCGTTCCCGCGCCGGCTCATTTGACCGGAGCGGCATTTTGGAAGTACAGGCTGCTTCGAGAGAACGCCGCCCAACGCATGGCGGTATCAGATACGCGGCTGGGAATCCCGCTGCTGTTCGGTGAGGATGTTGTTCACGGGTGCAAAACAATTTTTCCGGTCCCATTGGCGATGTCCTGCTCCTGGTCTCCAAGTATGGTACAACAATGCCAGACCGTAGCCGCACGGGAGGCCACTGCGGCGGGAATCGACTGGGTTTTTGCTCCTATGGTTAATATTTCACACGACCCGCGCTGGGGTCGCGTGGCAGAAGGCTTCGGAGAAGACCCCTACCTTGATTCATTATTTACCGCTGCCGCAGTGCGCGGATTTCAGGGCACCGCACTAGGGACGCGTGATCATGTGATATCGTGTTTGAAGCATTATATCGGATATGGTTCAGTTCAGGGAGGAAGAGATTACAATCAGGCGGAACTTACGCGATTTACATTGTGGAATTATCATATCCCCGCCTTCCGCGCTGGAATTAACGCCGGCGCCGCCACGGTCATGAGTGCATTTAATTCGATCGGAGGCATTCCAGCCACGGCGGATCGCTACACGCTGCATCATGTTCTTCGCACGCAACTGGGCTTTCGGGGATTGGTCGTCAGCGACTGGGGAGGCGTGGGCCAACTGGTCAACTGGGGCTACGCACGCACTCCCGCGGACGCCGCCCGAAGAGCTTTATTTGCCGGCGTGGATATGGAGATGTTCAGTCATACATATACAACCTTGGCAAGACAGGTTCGCGAAGGCAAAGTATCGATTGCAGAAGTCAATGCTGCGGTGCGTCGGGTGCTGGCTGTCAAATTTGCAAGCGGACTGTTTGAACATCCGTACTTCAGCATGACACGCTGGAGACACGCATTTCTTAAACCCGCATCGCTGCAACTGGCTTTCCAAGCGGCGGAACGTTCATGCGTGCTTCTCAAAAATTCACATAATATCCTGCCGCTGCTTCATCCACCGCGGGATATTGCCCTCATTGGACCTTTTGTCAATACGCGCAGCCAATTTTTGGGGTGTTGGCATGACTTGGGCGGCGTGCATCACATGACCTCCCTGTCGCAGTGCCTGCGCAAGGCCTTGGGAGGAAACGTTACATGGTCCATTGTCAAAACCGGTATGTCAGGAAAAGGATTTCGGCAAGCGGCAGCGGCAGCCAGGAGCGCTGATCTGGTGCTGTTGGCGGTTGGTGAAACGTCCAGCATGACCGGTGAAAACACCAGCCGAAAGCGGATTGGCCTGCCGAAGAAAGAGCAAAAATTGTTCAACATGGTAGCGGCCAGCGGCAAACCTGTAGTCACACTGCTATTTAACGGACGGCCACTGACAATTCCCCACGTGGTACGGTCGTCAGCGGCAGTTCTTGAGTGCTGGCAGTTAGGCACGCAGACCGCCCCCGCTGTTACTGCGGTCCTCTTGGGCAAATATGATCCCAGCGGCCGGCTGACGATGGACTTCCCGCGTTCGATTGGGCAAATTCCGGTCTTTTACGACCACCTGAACACCGGTCGCCCAACCTTGGGAAAATATATTGATGGAACCCGGAAGGCGGAATTTCCCTTCGGCTACGGTTTATCTTACACAAAATTCCATATCGGATCGGTCCACCTGAACGTTATACGGTCAGCCGGCACCAAGCCTGTCATCGCCAGCGCCCGGGTGACAAATATCGGTCATGTACCGGGCATTGCAACCGTTGAGCTCTATATCAGAGGTCTGTACTTTAGCGCAGGGTGCCGACCGGTCAGAGAGTTGAAGGGATTCCGCCACGTGCAACTTTCCCCGGGGCAAAGCCGTAGTGTCAGCTTTGCCCTTGGTGCCCATGACTTTGGATACTATACTGCGGGAGGCAGATGGCTGGTTGAGCCGAGTCATTTTGAAATCTGGATTTCCTCGAACTCCATTTCAGGTCAACCGGCGGACTTCACTTTGGCCCGCCCATCATCGCCTGTACGAACCGGAAAGCGTTCTGTGACCACTGTGGCAACATCGCTTTCATACCATGGCCCGCTGCGCCATCATTAGGAGTTTACCTCACCCATGAACAACAGACGTGATTTTCTTCGGGCGTCCTCAACGGCCGCATTAACAGTTGCGCTTGTCGGCAGTGAATCACTGCAGGCAGCTTCTCCGGCCAACCAACCGGGGAAGATTCACCGCCGGGAAGATTCCTTCCAGCTATCCATAGGCGAGGATGTATTGCACGCTAAAGCGTTGTCGTCCAGTATTCTGCGTCTGGACCTGCTGGCCAAGGGGCTACGTGATCCGCACACACCGGTATTGGATCCCGGCGCAACATTTCCAGGTGACCCAAAGGCTTCGATAGAAACAGACACGCATAGAATTCGCTTAAAAACAACGGAATTTGAGTTGCTGGTCCACCGTGACTCGTCACAAATTACCCTTTTTGATAGCGTCGGCAATATCCTGTTAAGCCAAACCGGAAAGCAAAGAATGCTGGTCGATCCCCAAAATCAGGGTGCCACCGGTGTGGCTTTCGGCCGCGATAAAAAAGCGAATTTTTATGGTATTCATAATTCCGCCGAGTGGACCAAACACAAAGTCCCGGTGCTTAAAAATGGCCAAGGCGTGCCAAACGGAACCTACAAAGTTGAAGCCTCGGCCGAGGGCGGCGGCGGGGCGCCCTTTGCCTGGACCACATCTGGCTACGGCATTCTTGTGGACTCTGACGGTGGATATTTCCACATTAATGATGACGAAATCAGCTTTTATTATGGCAATCCAAAACCGGAAGACTATGGCCGCAACTATTTTCGTCCCAACAGTCTGACAGTTTTCATCTTTGTTGGACCGCCGAAAACCATCTTCCAAAGTTTGGCCATGACTTCAGGAAAAATGCCACTGTTTCCCAAGTGGGCCTATGGATTTACCAACTCGCAATGGGGCACGGACCAAAATTTACTGCGGCACTATCTGGAAACCTACCGCGCCAGGGATATTCCGATTGATAACTTCACCCTTGACTTTGACTGGAAGGACTGGGGCACCAGCCATTTTGGCGAGTTCCGATGGAATCCGGTTAAATATTCACAGGCCTTGCTTCCCCACGAAAACCCGGATGCACTGGTTAACTGGACGCGGAATTTGGAGTGCAAAATTACCGGCATTATGAAACCGCGGATTATCATCAGTACAGTGAAAGGCAAACTTGAGCCGATGACCACACAGGGCGCATCAGCAAAAAAACTCGGTATTTTCCTGCCCGGGGAAAAACCGTTCGCGGATTATTTTTCCGAGTTAATGTCCCTGGATCTGGATTTTTACAAACCCGTATGCCGACAATGGTACTGGCATGCCACGTGGGTTCATCAATGCATGGAGCAGGGAATTGCGGGATTCTGGAACGACGAAGCCGATCAGGGAAATACCGGCAATTTTCAGTTTTTGCACATGCAGCAGTCGCTGTATGACGGACAAAGAGGGGTTCGGCCCAATAAGCGAGTATGGTCCATTAATCGCAATTTTTATCTCGGCTCCCAGCGCTATGCATACGCCACATGGTCGGGGGATATATCCACGGGATTTCATGTCATGCAGGAACAGACCCTTGCGATGATTAATACCATCACCATGGGGCAGATGCGATGGGCCCAGGATACCGGCGGATTTAACGGGCACCCCACGGCGGAAGTCTACACGCGCTGGTTTCAATTCACCGCAGTGTGCCCCACACTACGAACCCATTGCACGAACGGCGAGCGTCGGCAGCCGTGGGTGTTTGGGGATCAGGCCTGTGAAACGGTCAAACAAGCCATTCGTCAACGCTACACATGGTTTTTCTATACCTACGCTCTGGAACATGCTGCATGCGTGCAAACCGGTGTGGGCATCGTGCGGCCATTAACCTTCGATTATCCCCATGACCCAAACGTCATATCCATGGTGGATCAATGGATGTTTGGCGACTGGATTCTATGTGCGCCAGTGCTGGAAAAGCTGGGAAATCAGAAGGATCAATCCACCGCGCGCCGGATTTACCTTCCCGCCGGCGAATGGACGGATTACTTCCGAGGTGATCGATATCCCGGCGGCCAATGGATTAATTACACCCTGAACACCGATTCCTGGATGGACTGGCCACTTTTTATCAAGCAAGGCGCTATTATTCCCGCCGTGGAGCCGGTACGGGCCATTCACACGGCCGCACCCGAAATGGCCTACATTGATATTCACCCAACATCGGCAGCCACGTCCGGGCTATTTTATGATGATGATGGAACAACTTACGGATACGAAAAAAACGAATTTCACCGCCAGCAAATCACGGCGAAAGCCGATGGGCAGCGTACCGTCGTAACCGTAAGCCCAAGTTCGGGAACGTATCAGTCTTCGGTTAAACATTTCATTCTACGCGTCCACGGCAACGGGGCCACGAGTGTAACCGTAAATGGTTCGCCAATTCACGAAGTGGACCAACGGACGCAACTCGCCCTGGCCGTTGTCAGTTGGGTCACGGATATCGATGTGGCGGGGCCTGTGACGCTGATCAAAATTCCCTGCGGACCCCGGATAGAGGTGATCCTCAATGGGACAAAGAATGTCACGAAGCGTGCTGAGGTATTCAGGGCAGATCAGGCGTCGCTTTCCGGACCAACTCCCCACGATCGTCCGGTCATAAACAATAACGATAAGGGAGATTCATGGGTCGCGGGACTTGATACGATCGCAATGGCGGCGACATTTTATCTGCGCCGAAGACGGATGGGTAAATATCATGCAGTATTTCAAGTCAGCAATCCGTCCATATTAGATACGCAATCAGCGAACATTTATATTAACGGGCGATTTTACAAAACACTTAAAATTCCCCCAGCGCGAAAGTCGCATCTTTGGGCCAGCGTACAAGTGCATTTGCAATTAGCGGCAGGCAACAATACCGTGATGATCCGACATGATACGGGAACCACCGGGAAATTCCGTTTGAATGCCATTGAAGTTCCATGGCACCCACTGTAAGAACCGCGCGTACCGAGCCGCCGAAGCATGCGTCATCAACGGCCAGCCGCGGACGCATGGCATTGCAGAAATAGCCCTGAACCCTTGCTGATCAAAGCCATAGGGCGACAGACGGCGTTAAGTATCCTCGGTCAGGGTACTAAGCGATATAATGATTGGCAGCAGCGGAGGCAATCGTTATGGCTAAAACAAAATCCCCGGAGCGCGAAGAGCGTATTCACACGGAAATAGTGGTTGATGCCCACGGCTCGGAAGAAGTGGCAATGAGCTGGTATTATTATCTTGAGCAGGTGATAACGTTTCCTGTCACCACAACTTGCCGCGCCCATCGTGCGACATCGCCCCTTAAAAAAGGGGACGAAGTTGAGATTACAGCTTTGGCGGACATGGATGATTGCGAACATGAGATTTTTGTCATGACACGCTGGGACACCAAGGATTATTTGGCCGTCCCGCTGGCGCAGCTGACGCCGACATCCAGCACCGATGAGGCTACCAGGGACGCGATAGAGGATTGGCATTACTGGGTCAATCAAGGGTACGAATTCTGAGTACCGGCCCTTTTCGTCTTGGTGCCGCATGACGGTTGGCTAACGAGCGGAACCGAAACAATTTCCCGAACTGCGCTGCACTCTCATTCGCCACCGCTGGCAAAGCCGGCGGCTTTGTGATGGACGGCGAAACAGGGTTTGAGAAGTTATTTGGGATCCGTTCCCAAGTTTTGTTTCCGCGCGATATCTCCAATATACGATTGGCGGATCGGCCCTAAACGGATTCGCTTTGGTACATCCACGTGATAATTTCTCAGGCCTTTACGGCGGCGGCTGGGGGCGGGGCGTTTGCGGGCGTGGCGGCGGGTTCGACTCGGCCGAAGATCATGCGGCCGGCGGAGGTTTGCACGGTGTTGTTGATCAGCACGGGGATTTCCTGACCCAGAAAATCTCTAGCCCCTTCCACAACTACCATGGTGCCGTCATCGAGATATCCCACACCTTGTTGCGCCGCCTCACCGGGTTTTATAATCCGCAGGCGCATGGTTTCACCGGGCAAGGCGGTGGGCTTGATGGCGTTGGCCAATTCATGCAGGTTCAGCACCTGCACGCCATGCACGGCCGCAACTTTATTAAGATTAAAATCATTGGTCACAATGCGCCCGTTTTCCTGCTTGGCCAATGACACAAGCTTCTGGTCCACCCCCACGAGAGTGGCATCCTGCAGCGTGCCATCCCAGATGTGCACCTCAAGTTTCTGCAGAGCTTGCAGCCGATGAAGCACATCCAGACCTCGGCGACCCCGCCCGCGCTTTAATTTATCCTGCGAATCAGCGACGGCTTGCAATTCATTAACCACGAACCGCGGCACGACAATGCGGCTTTCAAAGATTCCTGTGGCGGCGATATCAGCAATGCGCCCGTCAATAATGACGCTGGTGTCAAGAATAAATGGCCGAGTACCGCGCTTGCCCCGGGTAAATTCCACATAAGGAATGACAAAACGAAAATCATCACGTGTCTGAAGAATCAATGATACCGACAGATAACACGTGATAAGCCCCAACAGTAGTTTAATGCCGGTAATCAGTGGTTGGGCACTACTCAATTGGGCCGGACCAAAAAAAATCTGCAAGACTTCACTGATCAGATAATCCAGCGCAAGGGCCACAAGAATTCCAACCAATATGCCAAAAAACAGGCCCGACATCGCGGCAAGATTTTTACGCTTGATCAGAAAATCCAACATTATCACGGCAATGGCGACCACCACGGCCACCACCATCATGATATACGCAGCATTACCAGCCGCCACCGTGGAAGACAAAAACGCCAGCGCCACCGCCGCGACCAGCGAGATAAACAAAATACGAATGACCGCAAGAATCATAACGGCTCCAAGAATTATAACGGCTTGCTCCAAGGTCCTGTCTAAGTAATCGCCGGGTTGCGACGGCTATTATTCGGACAGGCTCCCAGCGGCAAATGAATTATCCGCTATTGTAACGCCGATTATTTGTACGCCAAGACATAC
This sequence comes from Planctomycetota bacterium, assembly GCA_021805985.1. Classification (GTDB taxonomy): domain Bacteria; phylum Planctomycetota; class Phycisphaerae; order WQYP01; family WQYP01; genus JAMDCX01. The sequence continues at coordinate 15,534 of JAJZDN010000001.1, read as the reverse complement.
GGCCCACATCAGGCTCATGTTGCCCGATTATTGAACTGCCGCCGCAGCGGCTACCGGCTTGCGACCGGAAGGGAATTGCTGATGGAGAAATTTTAACAAAGCCGAAAAACCAACAGCTCTGGATTTGTCCGGAAAACTCATAAAGGCATGGCCAATATTGGGAATCATGACCACCTGCGCGGGCACAGCGTTTTTCTTCAAGGCTGCCGCCATCTCTGTGGCCTGAAATGCCGGAACCAGCCGGTCCGCCAAACCTTGTATCAGCAGGGTCGGCACACCGTCACGCGCATAAAATACCGGCGACGCCCTCATTAGGCCGTGCCGGGGGTGCAATTTTACCCAAGCCCCTGCATATCTGGTTAAGATTTTATAAGCCCAGGAATTGTGTGGCAGCAATTTAACAAATGAGGAGTCCGTGGGAGTGTAAAAGCCTACCGCCGCTTTCACGTGTAATGGCACATGAGGATACTGCGTGGCGGGAAACTGGTGGGCTTTAATTGTATACGCGGCCATCAGGGCCAGATGTGCCCCGGCGGAAAGGCCTACAGGAATGATGGCTTGGGTATTAATTTGATACTGTTTTGCATGAAGTATCATCCAGGCTAAGGCGTTTTTTGCATCCTCAACATCCTTGGGAAATTCCCCGCCTTGCCGAACCAGACGATAATTGATATTAAAAACAACCCATCCGCGTGCCGCCAGACGGGGTGCCAGAAAACTCACCCCTGCGTTATGGTCACTTCCGTGGGCCCAGCCGCCGCCATGCATTAAAAGAATGGCCGGGTGCGGCCCGGAGGAGTCAGGCAAATAAAGTTGCCCATTGCGAATATGGTCCGAGGGATGAACATAAGAAACATGATGGAGCAGTTTATATTGAACTCTTGACGCACTTACATCCGTGGCCAACGCCACGGGGGCTAGCCCTCCCAGAAGGCATAACAGGATGCCAACGAGCGAAAGCGTGCTTGAGGACAAAGGGAAGTTTACTTTTCCAAGCCGTTGCGTCCAATGGTAGGTCATAATCAGGATTCCGAACATCCGGTGCATTAAATCGCTTGAAGGTTTACAAATCCAAGCCTGTATCAATAATAGCACTACTTTCTCGATGGACAATAAGAAAAAAGGATACAATTTGCGGGTGCTCTTTATTACTCTCTGGCCGGCACAGCCGAAATCGGATGCCGTTGCACCCGCCGAAATCGCGGGCCTGCCCCCCGGGTTGGCTGCAATGCCAGACGTTGCGGTCAGCGTGGTGGCGTTGAGGCCGATGCTGCCGTGGCCGGGCAACGCTTACGCCGTCGCCCCTACCACGGAAGCGCACTTGACCCATGGCGGCCACGTTGCCATGGCGACACATATAATACGGTGGCCCGTATGGGTGCAGCGCGGTTCGCCGGATAAGCATAAGATCTGGCCGTCTGCGGGATTTGCATTTCCGTTTGCCGCCGATCGGCTGGTGAACATTTTACACGCACAGATTTGCGATATTATGATCGCAGTTGACATGCAATTTACGGGATATGTCGCATATCGCCTGCGTGAGATTACCGGCGTGCCGTATGTGGTTGTCCAAAGTGATTCCGCAGAATTAACTCCTAAACCGCGAAGTTCTGCCTGCGACGCGAGGCTTACGGCCATTGCACGTGACGCTGAATTTGTGCTGGGCCTTAGCGCGAATGCCCAAGCAATCGCGCGACGGTACCCCGGCTGCCGATTTCGTGATTTTGACCACGGGGATTCTCGCACCGATAAGTTCATTGAACTGCTGCGCGAAGCTGTGCGGCAGTCGGAGTCGCCCTTTGACTGGTAGAGAGGATTGATAAGATGCGGCTGAAAAACCTGATAGTGCGTGGTGAGAGGTAACATAGTAAAATGCTTTCGCGCTGTGGTGCTGAATTCACGGTGGCCAAAAGCGGAGTACCAATAATAATGCCCCAATTGAGCATTTTGATTATTACCGGCGGACTGTATCACGATTTTCCGTATGACTGGGGCGCGCATCTTATATTCTTGGCTTTGTTGCTGATGGCCGCACCGATTGCATCGGTCACGGCCACAGCGCAGAAGCGTTTGTGGCACCGCGTCGCGAATGAAGATCATATAGAGGCCTGTTTCCGCTTCAAAAATGGCGCAACGCTGGATTTTGAAATATCCACCGTTGCGTCTGTACCGCGACCGCTCTGGCGAATTTTGGGTACCCGTGGCGGAATTCTTGATTACTGGGATGACACGTCTTTTCAATTGGCGGTGCATCAGAGCGGAATTACCAGTGCGCCCCAGCGTGTTAAATATCGCACCCGCCAAGGCTACCGATATTATGAAAATATCGCCGATCATCCAGGACTGGATGATCCTTTGGAAATTACAGCCGAAAAGGCCGGGGCCGTCGTTCACGTGCTGCATGCCATAGATAAAGCCGCCCAAAGCGGCAAGGGCGAATCTGTTTGCGGGGAGGCGTGAAACCCCATGAGTAAAACGCTGCACTGGTATATTCTGCGCGAACTATTGCGTATTTTTGTTCTCACAAGTTCTGTCCTGACGACGATTCTGGCATTTGGTGGAACATTTCGCCCGCTGACCAAGGAAGGCCTGACGCTCGTGCAACTTCTGCGGGTACTTACGGACCTGATGCCGGCCATGCTGGCTTATTCCATTCCACTGGCGGCGCTATTTGCGGCGGTGATCGTGTATTGGCGGTTGGCCACCGACAATGAATTAACCGGTGCCCGGGCCAGCGGAGTAAGTTATGTTGCGCTGGTGATGCCCGCGGTGGTGCTGGGCTTGGCCGTGGGCATGGTGGATATGGCATTTGTGGGATATGTGGTACCGCGATTCCTGCAAAAAACCTCCCAGGTTATCCAGACGGATGTCGCTTCGATGCTGCTGCATAACGTGGATCAGCGGCAACCGTTCAATCTGCAAAACAAATTCGTCATTTATGCCAACAGCGCCTATCGCGTGCCCACTCCCAGCGATAACCAGCCGCCTCCCGGCATTACCCGCAATATCATTCAGTTGCGCGGCCTCGCGGCCATGCCGCTGCACAATGGACAGCCGTCATCCATCATTATCGCCCGAGCGGCCAATGTTATCATCGATACCAATCGCGCCAAAAATCAGGTTAGTGTCGGCGTACAACTGGATCATGGGACCGCCTTTAATTCCAACAGCCTGCAACAGATTCGGGGCACCGTGCGCTATTTACCGCCAAATGGCAAACCCGAACCCTTCGGCTCACTGCTGGATAGCAAGCCCAAATTTCTCGATTTGTTCCGCTTGGCCGCACTTGATCGCAACCCGTTGCTTTTGCCCCGCATTGCTAAAAACTTCAAGACCTTGATGAATGAATTACGGGTGCAAAGCATTTCCAAGTGGTATCTGCATCAATTCCAGGGCGGCAAACCAGTACAGCTTAATCGCAGTCAGGGAGCGGCCATTGTGCACAGCCCGGCAGCAACGCTAACGGGCATGCACGGAAATCTACTATTGACCGGCGCTGGGGGCGTGCCGGTGCACGTGCAGGTAGTCCGCCATGGACACATTACGCAAATATACCTTGCTAACCGCGGAGAATTGTTGATATCACGGCACGAATCAGATCAACCATCGACCGGAGCACCAGTAGGCCCGGAAAGGTATGTGGCAGCGCTAAAACTCACAGGCGATGTCCGCGAAAAAAACATGGGTTTGGACAGCCGATTTCATGCCGGCCCACCTTTAATCATTATTTCCTCGATCCATCCTGTGGTCCCCGATACCGGCATACCCGCCATTCCATCAACACGCAAAGCGTCACCCATTGTTTCGCAGCTCATACAAAAGATTCATCATCAGGAAGATCGTTTGCGCCGACGGATCCTTTCCGAATTTCAGAGTCGCGTATCGTTCGCATTTTCCTGTATTGTCCTGGTAATTCTGGGTACTGCCCTGGGAATTATTCTGCAGGGCCGCAATCCGTTGGCCGTGTTTGTCGTGGGAGTTGTTCCGGCGATGGTCCTGGTATTACTGATTAATACGGGGCGTGAAATGATCGCGCGGACGCCTCATTCGGACATGCCGGGAACGGTGGTCATCTGGGCGGGCAACGCCGTCATTCTTGTCCTGAACGTCGTTATTTATTCCCGACTGCTTAAGCGATAAACTGGAACCGACATGAAGATTCTTGACCGATACATTGTCCGCAATTACCTGATCAACTGCCTGCTGGCACTGGCCGTGATGATTGGCATGTATATTCTGCTGGATGTGATTGTCAATTTTAATATGTTTACCAGAAACCACGCGTATCAACACGCCACAGCATTCCAGGCTTTCTGGGGGTTACTTAGAGAAATTACAACCTTTTACCTGTATCGAACCCTGGTCATTTTCTCCATGATCTCCGGAATTATTCCGCTGCTGGCTGCGGGGTTCACCATGGTGCGTATGACCCGTAACCGGGAGCTTATTGCGCTGCTGGCCAGTGGCGTATCACTGTATCGCGTGGCGGCACCCATTATTTTGTGCGCGGTGGGATTTAATATTCTCGTGGTGGTGGATCAGGAAGTGCTCATGCCCGCCAATATCAGCAAATTACTGCGGAAGCACGGACAGGTTTCCGCATCATTCGGGCCTGATGAGCCTATTTATTTTGTTCCGGAAAGTGACAACTCCCTGGTGCTGGCGTCCAGCTATAACGCAAAAACCAAAACCATGCGGAATGTACGCATTATTCAGCGTAATAAGCTCGGCGAAGCCAAAGCCATGATTCTGGCCAAAAAAGCCGTGTGGAAAAAAGACATTGGCGAAGGCCCCGTTTCCGGCGGCTGGCGTATGTATGAGGTGGAACAGGTCAACGCCGCCAGGGCGGCAAACCCCAATGATCGCCCGGAGCCGGTTAAGGAAATGACCTATCAAACGCCCGTTACACCTGGGCAGTTGAATCTGATTTTCCAGAAAAAAGCAGTGGAATATCTGTCCACTGCTCAAATAGACAAACTTATTCTCTACAGCACCCCGGCGACGCGCGTGGCCCTGGAAAAAATCATGTACACCCGCATCACACAGCTTATTATGAACATGATTATGCTGCTGATCGGCATTCCGTTCCTGCTGGCCAGAGAGCCTAATAAACTGGTAACCAACATGCTCTGGTGCAGTGGCATCAGTGGGGGTTGTTTTGTTACTACCTTTGTATTCTTCCAGCTTGCCGGAGCGGGTTTATCTCCGTTTGCCGGCGCATGGCTGCCGGTAGTCCTGTTTGGCCCGCTGGCGATTGTCATGCTGGATATGGTCAAGACCTGACGGCTCACGCAATGTTATGAACTTTGTCATACTGCTCGGCGGTCATAAAACCATGCGGCTCAACTGTTGTTTTCAGTTTCACCAGCCACCCCTTGCTGAAAGGGTCCTGATTCACTAAAGATGGGTCTTTTTTCAGCGCGTCGTTGACGGCGGCAATTTCCCCTGCCACAGGAGCGTACAATTCACTGATGGCTTTGACGGATTCAATTTCGCCAAAGGTCCCGCCGGCCGCTACTTTTTTACCCACTTCCGGCAGGTCAACAAAGGTGACATCGGAAAGTTCATCCACGGCAAATCGGGTGATGCCTATGGTGAGAATATCACCCTCTTTTTTCATCCATTCATGGGTTTGCGTATAGAGATAGTCCGCGGGCGATGGCATAGTAACTCCTGAAATAATCAACCGCCGCATCCCGGCGTTGTCGGGGCGCTAGTGTACCCGAAATACCCGCGGCACTGAATCAGCAAACAATCAGCATCAAACAATAAACAAACAATCGCAACAAGCGCTTTCGATGAAGGGCGGTTCAACTGTCAGCTTTTGCCAGCTTATAAAATGGCAATTTGACCACCGTAGCGTTGACGCGATTTCCACGAAGATCAATTTCTAAAGCGGTGCCCGGGACGGCACACACGGATTGCACATACGCCATAGCAATAACTTTTCCCAGCGTCGGGCTGCTGGTGCCGCTGGTGACGGTACCAACTTCCTTGTCACCGGCCCAAATGGTCATCCCCTGCCGGGCGATGCGCGGGCCGTCGACGGCCAAACCCACTAGAACCCGCTCCGGCCCGCGATGCCTGATTTCCGCCAGCGCCACCGAGCCGATAAACGGCTTGTCCTCAGCCACGGCCCATTGCAGCCCGGCGGAAATGGGATCGATATTCTCTTGCAGTTCATGACCATACAGCGGCATGGCTGCCTCCATTCGCAGCGTATCACGCGCTGCTAAGCCCGCAGGTTGCAACGGAGCGCTGCTGATATCCCGCCCTTGCTTGAAAAGCATATTCAGGGCCATTTGCGCAATCGTGGTTCCGCAAATAATTTCCACGCCGTCTTCACCGGTGTACCCGCTGCGAAAGACGGTAAATTTTGCGATCAGATAATTTTGTGTCATGAAGTGATAGCGCTTTAATGTTGACACCGGCTCGGGCAGCAAATTATCCAGTAAGGCTATCACATTGGGGCCTTGAATGGCGATCATGGCAGTTTGCAGGGTTTCATCTTTAATCTGGTAATTAAAGCCGGCGCTGTTGGCTTTGAACCATTCCAAAAGCTTAAGCCGATTGGCCGCGTTGCACACCATCAACCAGTGTTTATCAAACCTGGAAACAATCACATCATCCAGCACGCCGCCATCGGTTTTGCAGATCAGGCTGTACAATGACTGCCCCACCACCGCTTTGGATAAATCCCGCGTGCAGATATGCTGCAAAAAGCGCAGAGCATCCGGGCCGGTAAAATGCAGGCGTCCCATGTGCGATACGTCAAAGACCGAGCCGGCTTTTCGCGTTTGCTCATGCTCCGCGATAATGCCACGATAGGACAATGGCATGGACCATCCGCCAAAGTCCACCATTTTGGCACCCTGGCGAATATGAAAATCATAAAAGCAGGTTTTTAACAACGTTGTCTGCGGATCAGCCACAAAGCACTCCTTTAATTCCCCGCAACGATACGCAAACCACCGCCAAGGGCAAGTGCGCATCTGTTACCGATACAGAATAGTTATCCAATGTTCCGCTCCGGTGCGCCGGCGAGGTGTAGCGCGGCATTGATCAGACCAATATGGGAATAGGCTTGGGGAAAATTTCCCAAAGCCAATTTACTTTTGGGATCATACTCCTCCGCCATGAGTCCGGTTGGTCCGGCCAATTTCGCATAGTCGCTTAACAAATCATGAGCATCTTTCCATCGTCCCAGCAGGGCATAAGACTCAATAAGCCACGCGGTACAAATATTGAAGCCTCCTTCGGCTCCGGGCAGGCCATCTTCATAGCGATAGCGGTAGACGGTCTGGTTCTGGCGCAGTTCGCGTTCAACGGCCTGAACCGTCGTGACAAACCGGGAGTCATTGGGTGCCAGCAATCCGCTAAGCCCAATCCATAATGAGGCGGCATCAATTTCTGAACTGCCATAGCTGGCGCAAAATGCCTGCTGTTTTTCATTCCAGCCATGCGCGAGAACATCACTGGCAATGACTTTTTCCAAGGCCTCCCAGTCGGGCCGCTGATAACCGAGAAATTCCGCGATTTGCAGGCCGCAATGGACGGTCTGCCAGCACATGGTTTTAGAATGAACATGGTGCCTGCGTGGGCCGCGGATTTCCCAAATACCATGGTCCGCCTCGCGCCATCGTTGCGTGACGGCCGAGATCATGGTCTCCACGAGCCGCCAGTGCTCTGCCGTCAGGGCCGCACCCTGTTTTGCCAATAGCGCGATCAGCTCTGCGATCGGTCCCAGCACATCGAGTTGTACCTGCTGGGATGCGGCATTTCCGACACGTACCGGGCGGCTCCCCATATAGCCCGCCAATTCCGCAATAACGCCTTCGGATGCCAAGTGTCCGCCGGTCACGGTGTACACCGGACGAATAAGAGAACCGGGCTCACTGTTTTCCCAGATCCCCAGAACCCAGTCCAGAAATTTCATGGCGGGCCCGGGTGCCCCCAGTCGTACCAGTGCCGCGCCGGCCATGGCAGCGTCGCGCGGCCAGCAGAAGCGATAATCCCAGTTTCTGACACCACCCGGGTATTCCGGCAAACTGGTGGTTGCCGCCGCCGCAATGGCCCCGGTGGGGCCATAACTTAAAGCGCGCAAGACCAGGGCACTGCGCAGGGCCAACTCCCGATGTACCGCCGGCAATTTGAGCGTGGCCGCCCAACTGGTCCAAAATCGCTCGGTTTGCTCCCGCCGCTGGGGTTCAGGCATAGCCGCAGGGGCCAGGCTTCCCGTACCATAGCGCAATTCCAAAACCACTGGTCCGCCATCCACATCCAGCTCCGCAGTCGCGGAATCGTGATGGCCTTCTTTCGTCAAGGTCCATCGAATTCCCGGCGACACCAGCGTGCACGGATCAACACTGCCAGCAATTGTTATGCCGTTTTCAGAAATGCGAAGGCGTGTTTCCACGCCTCCAAAGTCGATACGCGGAGCAAAGGTAATTCGGACCCGCCCATGGCCCTCCACCACCCGCACCAGATCCGTACGTCCCGCGCGTTGAAAGGGACGCCCTTGGGAACAATCCAGATAATCGATGACAGACAGGGAATCCCATTGTGTACGCAATATGAAGCTTGAAGATATGTAGCTTTGTGCCGCAGGCGCATGGCTGGTCAGGGGGACTATTTCAAAGTATCCCGCCGACGGGCCGCCCAGAATTTCCGCAAATAGCGACGGCGAATCAATGCGCGGCAGACATAACCACGTGATTTTGCCGTGCGGGGTAACTAAAGCGCCGGTACGTTTGTCGGAGAGCAGAGAATGTTGCTCAATGGGAACCGCTTTGGAACCGGCCAGCCAGGCGGCGCGCTTTTCTGCGATTTGCGCCAGCATACGGGCTATATCCGACGTCGCAGCCAGGCGATATTTGGCCGCGGTGGGACCCGGGCCAACCTTGACGCCGATATCCGGGCCAGCCAACACCGCAAAAGCATCTTCATCCGTCAGATCGTCGCCGATGAACAGCACAGCGGTTGCTCCCACGCGTTGCCGTAGCGCCTCAAGTGCCTGTCCCTTATTTGTTTTTACGACCATGAGTTCCAGGACCTTTTTGCCGTGTCGCACAAAAATATGCGCCTCACCGCCCAGCGATTTCAGCAGATTCGCCACCGCCTTCTCCCCCTGTCCCTCTTCCACATTTCGATAATGAAAGGCCACACCGCCCGGTTTTCGTTCGATCATCGCCCCGGGTGTCTGGTCAGCAACGCGCTGTGATTCGGCCTCCACGTGTTTCAATAATTCCAGGCTTTCCGGCGTCAAGGGCGTGGCAGCGCCGGCTTCAAATTCACTGCCGTGGCTCCCGACCAGGTGGGCGCGATGCAGATCCGGAAGATGTTTTGCCAGGTCCCCCAGTGCCCGACCGGAAATGACCGCTACATGCGTTTGCGGCAGTTCCCCTAATGCCGTCAGGGCAATAATGGACTGCGGATGCGGCCTGGCGGCTTGGGGATCATTGACTAAAGGAGCCAAGGTTCCGTCGTAATCCGTCGCGACCAGTAGCACCGCCGCCTGAGATATCAGGTCGATCTGGCTGTGTAAGTCCTCCATATGTCTATTTTTCCCCCGAATTGGAAGGTTCATAGTTATACAACACCAGCGGCTGCCAATGAGCTAGCCGGCTGGCCCTGAGATATTCCGCACGCCGCCAAACACTCCGAGAGCCACCAGTACACATTCTCGGCGCGGACATTCATTCGTAGTTTTTCCATTGCGGGACGCCTTTGGGCCGGAGTCGTCATCACGGCCTGCTTGATGGCCTGCGCCACTTCGTCGGTATCATACGGGTTGATCAACACGGCCCAACGGCCCAGTTGTTCCGCGGCCCCAGCGAACTCACTAAGCACCAGTACGCCATTGCCGTTAATCTGACACGCGCAGTATTCCTTGGCGACCAGATTCATTCCGTCTTTCAAGGAGGTGATAATGGCCACATCCGCTGCACGATACCAAGCGAGAAGTTCTTCACGTTCGACATTCCGAAATACGTGGTGAATTGGAATCCAGCCCGGCTCGGTGAATTTACCATTGATATGGGCAACGCTCTGCTCAATTTCGCTTTTTAACGTCTGATATTGCGGAACATTTTCGCGGCTTGGCACAATCACCTGGAAAAAAGTTACTTGCCTGCGTAAATCAGGATACCGCTCTAATGCTAATGCGATGGCCCGGAGACGATATAACACTCCCTTTGTGTAGTCCAGCCGATCGACACTCAGGATGATCTGCCGCCCCGCGAAGTTCTTCCGCAATTCCTCCACCTTCTGGGCCACCGTGGGCTGGGCCGCACCGTCGGCAAATTCCTTATAGTCAATTCCGATGGGAAACACGCCGATCACGGAACTATGCCCCTTTAGCGTGAGGCGTACCTGCCGCGATGTGTCCTGTCGTTCCACGTCGGGCAGCAACCGCTGCACACACTGTAAAAAATTGTCCAGATCGGGCGTTGTTTGCAGGCCGATTACATCGTAACGCAACAGAGCCTTAAGAACCTGCCGCCGCCAAGGCAGTTTGCGAAAAATGTCGGGCGCGGGAAAGGGAATATGCAGGAAAAAGGCCAGCTTGTTTTGCAGGCCATGGTCCGCCAGAACCTGTCCTAATCCCATGAGCTGATAATCATGCACCCAGATCAAATCATCGGGTTTTCCATGGCTTTCCACGGCCCGAGCAAACTTTTGCTGTACTTGCTGCGCGTAGTGCCAGAACTCAGGCTCAAAGTTGCATAGAGACTGCAAATCATGAAACAACGGCCAGATAATCTGATTGCAAAATCCTTCGTAGAATTGGGTGTACTCTTTTTCCTTCAGTGGCACCGCGGCGATTCGATACCCTTGACTCCGACTGAAGTCAGCCAGCAAGCTTTCTAACTTTTCCGGCTCCAGACCAACGGCGCCGGGCCAGCCGAGCCAAATACCATCTGATCCTCGCAGCAGCGGATCCAAAGCTGTCACCAATCCTCCGGAAGCGCCGCGTATCGACCAACGGCCTTCGTTGGGTTCGATTACGACTGGCAGGCGATTTGACACAAAAACGATCCGCATATTTACATCCTAGTGGCAAATAATGAAATGTCCAGCAACAGTCCCGCAAGGGTCCAGCAGACGCTCCCGGAGGTGCCCCAGCCGTCGACCTGACAATCTGTCAAACCTCTGTTTTTCGTCTGAAGAGCTTGCACCTCCCGGTCATGTTGGCAACGGCACGGTGGTTTCCGTGTCGCTGATTTCGGCCCGGAATCGCGGCATGCATTGCGGATAATTTTTCTGAATAAAGACGATAAATTTCTCACGGATATCACAACGTAAAGTCCATAACTGTGAAGAATCAGCGGAGGTAGCCAGCACGCGAATCTGCATGGCTTGTTCCGCGGCCTTGGTCACCTGCAGATTCCAAAAGCGCTTATCCCAAAGCGGATGGTTTTCAATGATTTCCTTCAGGGCGGCGCGGGCCGCGTCCAGTGGCAGAGAATAATCCACCCACACCAGGACCGCTCCCATAAGTTGGGACGTCGAATGCGTCCAGTTTTGAAACGGCTTGTCAATGAAATAACTCAACGGCACGATTAATCGTCGCTGGTCCCAGATTTTTACCACCACGTACGTGAGCGTGATTTCTTCGATATTTCCCCATTCTCCGTCGACAATGACCACATCATCCAGACGAATGGGTTGCGCCAAGGCGAGTTGGAACCCGGCAAAAAGATTGGCAATCGTTTTTTGCGCTGCAAATCCAACGATAATTCCAATAACGCCCGCGGATGCCAGGATGCTTGTGCCAAATTGTCTTACCTCCCGAAAGAGCATCAGAATAGAGGCGATCACAAAAACAGAAATGATAAAATAAAGTGTTTTACCCAGGATCTGCACTTGCGTGTAGATTTTTCGCGCCCGAAGGTTGTCGGCAGCATGGATGTTATATTTCATCAGGACAAATTGTTCGCCGCTGATGACAATTTGCACAAAAATAAAACCCATGGCGACGATCAAGAGGATGCCGCTTACTTTGGCGGCGATTGCGGCATATTCCGGCGGCAGGCCCAGAAGCGGTATACCAAGAATGACGGCAAGGACCGGCAACAAAATCCGGAGCGGTTTTCCAATCATCGGCACCAACAGCTCAGTGAACATATTCCTGTTCTTTGCTTTCCATGGCGTCATCCCCGCTTCCAACGCATGTGTAAGGCGGAAAAAAAGCCAGACAATCGCAATAAACACAACGACGGAAAAAATCTTATTACCACTCACTTGTAGGGGTGCCAGTGCAGCAGTGTGAAATAATTTCAGCGCCACGGATGCGACGGCCACATAAAGTCCGGCCATCCCAATAAGAAGTAAAATAGGCCCGCGCACTGCGCGTACCAAGTGGTTGCGCCAGGCTGTCGCACCGCCACTGTTACGGAGTTGCCGTCGCAGGAGGTACGCCACCAGGCCACTGGCGATCAGCGTGCACAATACGATGCCCAGTATCTCGCCCAAATCGATCCGGTTAATTGGACCGAAGACCGCCGCATGAACGCCGGAATTGGAAACTTGTCCAATCGCGTCCGCCAAGGGTGATATCCGGGATGAAAGTGTTTCGCTAAAAACGGAAGGATGAAACGCGTGCAGCATTGGTATTCCCATGTTGAGCTTCCAAATCAGGACGGTCCGGTTCGTCCTTATAATTGCATTATAGCCTTTAGTCTTTGCTGCACATTGGCCCAACGGCCAGCCTTCGTAGAGGCGGTGATCATGGCAGGAGATCAAACTGCCCGCGCAGACGTATATCCGCGGAAGATGTGCCGATCAGCACTTTCACCGTTCCCGGCGGGGCGACAAATTTCCATTGTTTCTCGTCCCAGTAATGCAAGGCGCGGTCCTCATGCTTAATAGCAAATTGCACGCGCTTGCTTTCCCCCGTTTTTAACTTGATGCGAGTAAAGCCGACCAGTTGCTTAATGGGCCGGACGACCGGCGACTGCGGTGCCTGAATATAGCACTGGACAATTTCATCACCCAGCACATCGCCCGTATTGGTAATGGTGGCCGACACAGTTACTGCCGCACCGGCAACCAGAGGGGAACCTTTGATTTTTAAATCACTGTAACCAAAAGTGGTGTAACTTAAACCAAAGCCAAACGGATACAGCGGCTTGCCCTTGAAATACATATACGTCCGGCCATCAATAATGCTGTAGTCATGGAACGGCGGCAACTGTTTAACGGACGCATACCAGGTGGAAGCTAATTTCCCACCCGGGTTGTAATGACCAAAAATCACCTGCGCAATGGCCGTTCCCTGTGCCTGTCCCGCAAACTGCGCACAGACGATGGCCGGCAGATTTTCCTGCTCCCAAACGACCGCCTGCGACGTATTGGTGGAAAGGACCAGAACCGTGCGGGGATTGGCTTTATAGATCGCCTTGATCAATTCATGCTGAGCACCGGGGAGGGTAATATCCTTGCGGTCGTGCCCTTCACGGTCCACCGCCTGATCAGAGCCGCAAACCAGAATGACATGGTCGGCTCGGCTGGCGGCATCAACTGCAGCGGCGATATCCGCATGATTTACTCGCCCCTCAACGGAGCAACCAGGCGCGTGGGTAATAATGCGACCATTCGGCGTAGACAACCAGTTGGAATTCGTTGAGCCGCCGCCGACGGCACCGCCGCCCAGCGCTTCGACAATGCCCTGCAACGGAGAAATACGCACATCCGACTCCCCGCTGTATCCACCAAGGTGGCACACCCCCGCCATCGGACCGATCACCGCCACGCTTTTGATCTTTTTTATATCCCATGGCAAAAAATGATTCTTGTTTTTTAATAATACAATAGATTGCCGCGCTGCTTCAACGGCCAACGCCTGATGCGCGGGAGAATTTAACACGTCCGGCGAAATTTTTGTGTAGGGTACAGCTTTCGGCGAATCAAATTCGCCCAGGAGGAACCGGACGGTCATGACCCGCGACAGCGCCCGATTAATATCCGATTCCGTCACCAGTTCCAGGTGCAGCGCCTTAAGCAGATATTTCTGATACTCCGGCCCCGCCCCATGATCACACCCCGCTTCCATAGAGATGGCTACCGCTTCCGTCAAGTTCGGAACAAAGTGATGGCCTTTTACAATTTCGGTGACAGCATGGTAATCCGAAGTTACAAAGCCACGGAATCCCCAGCGGTCCCGCAGAATGCCCGTAAGGGTGGCTCGATTGGCCGTGGTAGGAAGGCCATTAAGCTCGTTGTAGGTGGTCATGATGGAAAATACCTGCCCCTCTTCCACGCAGGCACGGAACGCCCGGGTGTGGTATTCCCAGAAGCTGCGAGGGTCCACACTGGCATCGGCTGTCATCCGATCATCTTCCGTGTTGTAGCAGAGGAAATGCTTGGCGGTGGCGGCAGTTTTAAGATAATTTTTATTATTTCCCTGCATGGCCTTAATAGCGTGAACCGCCAGTGTGCCCGTGAGATACGGATCTTCTCCGAGCGTTTCTTCCATCCGGCCCCAGCGCGGATCACGCGCCATATTCACCACCGGCGGTGACCGCATGATTAAGCCACCGCCGTGCTTCTTGTACCATGCCCGCGATTCATCCGACACCGCCGTGTAGATGCGGTCAAATAAATCCGTGTTCCAGGTATTAGCCAACGCCAGCGCACAGGGGAAACTCGTCACCGGCCCTTTTTTGCACAGGCCATGCAGGGCCTGCTGGAAAAAATGATACGGTTTCACGCCCAGGCGTTTTATCGCCGGGGTATTAACGCCAAGCTGCGCAATGCGTTCCGGAATAGTCATTTTTGCAATAAGCGATTCGGAGCGGCGGCGGGCGCGGTTGAAGGCGGCTGCAGAAACCCCATAGCCCGCTTCTTTACCGAGCGGATCTTTCTGCGTCGCAGCAGAGGACCGCTGTTGCCCCCCGCCGAATGCGATGACCGCCGATGCAATAGCCATTATCTTGTTAAATTCCCGACGGTGAATGCCGCCGACATCAGCCTTTTTGAGGTTACGCCCCGTGGAAACTGGTGCCAGCATATTCCAACTCCGTAAAAATTTACAGAAAATGCTCATTGACACAACGGCAGAATCTCAGAAATGATACCGCCCCGCGCGTGGAGCCGCCACCCCATCTTCCAGCACCATCTGCTAGCAACTCCGGTGGTTGGTTCACGGCACAGGATCAACCACCGGATTATCATCCGGTGCTCCCGCGGATCGTATCGCGTCAGAGCACCGTGGTGATAACCCGGTTGTGCGTTTTGATTAAAAGCTTACCGCGACGCCCGCCATGACGGTTTGCGCGAATTGGCGGTGATCACCGACTTGGGTTTCATAGTTTACAAATAGGGATATTTGCTTATTGATGTATCCGCTGGCTCCTAAGCCCAGTAAGGCTGAATCTCTGGATGGGCCGGCGGTGTTATAGATAAAGTTGCCACCGCCAAGTTGAGTGAAGCTGGCGTTGATGTTTCTTGAGGAATTAAGAAATTCATGCTGCCAGAAGGCATTGAAATTGATGCTGATGGGTAGTGGATTGTTTTCTGGAGCAAAGCTGTATA
>JAJZDN010000132.1 GCA_021805985.1 Planctomycetota bacterium | reverse complement strand
GGAGCACTGTGTTTCGGCGACAGCCACGCTTTTGTCTCGGCCGATTTTTGCTCTACTATCTACTCTCTCAAAACTCCTGCTCTATTTTGGCCTTTGGCCAAAATCGGGGCGACAGGACACCAATAGAACTTTTTGCCGGTGGTGTTTCGGCAGAAACGGATGTCTTTTGGCTACTTGTGTACGGCGATAAAGATGACCCCTGATTCTTTTCTCGGGAAAGTGCTCATCCTACCGCTGCACAGCCCTTTTTGGGGTGAACACTACGCCACACCGGATAATGAACCCCGGAAAATCGAACATTTTTAGTTTCGGCCCGCAGCGTGATGGAAGCATCGAAATCGGAGGCGCGTGCGTCAGCAGGAAAGGTATCCAGCGGTCAATCCCCGGGACTTGAGCCACGTGGGCCAGCACGGCACGAAAATCTCTAATTATTTTTACATTTTCTGTTTGCCTTTTCTTTTAACATTGATATATTTCGTTATGGCGATTCGGATGATAAGCCGTTTCGCCAAAATGTTTGTAATACCAAAAATGTAGTTGGCATTGAGGTTGGCATGGCATTGGGGCACAAAACGAATCTTTGTTCTCTGGCCGCATGTATTATCGCTCTTGCACCCATTTTGGTTGGAGGAATCGCCAATACATCCGCGCATGTACGGAACCCCGTCAAGCCCACCATTAAATCTGATGAAATTCCCCTCCATTGCCCGGCTCAATTCATCACATCCATGGTGCCCGACGGCTGTGGCGGCGTGTGGGTGGCTGGAGAAGATTCAGGAATCTATCATGGCGTCCTTAATGCTAATCTTGCACCCAAAGCTGCGAATGCATCGCAGGGCAGAGTGCAAATACACGCGAAGTGGACGCATTTTGACCCTGTAAATTCTCCCGGGCTGGTAAGTAACCACATTTATTCGCTGTGCGTGGACACCAAGGGCCGTCTTTGGGCGGGCACGCTTCGCCGTGGGATCTGTGTCTATAACGGTAAAAAATGGAAACACTATGGCATCCTCGCCGGGCCCATCGGCAGCCACGTTGTGGCCATCGCCAACGACCCGCGCGACGATTCTATTTGGATGTGTAGCGAAAGCGGCTTGAGTGTTTACATGCCGCGCGGCTGCAGAACCGCATCACTGCTGTCGCGTCTTTCCCGCTTCCGCGCGCCGGTCTCGCGGGCAACGCCGATAGTTTTTGGTCGCTGGCGCTATATTTCTCAAATGAATGGCCTGCCCGCAAATCCCGATTGCGTCGCGTTTAATAAACAGGGCACCGCGTTTGTCGGAACGCTTTGCAATGGTTTGGCCATGGCACGCTATCCATACACCCGTTGGCGCGTGATTCATGGCCCTTGGCACCTACCGCAAACACCAACCGGCTATAATTTACCGAGCAATTTGATTAATTGTGTATCGGTGGGACCGCGGGGAACCGTTTACGTCGGTACCGGTCTTGGCGTTGCCATCAGCAAAAACAATGGCGAATCATTCCGTTACGAATGCGGTGCGGATTACGCCGCGAAGGTTATCGGATTGTGGCATCGGCCTCTGGGATTCCAAAGTCCGTCGTCGGCGTTTCTCAACACATTGTTGCCGGCGGACCATATTACATGTTTGGCAAAGGATATTTCCGGTCATTTATGGATCGGCACCTGGCGGAGTGGCTACGAGGTACTGGACCCGAAAACCAACCAGCTTTACAAAAGCATGGATGATCTAACGCTTAAAACTACCGATGGGTATATCAGTGAACTGTGCCCGGTGACGGTCGCGAGAAATACATCCCGCGACTCCAATCATTTCGCCGGTGCCGATCATCGCCGAGCCAAGGTAATTCGGCAGGTTATGCTGATTGGACGGTATGGCTTTGGTGTTTCGGCATTTGCCATTGGCGTGGGCAGAGCTGCCGGGGACGTGGAAAACCCGCGTCTGGCGGCCCTTTGGAGAGTGGAATTTCCGCGGCCAGCCCGCGTTCGCTTATCGTCGTTCAATTCC
Source organism: Planctomycetota bacterium (assembly GCA_021805985.1). Lineage (GTDB taxonomy): Bacteria > Planctomycetota > Phycisphaerae > WQYP01 > WQYP01 > JAMDCX01. The sequence goes on along the minus strand of JAJZDN010000132.1, from coordinate 5,336 downwards.
GTTCTTGGTGAAATTGGCCATGTTTCGCTGGCACACAAGGCACCGTTCGTCATAGCGTTGCCACAAGATTGGCGAACGCAGGGAGCGTGGCTGGGGCGGTATGGAAAGTTCTGGGCGGATCTTTGCGCCATGGATTCGCCGTCGGATTGTGTTTGGGGGGCCAGTCCTTCGCAAGTTGATTATTACGCCTGCATCGGCCCCCACCACCGCCCGGGGGATTCCATGCGGTACTGGGTACAATGGCTCCAAACCTCCCGCGCGAGATGCCTGGAAATTCCGCCTGTATACATGAGCCAATTGGTTGACATCCATCTCGCTTCGCCTATACAGGATCGGCGCGAAGCGGAAAACGATGATCACGGGGAGACGTATAGCACCACTTGGCAGGGACCGGGCCTGTTCGTCAGCGTTCGCGTGCCAGCTGGGTTATTTTACCTTTCGCTTTACGATTGCAATAAGGACGGGCATTCGGGGCCTAACCGCGATCGAGATTATCTCGTAACACTTAAGGCCAGATCGGCGAGTTGCCCCGTCGGCCCGGTTGGATGGACGATCTCCTCCCCGGTCCTGGCGAGGGCCAGAATTTGCAATTTCTGGCGGGGTTGCTACCAAAGATTTTTAGTTCGCGGTCCAATGGACCTGGCGATCCATGTGCGACGTAACTATTCATTTAACACAATCCTTGCGGGTGTTTTTCTCGACCGTGTAAACGAGTTTCCATTTCCGTATTTCACGTGGCGGTCGCGGTGGAATCACGAGCGAGTAGACCGGGCGAGGGAGGCTCGGGTAACTCGCCGAAGGTGGGCCGTCCACCGTGCCCGCCTGCTGCGGCCTCGGCCCGCCGGGTGGTCAGCGCTGGCGAGCATCCGCCTCTGGCACAACTTGGGGCGACTTCGCTATATCAACCCGGCCGCATGGGCCGAGCTGTCTCCTGTCGCTTATGCGCTGGAGCTACGCTGGTTCACGGCTCATCCAAAGGGCGTTACCACCAGACAGCTTGCGCGCTGCAATTACATGTTGCTGCGATTTCATAAATGGGAACAGGATGTTGCAAAGCTCTACCCCATGACCGCGCGTCAAATAGAGAAATCACTAAAATGGAATCACAAAACCGCAAACTGCATCTCCGGTGGGTACCAGTGGGTTGAGGGATACCAAGTCTTACTGGCTGCGAAAGACCGTGGAAATTATGGACGGGGTTATTTCCGCAAAAAAGAACAGAAGCTTGAGGCCGAAGCCCAACGCATGGCTGATAACATGGTCAAACAATAAAAGGAGAGCCAACCTTGAAAAATCAAAGCACTCAATTCCCCGACGGCCAGCGCGGAAGCCGAGCCATCGCACGCGCCGGGATAATGATCCTCATCGCAGCGAACGCATGTACCGGCGGTCTCGTCGCCGCCGCGACCACACAGCCAGCCCCCGCCAATGAGAACAACTGCAAATTGGACTGCGCCCAGCAACTCAAACAGCCACCCTACAACCAAAGCAAGCCGGTCACAATTGGCATCCCAACCGTTGTAAATCAAACTATCGACAAGCTGAATTCCGAGTTCTCAAATTTCAATATTTCGGGCGGAAGTCTCGGCCTCACCACGGCGATCGCGCAAATCACAGCCGACCAATCTTATACCTGCTGCGACAGCACATCATGCCAGACACCTGTCAGTGACCAGAGCTATAGCGGCGGAATTGGAGTCACCGCCAGCACCAATTTTCGGATTCCGTTTACTGCTGGAAGCCTCAACTTCAATGTGCTGGGCTTCGGACTGGACATCGGCGGGAGCGTCGGCCCGGATATAAAACTTACCGCAGGCGCTAAAGCCAACACGACCCTTAACTTCTCAAGTTGCGGCAACTCGGCGACGGTGGGACTTGACGTGCCCGTCACGTTGACGGTCACCCCGGCGGCGTTCAGCGTCGGGGCGTACGCAATCGTTCTAAACAAGGATTATGGTTTTACTGCGGCCGCATCTGCGTCGGGATCAACCGGGGCCAACCTTGATATTAGTGTGACCATGAATAAGTCGGGAACCACCTACGCGCTGGGCGCGGCACTGGATGGCCTCACCGCGACGGGAACGATCAAGGGTGGGGTTGTCGTGGCGGGTCAATTCTATGGACTGAACAATTCCTACACTGCGACGTTGATCGCACCGGTGACCTTCGGCGACAACGGCACGCTCTAGTTGTGAGAATGCATCTATGAACCCAGAATGAGGAGAACTCAAAGTGAAACCAGAACGTCATCTTGCCTGTATTGTGATTGCTTCGTTCTGTTGCCTTTCACAAACACGCGCCAACGCCGCACAACCGGTATTGCCAAAACCGGCGCTGCAGTATTTTTCGCTGCTGTCTGGCCCACGCGGAAAACCTGCGATGTTAGCGAACATGGCCGTTGCCCTAAACCCGAGAGGCACAACTTTGGGGAATGTGCTTGCGGCGGCTGTGGGCACCCGCAACAAAGCCGCCAAACCCGAATGGGTAACAGCACAAGTGTGCCAATTTCTCCAGGCAGGAAAGGGGATGGCGACCAGGCCTTTTTTTGCAGAAACGCCGTCTTCAACCGAGCTGTGGCGAACACAGTTTGCAACCCCCCACTCCCTGCTCGCGAGACTTGTAGCCAACGACGCGCGGCAATCCCTAATCCCTTGGGAAATCCAAGCTGGGCCCCTTGCCTGCGTCGGGTGGCTGCTACCGGCACCGGAACAGCGACCGGGCGCGCCGCACGCGAGCCCAGCCAGCGGTGTCAACCCCTGGGAAGTGGGCGGAACGTTGTTCTCGTTTAACCTCCGTCGGCGCGGGGGGCGCTTTTTCATCCTCGGCTACCAAGATATTCCACCTGGCGACCCCTTCGCGGCAGTGTGTTTGGGAGTCACCTCCGGCGGTGTATCACTGCCAATCCGACGAAATATCTCGCTTGCACGTTACATCCGGATCGCATATCGCGCCACCGCGAAGGGATGCCTATTGGCGAAATATGGCCACCGTGTAAGCTTCTCGCTCTTTTTCCTGCTCAGGCGGGTTCCAAAAACGCTGTGGTCAGAAGTTAAGGAGTTCCGGAATGGAAATTGGCCGCCAAAAAACGCTGAATCGTCGTCGGAAAAGGCCGAGGGCACCGTCATGAAACCCAAGGCCGCCCCCTTCGACTTGGCCACAACCTACTTTCTCAAACAGGCGCAGGACTTAAAGCCGGTCTGGTTCATTGCAGGGCGTGATGTTTATTTTGCCTTATTCTCCGGGGAATACCTCGGCAAGCGCCATCTCTGGCTCATGAAGCTTCGTAAGTCCGGGGATGGCTTCAGGTGGTACGGTTTCACCCAGGGGCTTGCCAAGCACGCCTGTCCGGACGGCCTCCTTGGCTCGGATTCGGCAGTGACACCAACGGACATCTTCCTTGCGAAGGAGTATTTGAAATCAAAAGCGAAAAAGGAGCAGGCCCAATGACTATTATCGGTAATCCCCGTAAAATAATCCCCTGGAAAAAGAGATGAAACCCTACCGACTTGCTTGGCTTCTGCTTGCCATGGCCACCGCCGCAGTACCGCGCGCGGCCATGGCTAACCTTGCTTGGGCCGCTCAGACTGAGACCGTAGATTGCCCTCTGGGGGCTGCGGAAGCCACCGCCACGTTCAAATTCAAAAACACGGGCGAGCGTGCAGTTACCATTGTGAAAATTACGACCTCTTGTTCATGCACCAAAGCAACCATTACCAAGAAAACCTACCAGCCCGGGCAATCCGGCAAGTTAAGTGTTCGGGTCACGCTGGGAAATCTGCATGGTGTGCTCGTCCGTGCAATTCATGTGATGATGAACAGCGGCGGAAAAGGCCAGGCGAAAATGCTGAGATTGCGCATACTCGTGCCGGAGTTGGCGCGAATATCGCCGCGAAGTTTGGTATGGCGTATTGGCTCTCCAGCCGCCCCTCGAATGGTGATTGTTACCATTCCCAAAACACATCCATTCCGTATTACCTCAGTGGCAACCGGTGACACGTTTATGCATGCGAAGCTGGTGGAGGTCTCTCCGCAGCGGCGCTATGCAATTGTGCTTTGGCCGAGGAGCACATCTGGCCTCGCCGGGTGGACGGTCAGGGCGGAGACAAGTTTCTTGCTTGATGGCAAGCCCGTCTGGCTCACGATTCCCGTTGAGATATTTCCGCCGCCGATGAACCCCAACCGATAACTGCATCGGAGTGGGGCAACAGGAGGCACTGTGAAAAGCTGGCGTGCTCCGGTGAGGGCAGCGATCCCAACCACCTTCAGAATAACTTCCGCTCCGGCTCGACCCCTTGAATCACCGCCGGCCCTTCCGGATAAGCCCGAAGATATTTGGCCATGTCTGCCTTGGATAGATCGCGAGGAGAACCGCAGGCTGGCTCCGCCGGGCCTGACGTTCAGGATTTAGCTGAATGCACTAACTGTGGTAACTTTAATAATTTCGGACGTAATTGCAGCCCATGGATGTTTTGCAATGAAGTGCCATTTTAAGATAGAAGGCAAGGTAAAAGAATCAGAACCCAGAATTTCGTAAGTGTGCGTTGCGCCACCATTTACAAAGAACCTAATGCGTTTGGCTGGGTTCCACTGGGTTCTGCCAAAAGGTCCGGCGGCCAATGGCATCCGGAAAAAACGATGGGATGCCACCTAAGTGATGATAATAAAAGCAGTTACAAAAAATAGAGATGCCAACTCCTTTATCCTGCCTTCCACTTTCCAATCGCTGAAATCAATGCTTTGGGATAGTTTTGAGACGTTGCCGATCAGCGGGACAAGAGCGGGCACGCGGGGCAGTCGGTGCGAAATGCTGCGGCGGCTATGGCATGCGGTGCGGGGGGAACTGAGAGTTGATGGGCACCTCCGGCCAAGGTGTAAACCGTTCAGGGCTGAGCCTTCAGATGTTGCCGGGAGGGGGAATCTGCGCTGCGCCGGATGCGCCCTTTGAGAGCCAGATTGTCATTTTGGCAGACGCTCGGCGCTCGCCGATGCGGCGCGAAAACAGAGCGCGTTGGCGGTGCAGTGAACCTTCGGCGGAAGCCGTTGGCCGGGCTACGCTCCAGTTGAGTTACCGTCCGTAGGTGGACGTAAAGGCGGAGTCGGTTGGCTTGGCGGCGGGCCGTCCGCAGGGCTCGACTCGACACAGAAGATGATGGTCTGGGGAGCCAGGCGGGGAAGTTTATTGGGGTTTCACGGAGCGCCCTGTGGGCGAGTGTTCCGGGAAACCTTGGCGGTTGTTTAGTCGGCTTGATCGGGGAAAGAACAGGGCCTGCTTGACAGCCTGTTGGCGCGGATCGTCGGCATCGCCGGGAGCCATTGGCCCACGCGACAAGCAGCGC
>JAJZDN010000131.1 GCA_021805985.1 Planctomycetota bacterium | reverse complement strand
CACCGCCTCCTGAATCCCAAAACGCCGCCGTAGCGTATGGAGTAACCCCTGCAAAGTCGTCGTATCGCCCCGGTTGCCACGCAAGACCTCCAGGTGCAGCGGAAGACCTTTCGAATCGGTAGCCACGGCCAAGAGCACCTGCGGACGGTCTGTGCGATGATCCCGGCTGTAGCCGTAACGACTGATCCCCGCCGGACCGTTGCCTTCAAAATAAACACTGGTCAGGTCGTAGAGTACCAGCGAGACGCCTGAACTAAAGCCCTGGGCATAGAGTTGCTTTTCCATGGCCACCCATCGCCCGTTGAATTCATCCATCGCCGCATACAGATCGTCTTCATCGAAGGTCTCGTGGGCCTGCGAAAGTCCGCAGGCGGCGGCCAACAGCGTGCCCCGGGCGTGATCCGCCAAGGCCAGTTTGGCGCTGGGGAATAAGATGCGAGCGAAGATCATGGCCTTGATGAGGCCGGCGTGGCGCGGCGTGGCCATGGCGGCCAACACGTTATCCAACCCCAAGTCATCCCAAGCTTTACGCAGAACGGCCAGGCCGCCAAAACTCTGGGCTTCGGATAACTCCAGGCTCTCCAGATCCACCAACTCCCGGCCCCGCAAGCATTGGGCAATAAGCTCGCGTATATGAGGCGGCAACTTGGTGACATTACAAACGGTGCGTGATCGCGGCCCGTCGGGGGTGCGGAAGGATTGTCGCACCAAAAACGTGAAGTAGGTAGCCTTGCCGCGTTTACATGTTGCCGTCTGCATAAACATACAGGCTACATTGTACACCAACAAATCCTGCAATTTAAGCACACTTAACAAATCAAATATCGAAATAGAACCTGCTACATTTTCCCCTAAAACCACGATTTTTCAGGCTTTTTTAAAAAACCAGCGGGAAGTCAGGCTAGAGCGGCGGCGCACACTGCAAAGATGATGGCACCGAGTCCCGGAACACGTGTGTCCAAGGGTAACGCCACCGGATATTCTGGAGTAATGGACATACATATGCATCTCTTGAACGACTGCCTCACGTAATCGTTCACGGTCTTTCGGCCGGCCAAACTCGCCACGAGTTGAACTAAAAGTATATCCCTCCGCACGAAATAGCAAATCAACGCTCCCAAAAAAGCTTGGCATAAATTTGAGCAATGCGCCCCTGCTGTCCGTTAATAGAAGTGGATTCAAGGATGGGTCAAACCGACGTGGATGTACGCACCGAACAAGCCTATGTGCCGCGCAGCGTCTTTGAATTCCTGTATCGAACCGTCATCAACCCCTCCCCCGGACGGCCAATACCTTGGCTTCTTCCCGCAGGCCCGCGTACGGTTACGCCGACCCACTTTCGCCGATTTTTCCTACCAGAAGCACGTTGGCGAAGGGGGTGCCTTGGCTCATCGGAATAGTGGTCATGGCAAATCCCAGATTTTCCAGTGCGCTTTTCCATTGATCCAGAGTTCGGCAGTATAAGCGGCCCGGCTTGTGGCCCCGTGCCATGGCGACGACAGAATCTACATAATTACTAAGGTGAAACGGCCAACCGCCGGCGGAATCGCCGATACGCATGAGCAACGTGCCCTTAGGCTCCAGTGCCCGGCGCACGCGATTAAGCACATCGTCCTGCGCGGACAAGGGCATATAATGCAACACATCTAAAATCACTACTACGTCCGCGCTGGCGAAATCTGCCGTGCGAATATCGCCCTGCTCAACCGATACGCCATTGCCCAAAACGGCATTCGCCCGCTGCACATCCCGTGGCATTAGCTCAATTCCGCGATAGGTGGCGACTTGGGGTGCCGGCGGAAATTTCTGTGGCCAATTACCGGCGGAAGACAGTGTATTTGCGGCACCCAGCCACGCTGCCAGCAATCCCTGCCCGCAGCCCAAATCCAAGATGCGGGACTTGGCCGGAATTAATGCGTGTTGCAGTAATCCCACAAACGCCGGATCACCACCGAGTTTGCCACGCGCGAAGTGCCAGGCGAAACGGCCGGCCGCGCGATACGGATTAGCCGCGGCTGCAACCATTTCCGCTTTCCAACGCGCTATAGATTTTAACTGATTCATCGCGGGAACATTGTATCCGTGAGGGGTATGTTTGAGAATGCCAGTCGCTAGGAGCCTGTCGGTAGGAGCCAATATCCAGTGCGGCACACATGAACGCACATGGACAAACGCACATGAACAATTGCAACATCGGGGCAAGCGGTTATTATGCAACGCGCTATGACCGAAGAACACGTTTCGTTACCAATTATTACTGAGGCTGCTTCAAATACACTTGGAGCAGCGGATTTGGCCCGCGCGCTAGAGCAACTGGACGTAGGCGAATTACGGCTAAGCGGGCATGATCGGCTTTTGTATGCGACCGATGCGTCGTTGTATCAGGTTATGCCGCTGGGCGTGGTAATTCCGGAGTCTGCTCAACAGATATCCACGCTGCTGGAATTTTGCCAGCGGCAACGCATTGCGGTTCTGCCGCGCGGTGGAGGCACGAGTCTGGCGGGGCAATGCACCAATCAGGCGGTGGTGCTGGATGTATCACCGCAATTTCGCAGCCTGTTGGAGGTTGATATTGCCAAGCGAGCATGCGTGGCGCAAGCGGGTATGAGCATTGATCAGATGAATCGCGAATTGGCACACAGCGGCCTGTTTTTTGCGCCTGATCCGGCCACGGTGGCACAGGCTGCGTTAGGCGGGTGCATCGGCAATAATGCTGCCGGTGCGCGGTCGATCCGCTATGGCCGCACCAGTGAGAATCTCTCGGCTGTACATGTGGTGCTGGCGGACGGGCAAAGCCTGTGGCTGGAGGCGGGTGCGGGGAAGCATAATAAGGTCGCGCTTGATCTTGCCCGGCGAGTTGCCGCAGTTGTCGGGCAACATGCGGCAGAAATTCGTGAACGATTTCCAAAACTTAATCGCCGCAACGCCGGCTATTCACTTGATTTGATTCTGCGGCAATTGGATACGGGAAGCACGCCGGAGGATCTGGACCTTAGCCCGCTAATGTGTGGCAGCGAAGGGACCTTGGCGGTTATTACGGCAGCCCGGCTGAAATTGCATCCGATTCCCGCAGCGCGGGGCCTGGCGATCCTGGCGTTCCACAGTTTGGAAGAGGCGCTGGATCGGCTGGAGCCGATTTTAACTACCAATCCCACTGCAGTAGAACTGCTGGACGCAGAGGTGCTTGAGGCAGCTCAAGGCAATGCCGAAGCGCGGAGGCACCTGGAAGTTCTGCCGCGGATAAACGGCGAACTTCCGGCGGCGGTGCTGTATGTGGAATATCAGGCGGAAGGTGCCGCTAGCGAGTTGGAAGCGTGTTTGACGCATCCCGCGCTGCAAGCGCCCGCAGAGCGACTATTCCGGCAGGGCACGGAAATGCATCAGGCATGGGCACTTCGCAAAAGCGCCGAAGCCCTGCTGCATGGACTGTCGGGCACACGTAAACCCATTACTTTTGTTGAAGATAATGCAATTCCGGTGTCACGTCTGGCGGAATTTATCCGCCGGATGAAAGTTATTGTCGAAGCGCACGGCACCCATGCCGCGTTTTATGCCCACGCTTCTGTGGGCGTTTTACATGTACGGCCGATGCTGGACTTGCATGATGTCCGAGATCAAGAGGCCATGCGAGATATTGCGCTGCAAACCGCCCGCTTAGCGCGGGACTGCGGCGGGGTGATGTCCGGAGAACATGGGGACGGGCGGGTGCGGGGACCGCTGCTGATGGAGTATTTCGGCCCGAAGATCATGGCGGCATTCGCCGAGATCAAAGCCATTTTTGATCCCCATAGCATTTTGAACCCGGGCATGATTGTCAATGCCGGTGCGGTGGATTCAATCACGACCCATCTGCGCCAGCAGGCGCAGCGTAAAACCAATCTCATGGATGTTGAGACCTATTTTGATTACTCTGATCAGGAATCCTTTGCCGGGGCGGTTGAAATGTGCAACGGGGCGGGGTTTTGTCGAAAAACTTCCGGCGGCACGATGTGTCCATCTTATCGAGCCACGCTGGATGAGCGGCATTCACCGCGCGGAAGAGCCAATGCCCTGCGCGCCAATATTCTTGGAACATCGGATCGGCCCAACTGGACCGATCGCGAAACACTGCACACGCTTGATCTGTGCCTGTCCTGCAAAGCTTGCAAGACCGAGTGCCCCAGCAGCGTGGATATCGGCCGGCTCAAAGCTGAATATCTGGCACAGCGCTACCGGGAGATTCGCCCGTCTTTGGCGGCCGGCACATTTGGCAACATTCGCACACTTAACCGCCTGGGATCGATCCTGCCGGGCTTTGCCAATTGGGCGCAAAATATGCTGCCCGCAAGAGCCGTGATGAATTATCTGCTCGGTTTGGCACCGCAACGGGAACTGCCCACATTTTCCGCCCCACTGCAAAAACTATTTCACCAAAAGCTGCAAAATAGCAACCCCGCACATGGCCCCAAGGTGGTGCTTTTTGCGGACTGCTTTACAAATTATAATGACTCGCACATTGGTACTGCCGCCACGCGGGTGTTGCAAAGCTTGGGTTATCAGGTGGAAATGGTGAGTCACGGCTGCTGCGGAAGAGCGGCGATTTCCAACGGCTTATTGCAAAGCGCCCAGCAAAGTATCCGCCAGACATTGACCCAACTGACACCCGCAATACTGGATGCGGATGTTGCCGCCATCGTGGTGTGCGAGCCTTCGTGCCTTAGTGCCATGATTGATGATTGGCAGCATTTCAAAGGCATCGGCCCGGCGGAAGTGCTGGGAGAATTAAAGAAAAAAGCGATTTCACCAACAGATTTTGTGCAGCAACGCTGGCAGAGCCACCCGGTTACGCCAAAGGCCACGCACCGAACGACTGCCCCGGTTTTGTTTCATGGCCACTGCCACGCCAAAGCCCTGTGGGGAACCCAGCAGGATAACAAACTATTGCAAAGTCTGTCCGGCGGCCACGCCAAGATACTGGATACGGGATGCTGTGGCATGGCCGGTGGATTTGGCTACACGCAGGATCATTATGAATTGTCCATGAAAATATTCGGCCAAAGTGAATTTGACCCGATCCGGCACGCGCCGGCAGAGGCGGTAATTCTTGCGCCGGGCACCTCTTGCCGCCATCAGATACAACACGCCACCGGGCGAAAAGCGCTGCACCCTGTTGAATGGATGGCGGAGATATTGTGATGTCGTTTTAGGGGCGCAGGACAAAACCGGCTATCACTGCATATCTCCTCTGCGCGCGGATAATGTCTGGCGTCCTGCAGCGGTGAGCCGATATTTCTGGAGGCGGCTGTTGGGCTTGTCGGGCAGTGTCGGCCCCAGGAAACTTTCAACTACAAGGCGTTGAAGGCCCTTCTTGAAGTTACCCGTTCGACTCCGATAGCCCGCAACCAATAGAAGTTCCCGCGCTGTTTTTTCGCCTGCGGAACACGCGGACAAAACATCGAGTTGCCATTTGGACAACTTGACTTGGGCCTCGACTTGGGCCTCTTGGGCCTCGACTTGGGCCTTGGGCTGTGCAGGGTCACCGAACATGGCCTTCACCAAATCTGAGGCCATGTCCACTTCCTTATCCAACTCCGGAATGAAAAACTCAAAGGCTTTTCCGGCCCGGTCGTTTTTGTAATGGGGTGCGGGATGGCCCAGTTTCCGCCATGCTTCACGCATCATGCGAAGGCCTGTGCCCGCCTGTTCGCACATGGCAATCCTCCGCAGGGCCATGGCAATGGATGGATTACGCACTTCCTTCTCCCCAGGTTCCCAGAGGCGTAAATCATCGCCGAAGACATCACCCGGATTCCAGAACTGTATTCCATCGCGGAAGAATTTAATGACGCCCTTACGCGAATGATCGCCATAATCCTGGTGGATCAGCAAGTTGACCGCAGCCTCACGGAAAACCCGGAATCCGGGCGGGTCATCGCGCCGGCCAAGCGTAACGGGGTCAATATCCCGAAACGGTTTAGGCATAAAGAAACGATATTTGGTGACCAGTTGTTCCCATGCCTGGATTATGTTGTCTTCGCAGACAATCCGGTCGATCCAGCGTGTCTCCGGCAGAGCATCGCCTGTGGAATATCCAAGGAATTGCACATCCAGCGTCGGACGGGGAATAAGCTGATGCACAGCCAGCGACGATCCGAAGAGCATGATGGCCGCCCGGGTCGGTAGGAAACGCTTATTCTGTTTGATCAGAAAGCCCCAGTGGTACAGAAAATCGCGATCCGACTGTCTGGCATCGAAGCCGGTATTGACTTGATGGAATCGATTCCGATACCAGCCCAGGGTACTGACGTCAAAGGCTTGCTTGAAGGCAACGCGGTCGAACGGCTGGCCATCCCACCGGTCAACGGCGGAGTCCCGCAGCATTCGCTCGATGTCCTGCATCTGGGCCTTGTAGTCGCCGCCGCCTTTGCGCAGGAAAGTGCGACGGATGTCGCCGTCGAGGTAAACCGGCTTGCGCGTTCGCCCATTCTCTGCGATTTGAAACACCAGAACCATCTTGCCGTCTATAGGCAATTTCTGCTCGGTCACTGATACATCATGATTGATCTTGGCGTCCGCGTGCAACACCGAGAGAAAATCGTTCTGAACCTTCTCCGGCTTTTCAACACCGGTGATTTCGTACGATTCGCCGCGCTGGGCTACGCCGAAGACCAGGCGACCGCCGTGGGTGTTCGCGAAGGCGGACACCGTCTCAAAAGCGGACTTCGGAACGTCCATACGCGCTTCTTTGAACTCAATATCGTTCCATTCTCCTGCCTTGAGCAGCTTTTTAAGTTCGGCGATTGTCATATTCTTTCAGCCATCTTATTCCGTTTGACTGGTCGGGCAAACTGACCGCCGCCCGCCGGCCGACATAATGTTATCATGGAATTCGTGGTTATAAACTATACCATCGCCGGCGGATTCAATTTATAGAGGGTGATGCCGGCGCCCCCCGGTGCCCAGTAATATTACTATTCTGTGCCCAAGTCAGACATGGATGGCGTTGCTGGATTCCGAGAGCGTTGCATGCCCAGTCGGAGTGCAGTCTGAACGGGGCATGGGCCGAACTTTTTTGGAGAGAGTGGATTGCCATACCGATTGCCATACCGATCTGTTGCTAACCCAACCGCCCTTCGGTTATAATCCAGTGATGGTGACGGTTTTGACCTCCTCGTTGACGCCTGGGAGCAGATGCACGATGAATAGCAAAACGACAGCAAAAATTGTCACCAGCGACCGGCGGATCGAATCCGCGATAGCGCTTAGTACGACAGCGCTATAAAAACTCGTTATCTTTTTTCCTGCGTCTTCGGCTGGCGTAAGAAGCGGCGTTGCGTATCTGGTAGTAGGCACAACAATTAAGCAGCCACCGTCGGGTACGGTAGTCCCGCTG